>SLPQ01000206.1 GCA_007131925.1 Candidatus Brocadiia bacterium | reverse complement strand
TTTTTTTTTTTTTTTACAATACTAACAAGCACGTCATGGGCTGCATCTACTCGATGAAGGGCATGAAAAGGGTCATAGAGATGGCCGAGATCATTGCAGGCTCTCCGGAAAAGCTGCGAGAGAGGCCCTTTGCATCTTTCATCACTCTTATCATCAGTCCCTTCAAGATAGATGATCGCTACGGAGAGATGACCTGCCTGGCAGCCCGGGAAAACCTCCCAGTGGTGGTCCCGACAGAGCCGATATGTGGAACTACCTCGCCTGTAACGCTTGCCGGCAACGTCCTCACTCACGTTGCCGAAACCCTCGCCGGTATAACCCTCGTGCAGGCAGTGAGAAAGGGCGCGCCCGGCATCTGCGGCAGCGTCGGTTCGACGACCGATCTTCGCACCATGTCGCACCTCGGCGGGCCGATAGAACGCGCAATGATAAACGCCGCAGTCGCCCAGGTGGCCCAGCATTTAAAACTGCCGCTCTACTCGACAGGCGGCACTACCGACGCCAAAAAGATGGGCGTGCAATCGGCATACGAGAGCGCGATGTCGAGCCTTTTGGTGGCCATGTCAGGGGCAAACTACATTCATGACGCGGCGGGCCTCATGGAGGCGGATCTTACAGTCTCATACGACAAGCTGGTCATTGACAATGAGATCCTTGGAATGTGCCAGAGGGTGCTCCATGGCATCGAGGTAAACGACGAGACCCTCGGCACGGAGCTGATTATCGAAAAGGGGCCGGGATCAGACTACCTGGTCGAGGAGCACACGATAAAACACATGCGCGATGAGTTTTACATGCCGGAGCTTGCCAACCGTCAGGACCGGGATGCCTTTGAAGAAAACGAGAGCGCTCTGAGCAGGGCACACGCCTTTGTGAGTGAGGTTTGCTCGCGCCCGGCGGTCTCGAAGCTCGAAGCCGTGACGCGACAGCGGATTCTTGGCGGATTAGACGGTATTAGACCTGCCGCCACGGCCAATGAGAAAGGAGTCAGTTGAATCGTGACCCAGGCAGAAAAAAAGAAAACCGCTGATCTCCCGCAGCGAGAAGGAGTGCTCGTATCGAAACCAGACGAGCGCCTCTCCGACGATCAGGTGCGCTTGGTGGACGGGGTCTCAAGAGAGCTGCTTGAAGATCCGGGACTCTTCTGCTATAACCAGCAAGCTACTGAAATCTTCCGCAAGGCCGGGGCAAAGATAGAGGATGGAAAAGAGGCTCCACGCATCAGCATCCCGCCGGCTTTGCTTGAAAAGGTCATTAAGAGCGCCCCTTCCACTGTAGTACTCGGTGCGCGCGAGCCTGCCAACCGACTGGTGCTCGACGCACATGAGCCTCGCGTGCGCTTCGGCAGCGGCAGCGAGACGAACGTCTGGCTCGACATCGACTTTCAAAACGATGCCCCAGCCTTCACACGCCTGTCCGGCAGCATAGAGCGGCTTCGAAGAGCAGCCCATCTCTGCGAGCATCTGGACAACCTCGATTTCTTTATCCGCTGCGTAAATATCCAGGACAAGACCGTTACCTCGCGCAACAAGGACGTGAACAAGCTTCTTGCCAGCCTCGACTGCATTACCAAGCACGTCCAGGCGGGACTGACCTCCCTCGAAGCGCTCGATGATGTGCTGCGGATGGGACACATAATCGCAGGTGGAGAAAAGGCATTCGAAGGAAACCCCGTTTTTTCTTTCATAACCTGCGTGATAAAGAGCCCCTTTCAGATCGTCAATGATACGGCTGCGACTCTGATCGAGCTGTCCAAAAGACGCGTGCCGGTCGTGATATCGTCATGTCCGATGGGCGGTGCGACCGGGCCGTTTGATGAATTTGGCATGGTAGCTCAGATAAACGCCGAGCTGTTGGCCGGGGTTGCGCTCAACCAGCTGGTCTCCCCGGGCACGCCCGTGCTGTACGGGGCTGTACCTGTTCGCACGAGGCTGGACAACCTCGCTGACATGTACGGCGCGCCGGAATGCGTCCACTACAACACCGACTGCGCACAGATGGCGCGCTTTTACGGCCTGCCCTGCTATTCTACGGCCGGCGTCGGCGATACCGACATGCCCGGCATACAGGCAACCGTCGAAAAGCTCCTGACGCTCTTCGGCGTGCCTCGCAGCGGCGCCCAGTACGTGCACTACGCCTTTGGACTGCTCGAGCGCACGAATGTCTTCTGTCCTGAGCAGGCCGTAATGGATAACGCCCACATCGGCATTGCCAAAAACATGCTCAAAGAGCCTCCCATCAGCGAAGAAAGACGGGATGAGCTGCTTTCAACAATACGCCAGGTGATGCAAAGCGATCACCGCACGTATATTTACAACCTGCCCCTGCCCACAAGGCAGGAGGTTTACGTAAAATATCCCCTCGAAAGCGAAAAAGGCGCTCTATACTCGGCGCACCTTGAGTATCATGACATACTCGAAAGGCCGCGGCGCAGGCTCGATGTTGCTCTTCGAAAACAGATCAGCGACGAAATCCCCGGTGTGCTTCCGGAGACTCTGGCGGATGAGGAGGCGTGAAGATGGAACAGGCCGAAAAAGAAACCACTCTCGACCACCACGGACAAGACGAAGAGCTGACCCCTGAGGACCAGATGTCGGCTTATACCGAGGCTGTCAAGAGCGGACTCTACGCAAAGAGATCAGGCCTTGTCGGCAAGTACGATAATGTCCGGCGCTACTGGGAGGACGAAGTCACCAGGATTTTCTTGCGCCCTCACCTGAGCAAGCTTATCGACCGATGCAGGGCCAACATGTACCGCCTTCGCATACTGGACCTGGGCTGCGGCGGCGCTGACGGCTATGAACTCCTGGCCGGAATCAGGCAGCGCGACGCCGACCTCAGGACTACTGAGGTCACGATGATAACCGATGAGATACTGGGCCTGTATAAGGGTGTAGACCTTAACGAAGACCTCCTTGATCAGGCGCGCCAGATATATGGCGACAATCCGAAGCTTTCGTTTGAAGTTGGTGACTTCACCAAGCCTCTTGACTGCATAAGGGAAAGCAAGCCCTTCGACCTCTACTTCACCTCTTTTGGGACCTTTTCGCATCACAATGACGATGAGACGGCCGTCCAGCTTCTTTGCGACATCGCGTCACACGTCGAAGATTACTGCGTGGTTGTCTGCGACTGGCTGGGACGCTGGTCATATGAATGGCAGGATCTCTGGACCAATAACCTCGCGGATCTTCGCAACATGGACTATGTCGTGTCGTACATATATGACGAAGAGGAGCGCGAGCTCAGGCGCGACTCTCTTGAGCATCTCTTGCTGCGCGTGATGAGCCGGCAAGAAGCCGATGCGATCATCAAGGAAGCATCACGGCGTGCGGGAGTTGAGATCAGGCCGCTGAACTTTTTCGACCGCAGCGTCATCACCGGCAGGCACATGGACACACGAGAGTACAACCGCCATGCCCAGCCGATGCGCATGGCTGTGAACTCGCTTCACGAGACCAACATCCGCACCGATCTTAGCTCCCTTACCTTCAACTATGTGCCGAAGCCGGGATTCGACTTTATCAACGACTACTATGAGCACCTGCAGATGTGCTGGAACACGCTTGTAGAACACGCGGCGCACCTCTTGACGGTTTTCGACGAAGAGAAGCGGGAGTTTGACCCGGAGCTCGAACCTGTCCCTGCATCCTATCCGCCTGCACTCCGGGATATGATGGAGAGACTGCGTCTTATAGTAAGAGGCACCGGCTGGCTTGGGTATGGCCTGCCTCGTGAAAATATCATTGAACCCCAGCTTGGCTATGCGCTGAGATATCTCGTCTGCAACCTTCAGCGCGGCCAGGGCTGCGGACACGGCCTCGTCAGTGTGCTCGAGATCAGCAAAAACGGGACATCATCTTGATAAGCTTTGAAAACGTGACTAAAACCTATCCCGGAGAGGTTGATGCTGTAATCGATCTTACCTTGGAGGTGGCCGAGGGTGAGACAATCTCGCTTCTGGGCACCAGCGGCTCCGGCAAGACTACCACCATGAAGATGGTAAACCGCCTCGTTGATCCCACCTGCGGCAGGATACTTGTCGCGGGCGTGGATATCATGGAGCAGGACCCGACAGTCCTCCGGCGCAGCATGGGTTATGCCATACAGCATATAGGGCTCTTTCCTCACATGAGCGTTGCCGAAAATATCGGCGTCGTGCCGAACCTTCTGGGCTGGGACAGAAAACGTGTCGACGAACGGGTTGACACGCTTCTTTCAATGGTCGGGCTAGAGCCGGGAGAGTTTCGCGACCGGATGCCTTCGCAGCTCTCAGGAGGCCAGCGCCAGAGAATAGGCGTCGCACGCGCCCTCGGCGCTGATCCACCGATAATCCTGATGGACGAGCCATTCGGAGCACTTGACCCCATAACGCGCGAGGAGCTTCAGAACGAGTTTCTGGAGCTCGAAACCGAGATCCGCAAGACCATCCTCTTTGTCACACACGATGTCTTCGAAGCCGTGAAGATGGGTGACCGCATCGCGCTTATGGATGAGGGGCGCCTGCAGCAGTTTGCCACGCCACGTGAGCTTGTGGAGAACCCCGCCAACGAGTTTGTCGATCAGTTTCTCGGCCAGCATCGCTTTCAGCTGTCACTCTTGACGCGCACGGTCAGGACAATTGTCGACGAGGTGGCCGATACGGACGGCCAGGGGCCCTCTCAGCGGCCTGAGGTATTTATCCCCGGCCACAGCAGCCTGGTGGCCGCGCTTGACCTTTTCAAGACGACCGGCCGCGAAACTATCCCGGTCTACCTTCGCGATAAGTACAGGGGGACGCTTTCTAAAAGCGACCTGATCAAGGTAATCTCACAGATACTCGGCGATACGGGGGGAGGCCAGTGAACGCTATCGCGACCTTCTTCAATGACTTCGGCCACCAGATGCTCATCAGCACCCAGGAGCATGTAATACTGACCGTGGTGGCGATGCTGATTGCGACGGCGACAGCCGTGCCCCTTGGCATTATCCTTTCACGCTGCCGCTTCAAGATGGTTGTGTCGGCGGTGCTCGGAGCCGTAAACATCGTCCAGCCGATACCGTCGCTGGCCTTGGTCGCTTTTACCCTGGCTTTGTTCATCTGGCTGAACAACATCATCGTCGCCGTTCATCTGCCGGTCATAGGCATGCTGCCGGGCCTTGTGGCGCTGGTCGCCTATGCGCTGCTGCCCATACTCAGAAACACCTACACCGGCGTAAAGCAGGTAGACCCTACGGTCATCGAGGTTGCTACCGGCATGGGTATGACGAAAAGGCAGATACTGTTTTCCGTCGAGCTACCGCTGGCCCTGCCCTTTATCATGGCCGGGATAAGAATAGCGACAGTCTGGACTATAGGCGTAGCCACGCTCGTGTCACTCGTGGGGGCAGGCGGGCTTGGAGATCTCGTATTCAAGGGGCTCAGCAACTATCGAATCGCGCTCATATTCGCGGGTGCCGCACCGGCAGCAGCCCTCGCATTACTGTGTGACTGGGTGCTTGGCATTGTGGAGAAATGGCTCTCCCCCAGCGGGGTCCAAGAGCCGCAGTCGGGGGGTGTCTGATGAACGAAGGAGGGGTCAAATGTCACAGAAAGCCAAAGTTATCGTAATCATAGCGGCACTCGCCGTCGTTTTAGGCGCCCTTGTCGCGCTGAACTACACCGTGGTAGATCATGACGCCATTGTAGCGGGCTTCAACGCTGAGTTTATCGAAAGGCCTGATGGATACCGGGGTCTTGTAGCTGCGTATGATTTCGATTTTGCGTCACCACCCCGGCAGATGGATACGGGGCTCATGTACAGGGCGTGCGCTGACGGAGCGGTCGATGTTATCTGCGGCTTTGCCACGGACGGGCGCATAGAAGCATATGACCTCCAGCCCCTGGTGGACGACAGGCTCTTTTTCCCACCGTACTATGCAGCACCCCTCGTGCGCTCAGACACCCTCGAGGAGCACCCCGAGCTTAGGGACGTTCTGAACAGCCTCTCCGGGCGCATCAGTGATGAGACCATGGGGCAGATGAACCTCGAGGTCGACCGGGACATCCAGCCCCTGACGGCAAGTGCCGTCGCGCACAACTTCCTGGTAGCTGAGGGGCTCATCGATGCGGACCAGGAGCCCGGCAGCGGATCCGCCGGGACAATAACCGTCGGTGGCAAGGACTTCACTGAGCAGGACATCCTCGGTGAGATCCTTGCACAGATCATAGAGTACAACACCGACCTGCAAGTCCGGCGCAGACTCTATCTGGGCGGCACGATGATTTGCTTTCAAGGCATAATCGCCGGAGACCTCGATATGTATCCGGAGTACACTGGCACCGGGCTTGTGAACATACTGGACGAGGAGGTTATCAGCGACCCTGAGGAGGCGTATGATTTTGTAAAGGAGGCCTTTGCCGAGGTGTACGATCTCGAGTGGCTGGAGCCATTTGGCTTTAACAACACATATACTCTGACCATGCGCCGGGAGCATGCCGAAGAGCTCGGCATTGAAACGATCAGCGACCTTGCCGATCACATCCGCGGCGCCGGCGGCCGCTGAGGGAGCGGCTTGCAGCCGCAGGGCTTTTTTAGCGACAGAGGAGGAAATACCTAAAATGGCAGGCGTAGCGGGGATCTTCGGCAAGAGTGCTGATGAGCAGACACTGACCGGCATGCTTGACATGCTCTCGCACAGAGGTCCCGACACCAGAAAAACCCGCATCGAAGCAGAGATCGCAGCAGGCATAACGGCCGCGTCACTCAGCCCTGCGCGAGGTGATGGCTTTGCCCGGGAGGATGGCGTCACCGTTTTTATCGACGGAGAGATCCACAACCCGCGCACCGACGGGCTCAGCGACGCCGAGGTGGTGCTAAGGCTTTTCAGCAGATACGGCAGGGCCTTTCCCGGACACGTCGAGGGCCCCTTTGTCTGCGCACTCCTTGATGAGCGTGCTCTACAGGGTGCGCCCACCGAGCTGCTGCTCGTGCGCGACTCCCTGGGCGTGCGCCCCCTGTACTGGGGCACAACCTCGCAGGGATCCTTCTGCTTCGCCTCGGAGATGAAGGCTCTCGGGGGCGTGGCCGCGGAGATGTTTGAACTGCATCCGGGGACGACATGGTCCAGCGAGTGCGGCGTCTCCGCGTACCTTGTCAGCCACAAAGAGGTGGCGCTGCCGCAGGGATTTGACGAGACAGCGAGCCTCGTGCGGGATACGCTCACCGAAGCGATCCGCAGGCGCCTTGAAGATGGAGCAGTCGGGGCGTGCCTGCTTTCGGGGGGGCTTGATTCTTCGATAATAGCCGCAGTGGCAAACGAAATACGCCCCGGACTGCCGGCCGTTACGGTAGGCCTTGCCGGAGCGCCGGATCTGGACAATGCGCGGCTGATGGCCGAGCATCTCGGCGTCGAGCACCTTGTTTCGATATTTGACAGGGAGGATGTCGAGCGGATGGTGCCACGCGCGGTAAGAATGCTGGAGTCGTTTGACGAGGACTGCGTCTCCGGCGCCATCTCCAATCTCTTCGGCTCGGAGCTTGCCGCCACCAGGACAAACTGCATCTTGAGCGGCGAGGGCGGCGACGAGCTCTTCGGCGGCTACCACCTGCTCAAAGACCTTGCCACGGATGTCGATCGACTCGAAATGATGAAGAGGCTCATCGATATCTCATATAATACCGCCCTTCAGAGGCTTGACCGATCCATGATGGCAAACTCCATTACCTACCGCACCCCGTTTCTTGACAGCGATGTTATAACCCTGGCCTGCCAGCTGCCCGTTCAGTGGAAGATCAGCCCGCGCCGAGGCGGCTTCATTGAAAAGCACATATTGCGCGAGGCGTTCAAGGACATTCTGCCTGAGCAGATCTACAGGCGAGAGAAGCTTCGATTTGCCGCAGGCACCGGCACTGACTCCATCACCGACCAGATAGCCTCCGGGCATGTCACGCAGCAGGAGTTTCGCGAGGCTGACAAGAAGACCCCTGCCGGATATATCATCGCGAGTCCAAAGGAAATGTGGTACTACAAGCTTTTCAAGGAGGCTCTACCGTCACCATACGCCGAGCAGCTCGTCGGCCGCTGGGATCCCGGCAAGTGAGCACAGCCTCCGGGGGCTTTGAGCCTGAAGACTCTCCCGCACTTGCTATGCACCGGTCGACCGCGACGGTAGCACAGTGCCCTCTCAGGCGTTGGCCGAACGCCACCAATCATGGTGCTTCGCGTCAAGCTCCTCTGCCGCCGGAAACGGGTAATAAGTAATCCCCGTGCTGTCACTGACGTAAAAGCCCGTCTTCACACACCTGTATGAAAGTTCAACCGGGGCTATTCTGTCCACTGTTTTGGTCTTCTTGTCCGGCTGGCCCTGAAGCTGGAGCAGGCAGTCACGCAGATGGGAGATCCCGTGGTAAGGAAGCCCTGTTGCATCTCCGGAGGGATCATCCGCCATGCCGGCCAAGTCGAGATCAACAAAGCACATGCGCGGAACGCTGATAGGCCTTGACTGGTCGGTTATGAATGAAGCGAAGTCTACCGGTGCGAGGGTAGCCGCTACGAGTGGATGAACCGGGGAAAGCTCCTTGTAAAGGTAGTATGAAGACTGCCTCTGGCCCGGCAGATCGCCCTGTTTCAACTCCAGGTGCCTGCCGTCTCGAGTTATAAGCCACAGGCTCCTGAGCGCATCACGCGGCACGTGCTCAAGCACGCGGTAGATCGCAAGATACACCGAGCGCTTAGGCGTACCGTCCGGGTGCGGCACACATCGCTCATCCACTTTGGAGAGGTCGAAGTAGTCACTGTCAAGGTTATCCTTCAGGTCAAAGAAAAACGCCTGTCCCTGGGAGTGCTTGCTCGTGCCGGTGGCCATGTAAGTCCCGAACTCCTCCGGCGACAGCATAGAGGCCACGAGCGCTTCCGGTGTCATCAGAAGATAAAGATGTGCAGGCATGGCCGCCTCCCTTCTAAGAGCATCAGACTCCGTCTTCCCGTACTCTTCGACACCACCATGACGGGGTCTGGTTCCACGGAGTTTGAGGGACGCTTAAAGCATCCAAATTGCGATTATCATTCCCGTTATGGATATTTTCGCGTAAGAGGCCTGTCAAATGATACGGGTAATGCGGGACGGGCCTCGGAGGTGGCGCCGCAGTAAAATGGGCACTGTCCATTCAAACAAAGGAAGGGGATAGCATGTTTGGCAGAACGTTTACGCTCTTCAAGATGTTCGGCTTTGCAGTAAGGATTGATCTGAGCTGGCTGATAATACTTGTGCTGGTGGTCTGGAGCCTTTCGGCGGGGGTCTTTCCCCACTGGTACGAAGATCTGCACTGGGGTACCTACCTTGGTATGGGGTTCGCGGCGGCGCTGGGTCTTTTTGCGTCGATAGTCTTTCATGAGCTCTGCCATTCGCTCGTGGCACGTCGCTACGGCTTAAAGATGGAAGGTATAACTCTTTTCCTCTTCGGCGGGGTCGCCGAGATGGGCGATGAGCCGGAAAGCCCCAAGGTTGAGTTTCTGATGGCGGTAGCCGGGCCGATCGCCAGCATCCTGGTCTCGGCTGTCTTCTTCTCTGCTTATTACACCGGCCTCGCCCTTGACTGGACGATGACGGTGACGGGGGTCCTGTGGTGGGTTGGCTTTATAAATGCCGTCCTGGCGGCATTCAACCTCATACCCGGCTTTCCTCTGGACGGCGGCCGCGTGCTTCGCTCCGTTATCTGGCATTACACGCAGAATCTGCGAAAGGCCACCGAGAGTGCTTCGCGCGCGGGAGCGGCTTTCGGCATGACGTTGATAGTACTTGGTTTTCTATTTCTGCTCATGGGAAACCTCATCGGCGGACTCTGGTGGATACTTATCGGGATGTTTTTACGCTCGGCAGCACAGCAGGGTCTACAGCAAGTCATCATCCGCGAACTGCTGCATGGTGATACCGTCAGCAGCTTTATGAATGAGGCGCCCGTCAGCGTGCCGCCGACGATCAGCGTTGAGGAGCTCGTCGAGGATTACGTGTACAAGCATCATTTCAAAATGTTTCCGGTCGTAGACGGTGACATGCTAAGCGGCTGCATATCCACAAAGGAGATCAAAAATCTGCCCCGTGAGCAGTGGAACCAGATGACAGTCGCGGACGCCATGACCTCTTGCGCTGCCGACAATACCGTCTCGCCTGACGCTGACGCCATGGATGCGCTCAGAAAAATGAGTAAGACGGGTATAAGCAGGATGATGGTTGTGGATGACGGCAGACTTGTGGGCATCATCGCACTCAAGGATCTCCTGCAGTTTCTCTCACTGAAGCTCGAGCTTGAATCGGATGTCCCGGTCAAGCTCCCCACACCTCCCACTGCGACGGCTGTAGAGGGAGAGGATGCCGGGTGAGCTTTAGTGTTTTGTCTATCTGTCAATGAAGGGAGGCGCAATGAAGGCCACTGTAGATGACAGCTGCATCAGCTGCGGCTTGTGCGAGGAGGTCTGCCCGGAAGTTTTTGAAATCGGCGATGACGGCATGGCCATCGTGAAGGTGAATGAGATCAGTCCCGATGACGAAGCGTGCTCCAGGGAGGCCGCGGAGTCCTGCCCGGTAGATGCCATACATCTTGAAGAGTAGACGCTCTCTCACTGGAGGTGCGCCATGATCGGTTTCAGTTGGACTCTTATTCGGAATGTCTCATATGAAAGGTAAGGCTAAATTAACGTTCATTGAGCCCCAGGGCCGACGTGGAAGACCCTTTAACGCATGGATCACCCGCTGGCCCATGCTCGGCCCCATAACTCTGGCCACCATGCTGAAGCGACGTGGCTGGGAGGCTGCCGTCTATAACGAAAACATCTCCGGGCCGCTGCTGGAAAACCCATCCGCTTACCAGGAAGTTCTCGCCTCGGACATAGTCGGCATAAGCATTATGACCTCCACGGCAAACAGGGGCTACCGCTTAGCCGACCGGATCAAGAGCGAGCGGCCCTCGATCAGGGTCGTCTTTGGCGGAGTGCATGCGACCTTCATGCCTCACGAGGCGGCCGAGCATGCCGATATCGTCGTGCGGGGCGAGGGTGAGAGCGTTATCGAGCAGATTGCATCCGGCGCGCTGACTTCCGGCATAATCGACGCGCAGCCGCTGGCGACACTCGATGAGATCCCCACGCTTGACCATTCCGTGATGTATGACTTCGAGAAGCTCTTCGGCGGGCTCGCACCACACCTCTACGAGCTGCCGGTCATGACCTCGCGCGGATGCCCCCATGGCTGTACGTATTGCTCGGTAACCCGGATGTTCGGACGAACAGTTCGCAGGCAGTCGGTCGAGAAGGTTGTTCAGGATGCACGAGCCTACAGAGAGCGCGGGTTTTCCAGGCTGATGTTCTACGATGACAACTTCACAACCGACCGGGAGTGGTCGAGTGAAGTGCTGCGACGACTCGCACCGCTGGGCATGCGCTTCAATGCACAGGTGCGGGCTGACTTTCACTGGCGTGACCCGGCGAGAAAGGTTCTCGACTCTGAACTGCTCGCCCTTATGCGCAGCGCCGGCGCCAATTTGCTCTTCATAGGGTACGAGACCATCGACGATGATACGGCGCGCGACTGGCACAAGGGTTACCGTGGAGAGGGAACCCTCGCCGAACGGCTGATGGAGGATACGCGCATACTGCATGATCATGGCTTCTGGATCCATGGCATGTTTGTGCTTGGGCCGCAGCACACACAGAGCGCGGCGCGAAATATCGTCTCTTTTGCACGCGAAGCACGCATGGAGACGCTACAGATAAGTGTGCTGACCCCCTTTCCGGGCACGCCGCTTTTTCGGGAGATGGAGCAGCATCTTCTACTTCGAAACTTCCCGTCGGACTGGGATTTTTATGACGGGACCCATTGTGTATACAATCACTCGCAGTTAGGCATAGAGGAGTTTCAGCGGACAGTCCTTGCAGCGCACAGGCAGTTTTACAGGAATATCTTCAGCCTGAACCGCCTCATGCGTGTGATGCGTGAGTCGATACCGGCAAGGGACAAGGTCGCCATCCTCAGGCGGCACTTCAGGATCGCAAGAACAACCATGCGCGAGTGGCGCAGGGAAACGGAATCCTTCATACGATTTGTCAAAGAGGTTGAGCCGGCATCTGCTCTCTGAACCCACTCTGTTGGAAAGGAAGGCAAAAACATGTACGCGCGCCAACTGGACCAGGTGCGAAGCGAGCTGACAAGGCTTGCGTGGAAGGTGACCTTCAAGGGCACCGACCTCATCATGCAGGTCCCGGTGCTCAGGGATTTTGCTGTTTCGCGCATTCTTCACCGCCTGAGCGACGCTTATGATGCCGAGACTTGCGACAGGCAACTCTTGGCACACCACCGCTGGTTCGCAGTGCACCTTGAGAGCTTTCTTAAGAGGCTTATCAGTGAAAGGCCACGAGCGGCACGCGCCATCCTGGTCTTTCTGGAAACATGGACGAATGACATGCACAGGCGCTCTCAAGCCGCCAGAAACGGCGGCGTGCACCCCTGTACTGTCGTCATAGAGCCCACTGACCGTTGCAATCTGAACTGCCCCGGCTGCTACGCAGACAGTAACCGGG
>SLPQ01000147.1 GCA_007131925.1 Candidatus Brocadiia bacterium | reverse complement strand
CCTGCAAAGCGCTTGACACCTTTATAGACAGGATCGATGCCTCCAGCTTTGGCCATCGTGTCATCGGATACTTTTTCAATGCAGGAGGGACCGAGGAGTGGTACTACGGCAAATCGTGGGACCGCACGAAGCACTGCATGGGCTTTTCGCCGGCCTTTCGCAGGGCTTTTACGCGCTTTCTGCGGGACAAATACGATAATGACGTGTATCGGCTGCGTGCGGCCTGGGGCGACGAGGAGGCGACATTCGAGCATCCGTCGATCCCCTCGTGCAAAGAGCGGTATCTTTCGCGAGCAATCAGGGAGCACAACCTCGAGCATGTCGAGCACAAGGCGGATTTCGGGTCATTTCTGGACCCTGACAAGTCTCAGCGGATCGCCGACTTTTACGAAGCTTGGAACGCAGGCACCGCCTACAGCCTGCTGGAGGTTTCGAAATTCGTAAAGGGCAAGACCGATGGCAAGGCCCTGGTGGGTGCGTTTTACGGCTGCATGGGGTGCGTTTTGTACCATGATTTCGGCACGTCAAAGGCGTCAATGGCGCTGGCTTCGCCTCATGTGGACTTTCTCTCGGCGCCGACCAATTACGAGGATCGCGTCTTTGGCGGCGGTGCGGGCTTTACCAACCCTGTGGACTCGATGCACCTGCGCGGCAAGAGCTGGATAAACGAGGATGACGTCGGCACATGCCTGCAGGCACGTGGCAGGTGGGTCTCGTGCTGCCAGACCAGGAGCGTCCAGGAGGACATCGAGATCATGAAGCGCGACTTCGCGCGCAACCTCTGTGAAGATGCGTATTCGTGGTGGTTTGAAAACTCAGCCGTCGACCAGTGGTGGGACCATCCGGACTTCTTTCCTGTGATGGCTCGCATGCAGGAGATCATGAAAGACTACTATCTTGGAGGCCGGTCTAAGAACTCTTCAATAGCCTGCCTTTACGACGAGGACTCTATCTGGTACACGGACAATGATACCTGCAAAGACGCCTTTCAGTTCAACAAGATACTTGAGCTGCCGCGCATCGGCGCCCCCGCCGACCATTACTTTCTCGAGGACATCCTGCTGGATGAGTTTCCCGCGGACCGGTACAAAATGTATGTCGTGCTGAATGCCGCGCATATCAGCAGCGCCAAGCGGCGAGCCTTTGACGAGAAGATCAAGAAAAACGGCAACGTAGTCGTCTGGGTCTACACCTGCGGCTTTATGAACCCGGATGCCTCGCCGAAGCTCTCCATGGACCATGCAAGCGAGCTTACCGGCATCACCATGGATGTCAGAAAGACCACGCATGATCTCACATGGACGCTCTCGCGGGCACGCAGCCCCTTTACCCGCGGCATGTCGCCGGACGAGCAGTGGGGCCGCTGGCGCCGGCCGATGATGAACGGCTTTTACTGGAAACTGGGCCGCATGAAGATCATGCATCCCTCGCTGGGCCGGCCGCTCTTTTTCGCGCGCGACAGGTCCGCAAAGACACTCGGGCGGTTCACAGGTGCAAACAGGCCCTCCCTGGCCGTAAAGGACTGCGGCGACTGGACGAGTGTATTTGTCGGGTCAAAGGCTGTGCCCGCGCCCCTTCTGCAGAATATCGCACGAGAGCACGGCGTGCACATCTACAACGATGCGGATGATGTGTTTTATGCGAACAATGACTTTTTTGCCATCCATCCAGGGGAGGAGGGAGATCGCACGATCCTGCTGCCAACCGAGGCGAAAACAGTAACCGAGGTTTTCGACGACAAGGTCGTAGCGAGAAACGCGCAAAAGGTGCGACTCGCAGTGGAGTTTGGCACAACAAAGCTTTTTCGGATGCGGTATTGAGCATCGCGACTCAGAGCGGACAAAAAAAGTGCCGGCCGCATCGATGCGGCCGGCACATGCTTGGCGCGGGGCCGTGTGCCGTCACGTTGAGAGCAAATACTCGATGGCCTCGGCGGCCGTTATCCTGACGATCTCCTCGGGATCATCATACATGGCACGCTCCAGGGGCGCGAGGGCTTCATCTGAGCCGAGCCTTCCCAGTGAGCGCGCAGCGTAGAGGCGCACTAATGCGTCTTCATCATACTCGAGCGCATACAGAAGCGGATAGAGCGCCCTGAGGCTGAGCCTCTCACCCAGCTCCCGTGCAGCTCTGCGACGCTCCTCGACATCGCCGTACTTAAGCTGGACAGTCAGCTCACTGATGGCGTCATAGACGGGCACAACGACCGGGTCAGGTCTGCTCTCGTATACGTAACGGGTCTGTACGACAGTTGGTCGCGTGTAAATAACCGGCGTGCTCACGTAGAGCGCAGGCCTCGTGTGTACCACGAGCGGATAGTTGATGTAGACTACTCTCGGGTAAAAGATCGGCCTGAGCAGTGAAAGGCTGATCGACCATCTGCTGCTGGTATACGCCACCGAGAACCTGCTGCCGAACAGGTGACCGAAAGAATGCGGCTTGAACGGCCGCGACCGAACAGTGCAGGGAAAATGCTTCGGGACCGCTTGCGGCGCCCGCCAGTAGTTGTAGGTGTAGTTGTGAGTAATGTTGGTGACAGGCGCGGGCCTCTGCAGAATATCATATCGAGGTCGGGCCGGCATCCCCCAGGATGTGCCGCGGTGGGCCTGGACATCAGGCGCCGACTGGCGCGCACGCTGAGCCGACTCAGCACCGGACTGGCCCCACTGGCTCGGTTGCAGCGTACGTGCGTCCTCTACGGGGGCGCGAGCACTCTCACGAAGTCTGCTTGCAAGGCCTGCCCGGCTCTGGGCAAGCTCACCCCTCAGCGACTCTGCCTGGGCATTGATCTCTTCTCTGGTGCGCCAGGCCGTAACACTGCCGCTCGCGGCGCTCTCAGGCTCGCCCGGCAGCCTACGTGAGCGGCTTTGGGATATGGAGCCTGATGCGCTCTCTCGTCCAGCGGCTTCACTCGAGCCACTGCTGCCCCAGATCGACCGCTGTGAGGTGTCACTTGCGGCCTGAGGGGATTCGTAAACGCTACGGTCTCCCAGGCTGCTCGATCTGCTGCGCGAGGTTTCCGCCCTGGCCTGTGAGGCAGATTGGGTACGCAAAGCAGCCTCGAGTCTTGCGCGGTTCAGTGCGCTCTGGTCCTGGCCAGTTGTATCTGTCCGTCGCGCTGGTGACTCTGACTCCACTGTTGTGGGTGCGGCAGACTGACTGCGGACAGTTGCAGAAGTGCTTGGCCAGACCGTGCGCGACGGTGCACTCTGTGCAGGCGCGGTTCTCGACATTTCAATGCGCTGTCTTGCAGCACTACTGGTCGCAGAGGAGCTCGGAGAGGCCGTGCGCGACGGTGCGCTCTGTGCAGGCGCGGTTCTCGACATTTCGATGCGCTCTCTTGCAGCACTGCTGGTCGCAGAGGAGCTCGGAGAGGCCGTGCGCGACGGTGCGCTCTGTGCAGGCGCGGTTCTCGACATTTCAATGCGCTGTCTTGCAGCACTGCTGGTCGCAGGGGAGCTCGGAGAGGCCGTGCGCGATGGTGCGCTCTGTGCAGGCGCACGTGCCGGCATTTGCGTACGGCTTGCCGCCGCCTGCCTTGTGGGGGAAGCACTCGATGCGGCGGCTGCCCTCTCTCGCGCGGCAGCAACGCGTGAATCCCTCTCGCCCTCCTCGGTTGCGCCAGCAGCGCCGATGAGCACGAAAGCCGCGACAAGGCATAATGCTCCCATCGAACTTGCTTTCAATGTCCTCATCTCTCCAACCTCCCTTCCACCAGGCGCCCTTTTCCCTGTTTATAGACATCTGCATCGCGGTCTGTATTCAGTGGTAAGCGGCGAAAGTGCGTTTTTCACTATACGAGAAGCTGTTGAAACGCCGGTAATATAGTATTGTCAAACAGTTATGACTTCAAGCTGGAGCTGCCGACGTTCAATACACAAAGGCAACCAGTGCCGGCAGACTTCGGCAGTATTGCTTTGAGTGCGGCGAGTATCTTTACATGGGGGGGTTGGATACGCCGGGTGATATTGCGGCCCTTTTCGCTCTGCGAAAACACATCTGAGAGGGCAGAATTTGCCAAGGCAGCGTCCGCGAAAGACGTTTTTATGCAGGAATAATGCTTTACGTTGCGTCCTATTCGCTGGCGAGAGGCCCCTGTCGCTACCGATATGGAGTGAGGGGAACGGACACATGTGCACAATATACGCGTCAGGATGATCCAGGGGGCTGGAAAAGTGTTTGACTCGGAACCGTTCGGACAGCGTGCGGTGAGGCTGGGTTTTGCGACATCGGAGCAGGTAAGACTGGCGCTTGCCACGCAGGCGATGATCGTTGAAAAATCGGGCCTCATCGGCGAAATACTGGTTGAAATGGAATGGCTTGATCCCCAGGATTACATGTGCCTCGTGCAGGAGCTCCTCGAAAAGGGTGACGGGACGCAAAAGAGCCATCATGACATTCAGGAGGAGTTTATCGCGCGGGCGCTCGAATCCGGACACATTGACGCGGAGCGCGTGAATGAGGCCCGCCGGATCCAGGAAAGCTTTACCCGCAAGATAAGGCTGATAGGACAGGTAATGGTAGACATGGGTTTTATAACTCCATCTGAGTGTCAGGACATTATGGATACCTATCCGAAGCGATGAGCGCAGACAAGAAAGCAATCGACGCTGCGATAATCGGTTCGGGAATGGCGGGGCTGACGGCCGCCATATACTGCCGCCGGTACATGCTGGAAACAATGGTATTTGCCAGGGAACTCGGCGGGATCATCACCGAGTCGGCCCTCGTGGAAAACTGGCCCGGCGAAAAGGCCATCAGCGGCGTTGAGCTCATGGAAAAAGTTCGAGCGCATGCTGAGGGCCTTGGTGCGAGGTTTGTATTTGGGGAGGTAAAAGGGGTCACCGGCCGCGTAGGGGACTTTGCCGTTGCCCTGTCGGACGGTACGGTCGAAAAGGCCACGGCAGTCATACTCGCGGCCGGCTCAAGGCGGCGCACGCTTGGCGTGCCGGGCGAGGCGGAGTTTGCAGGCAGGGGCGTATCATACTGTGCAACCTGTGATGCATTCTTTTTCCGTGAAAAGACCGTTGCCGTCGTGGGCGGCTCAGACAGCGCCGCCGCCTCAGCAGAGCTTTTGAGCCGCATGGCCGAGAAAGTCTACATCCTGTACCGGCGCGAGCACCTGCGAGCCGAGCCGATACGCGTGCAAAGGCTCGAGGCAGCCGAAAATGTCGAAATCCGCTACCGTGCGACAGTTGCTGAGATCCTCGGCGAAGACACCGTCACATCCGTCAGGCTTACAGACGGCAAGACCCTGGCAGTCGATGGCGTCTTCGTGGAAATCGGCTTTGAGCCTGCAAACAAGCTTGCCGGTTCCCTCGGCATAAAGCTGGATGAGGCAGGTTTTATCGAGGTCGATGAAGGCTGTCGTACCAGCGTGCCCGGCATATATGCCGCCGGGGACGTCACTACCGGCACAAACCGCATGCGCCAGCTCGTTACGGCCGCGGCTGAGGGCGCCATCGCCGCAGAGAGCCTATTCGAGGACCTCGCCGCGATGCCTCTTCAGCACTGAGCAAGCGAAAAGGGCGTGCATGTTTGCGGTACATGCGTGCGGCCGGCTTGCGACTGCAATCTTAAGTGATGTGGCGATTTTTTCCGTATCTATCCTGCAGACACGAGACAAATGGCTCTTTTTGTGCTTTCCCGGGCCTGACGGTCGCTGATAACAAGCCGACTGCTTGACGCGCCTGCCACCTGCCGTACGATTTGTCGGGACTTCTCACTTCGCTTTCCGGAGCCGACATGGAGGTAACGCCGCTTCAATTTGCAATGGCGCTCGCCGCCGCATTTCTGGTGGGCTTTACCAAGACCGGCATGCCCGGTCTCGGCGTGCTGCTCGTGCCGCTGATGGCCTCCGCGGTTGGCTCGACTGCAGCGGTGGGTGTACTGCTTCCGGTCCTCTTGTGCGGCGACATCTTCGCCGTCGCGAGATATCACATGCACGTGGGCTGGCGGCTGGTGCTGAGGCTTCTGCCGTATGTCATCATCGGTGTAGTGCTCGGAAGTACGGTTCTGAGGCAGTTGAGAAGCGAGACTATGGGTCTCGTGATGGGTGGGA
The DNA here is from genome assembly GCA_007131925.1 of Candidatus Brocadiia bacterium. Lineage (GTDB taxonomy): Bacteria > Planctomycetota > DG-23 > SLPQ01 > SLPQ01 > SLPQ01. Next base: position 6,511 of record SLPQ01000147.1, on the reverse strand, counting down.
TGGTACTGTGGCTCGTCGGTGTGCAGGTGGCCCAAAAGTCGCACGGCGGATGGCTTGAGGAGAAGATGCCCGACGCGTGGTGGTTTTCGATTGTAATGGGGCTTCTGGCAGGCTTCGCTACGGGTCTTTCGCACCTCGGGGGGCCTGTTATGACGGTCTATTTTCTGAGCATGGGGCTCAAGAAGCACGGCTTTATAGGCTCAGCGGCCGTATTTTTCATGATAGTGAACCTCTCGAAGATTCCCATCTATATCCCTCAGGGAAATATCACGCTGCCGCAGATGGCCTTTGCTGTAAAGGTGATCGCGGCGGTGCCCGTTGGCGCGGTGGCTGGGTACCTTTTGTTCAACTACATACCGCAGAAGCTCTTTGACAGGGTTGTACTTGTGCTGGCGGCGGCCGCCGGCCTCCGGCTCATCTGGCCGCATGTCACGGCGCTTTTCGGCTGAATGCGTACGCGCTCAGCCGGCTTACTCAACGCCGTAGAGCTGCCGGGGGCACAGATACTCACTCAGGCGCTCCAGCAGGGCGCGCCGAGCCATATAACAGAGATGGCAGGCGCTAACCGCCGCGTCAAGATTCGACAAATTGTTTTCGATGACGAGGGCCGCCGGACCGCCCCTCACAAGCGCCCCGCATATCGGATGCGCCTGGGCGTCGTACTCGCTGATAAGCCGTGAGAGCGGAGTCTGCCACATGTTTCCCATAGAGATGCCCTGGCATATGTGTACGTTTCCAAAGGCGTCAAGGTGAACTCTGCCCGGCTCGACCAGCTCCTCTGCCGGGCACTCTGTGAACTGCTCCCACGACAGCCTGGGGAGCCCGTCGGCGAGCCTGTCGGCCGCGCGCCCTCGAAACATCACGCCTCCGCATACCTCTGGCGTGCCATCGGGCCCGGCAATGACGGTGGGTGCCTCCGTGGCAAGAAGGGACGCGGCTATCCCGAGTCGGGTGGCTGCGGGCTCGGCATTTTCCCAGTGGGCCCTCTCATGCTCGCCGTAGTGTAGGGCATCGTCGCTTACTGAGATCGTGCCCAGGCCGGCCTCGGCCAGCGGCTCAAGACAGTTTGCAGCGTCCTCCGGAGATGTTGCCCAATAGGCGTTGGTTACTATGCCCGTCCGAAAGCCTCGCCGGCTGGCCATTCGCACGCCCTCGATCATCGTCCGGTAAAAAAGGAATGGCTCGCCACCCTCAAAGTAGACAGTCTCTATTGTACCGATCCTGCAGATCTCCTCCAGCACGGCGCGAATCCGATCGATCGTGAACGTCCCTTCGGCCTGAGGCGTGGAATAGACAAAGCAGTGATCGCAGGCCCTGTTACACATATAGGTCAGCAGGAAATGGATTCCGGTCATCACAGCCTCATGATTGGAAAGAGCGCGCTAAACAGTGCTCAACAGTAGTGAAGAGATGCTTTTCTGTCAACTGAGCGCGTAACTCTGGCTTAAGTGGTCGAAAAGCCTGTAACCAGCCGCCCGAAGCGCGCGGGTGCTTCTCTCATGAGCGGGAAGAACTCCTCGGCGGGCTCCCGGCTCATGCCGCCCGGGAAAACACTCGCCTTTATGTGATACTCCCTTTTGCTCATGAGACTTGGCGCCCTTCTGCGCATGCGAAGCGCTGCGAGAGGGACCTGCAGATAGAGAGGGCCGCTGCGGTCTCCCGGAGCGGCCCAGTATTCATGGCAGGGGTGGCAGGACTTGAACCCGCAGCCCTCGGTTTTGGAGACCGATGCTCTGCCAGTTGAGCTACACCCCTGCGCTGCGCGCAGTTTTTCTAATGCCCGGCAGTGTTCGCCGGTACATACTTATACACGCCTGCAAGGGACCAGGCAAGCGTTTTTGTGGATTACTTGAGCTCGACCTCCCAGTAGGCGTTGTCGAGGAAGGTCTTCCACGAATGGTATTTTTCCTGGCGCAGCTTGAGATGCAGCACTGGGCTGCGCCGCGGACGCACAGGAGGTCTGACGAGGCTCATGCGCGCTTCACGCGGCAGGCGGCCACCCTTTTTTACGTTGCAGTCCACGCACGCGCAGACGAGATTGCTCCACGTCGATCCGCCGCCCCGCGAGCGTGGCTTGATGTGGTCTATGGTGAGCTCCTGGGAGGGAAAGCGCGTGCCGCAGTACTGGCAGCGGTTTTCGTCACGGGCGAATATATTGCGCCTGTTGAGCTTGACGGCGCGCGTTGGCAGGCGGTCATAAAAGAGAAGCCTTATTATTCGGGGCACGCGGATGTCGTAAGAAACGGTTCTCACGTAGTCTTCGTGGTGGCTTTGCTCTTCGAAGCGCTTCCTGAACTGCGACACCTCTACCCATGAATCGAAGTCGTAGGCGGCGTACGTTTCGTCCTCGCAGGTTACGACCTCGGCCAGATCCTTAAAGAGCAGGCAAAATGCCCGCTTGACGTCTGTGATATGAACCGCCATGTAGTACTTGTTCAAGACAAGTACACTTGATGTAAGCGCTGCGCTCTCCATGGGTAGCCCTGCTATCAGCCAATTTGTACAAAATACTACGGCAAGCGCCGCTTCCTGTCAAGCGTCTGCCCTGCTTGTTATTCTGACTTCCGGCGATGCAGATTATTCTTGCGCAAAAGGGCCTCGCGGCGTATCTTCTCTTGACCTGAAGCTGTTGAGATGCCTTGTTTTGCAACGCCCCGGTCCGGGGCAGGGGGAGGCGCTGATGATAACGGTAGTCACAGGAGGGGCAGGCTTTATAGGCTCACATTTCTGCGATTATCTTCTGGGGAAGGGTGACAAGGTGGTCTGTATAGACAACCTGATAACCGGAAGCCCGGACAACATTGCGCATCTTTTCGGCAACGAGCACTTCCGCTTTATCAAGCAGGACGTCACCGACTATCTGCACATACCCGGGCAGATAGATCTTGTCCTGCATTTTGCCTCGCCTGCGAGCCCCCGCGACTACCTGGAGTACCCCATTCAGACGCTCAAGGTCGGCTCGCTGGGAACGCACAAGGCGCTGGGCCTTGCACTGGCCAAGGACGCAACATTTCTTCTGGCGAGCACCTCGGAGGTCTATGGCGATCCGCTGATACACCCGCAGAGCGAAGACTACTGGGGCAATGTCAACCCGATAGGCTTAAGAGGGGTCTATGACGAGGCCAAGCGCTTCGCCGAGGCCCTGACCATGGCCTATCACCGCACCCACAACCTCGACACCAAGATAGCCCGCATCTTCAATACCTACGGTCCGCGCATGCGGCTCAATGACGGGCGTGCGCTGCCGGAGTTCATGTGCTCGGCGCTGAGGGGTGAGCCGCTGAAGGTTTTTGGCGACGGTTCCCAGACTCGCTCTTTCTGCTACGTAGACGACACAATCGAGGGCATATACCGCCTTGCCGTCAGCGAGACGCATGACCCGGTCAACATAGGCAATCCCGTGGAGATATCTATCGGTGAGTTCGCCGAGGAGATAATCGCCATGACCGGCAGCGGAAGCCAGGTCGTCTATCAGGATTTTCCTACCGAGGGCGACCCGAAGGTGCGCAAGCCTGACATCACCCGGGCCGGCCAGCTTTTGGGGTGGGAGCCGAGGATTTCTCGCGAGGAGGGCCTTGCCAGGACGCTTTCTTATTTCCGGGAGAAGGTTGCGGAGCTGTCGGGATGAGAGCGCTCGTCACCGGCGGTGCGGGCTACATAGGCAGCATCACCTCGCGGCTGTTGGTGGAGGCGGGCTGGGACGTGGTGGTGCTGGACAGCTTCGAGAAGGGACACCGGGCTGCAGTTAAAGGTTTTGAGGTCATTGAGGGGGACATCCGGGAGAGGGAGTTTGTCGAGGGCGTTTTCCGCCGATATGACTTTGACGCGGTGGTTCACTTCGCGGCCTACATTGAGGTAGGTGAGTCGGTAGAGCAGCCGGTCAGGTATTTTCAGAACAATTTCTGCGGTGGGCTGAACCTTGTCGATGCCTGTATCGAGGCGGGTGTTGGGCGGTTTGTCCTTTCTTCGACCGCGGCGGTCTACGGCATGCCGCGCGAAGTTCCTGTCACCGAGGAGGCCCCCGCAGCGGCGATAAACCCTTACGGGCATTCTAAGCGTAACCTCGAAATCGCCCTCGAATACTGCCGCCGCGCGCACGGCCTCTCATACGCCGCCTTGAGGTACTTTAACGCCGCCGGCGCCCATCCGGACGGCACGATGGGTGAGGACCACCGGCCGGAGAGCCACCTCATACCACGCGTACTCACTGCGGCGCGCGAGGGTGCTCCGGTGGCCATATATGGCTCTGCGTATCCTACCCCCGATGGCACCTGCGTGCGGGATTACGTGCACGTTGTTGATCTTGCAAGCGCTCACATACTGGCCCTCGACGCAATGAGTGAAGAGGGCTGTGGTCATGTCCTGAACCTCGGCAATGGCCGGGGCTTCAGCGTTCAGCAGGTTATAAACGCCGCGCGCGAGGTGACGGGCATAGACATAAAGGTTGTCGAGGCGCCGCCACGGCCGGGAGACGCGCCTGAGCTGGTGGCATCATCACAAAAAGCCCAGGAGGTCCTGGGATGGTGGCCGCGATTTGACGGTCTTGATATAATAATAGAGACCGCGTGGCGGTGGCTCGAGAGCCACCCGGACGGTTACGAGGATTAGGAGGGTTGTTATGAAGGTGATGCGCATTCTCTTTCTCTTGCCGCTTGTTGGAACGCTCTCTGGCTGTATGCTCGCGGTGGGAGCCGCCGCCGGCGGCACTACTGCCCTTTACGTGAGGGGCGCTGCCGAGAAAAGCTACCCGTATAGTGTCGAGCGCGTTCATGATGCCGTTGTCGCATCGCTTGAGGATGCTGATGTTGTGGTGACAGGCCGCCAGGTCGGCGCCGCGGCCGGCAGAGTTACCGGCACCGCGCCTGACGGCAAGAGGGTTACGGTGGATCTCGAGGCCGTCGGCGACGATGTCACAAGGATCCGGCTCAGGGTGGGTACGCTTGGTGACAGGAGAAGAAGCGAGTATCTTGTTGCCAAGATCGATGAGCGTCTCTGAGGGTGTCAGCTCCTGAGGGGATCAGGACCTTGCAAGGCGGGACCAGTGCGCGTAGGCGGACTTTACCTCACGGGCGCTGGGCGGGTCGATTATTTCGAAGTCATTCATCTGCGCGTGGCGCTCGTGAAATCGGCCCACGATGAGCCTGGCAGCCTCGACTACTTCGAGCACTCCGATCTCTTCGGTTCCCATGAAGACGCGGTACCGTCCGTCGGTGTCGACCTGTATCTCGCCGTCAAAGATCTCATGATCAAATGAGGTGGCTCTGGCGTGCCGGCTGGAGGTGGCTGTCGCGAAGTACTCCCTGCCGCCCAGGGTAAATGAAAAATCGACTATGGGCGGCCTCGACGAGTCGCCGAAATAGGCGCAGATGCTGTACACGGTGATCGGAATCCGTTCCGACGCCACGCTGCAAGGGCCTCCATGCTCTCAGCCGCGTTGGTTGGCCAGATATTCTTCAAGGTATCTTACCATCACTATTTCGGCCTCGGCAAGCGGCAACTCCAGAAAAAACCCCGAAGCCTTGTGGTGGCCGCCGCCGCCGAAATGCTCTGCTATTTCCTTTACGTCCGCATCCCCCTTTGAGCGCAGGCTGACGCGGGTGCCGCCGGCTATCTCTCTTAAGAGGGCGCCGATTGTCACTCCGGCCAGTGAGCGAGGCAGCTCTGCCAGCTCCGTCGCGACTTCCTGTCCGACATGCGCACGCTCAAAATCCTGCCACGAAAGCGTCGTGTACGCCAGCGCGCCCCCTGCGGCCCTTCGGATGCCCGATGCTGCCACTGCCAGAATAGAGAGAAAGCCTTCGCTGACATTTTCATAATAGCTTGTCGCCAGATCGTGTGGTGATGCACCCAGCGACGCAAGCTCAGCAGCGGCAGCAAGCGTGTCCGCGGAAGTGTTTGCATAGGTGAAGCGCCCGGTATCAGCCATTATCGCCGCATAGAGACACGAGGCGATGTCCGGATCTACAAGCTCGCGATGCTCCCCCATGAAGCGATAGAGCAGTTCGCCTGTCGAGGACGCGCGCGGATCGATCCACGCAAAATCTGCTATACGATTGGCATAAGGATGATGGTCGACGATCAGCACTGGCGCCTTGTCAGCGGCCTCTTGAAGCGCGCCGGCGCGCCCTATCTCGGGCGCATCAAGCAGTATCAACGCCTGGTAGTCAAAATCCATGCCTTCAGGGTATGCATTCACCCTGTCGTGGCGGGGTAGAAAACCGAAAGAAGCCGGCAGTGGCCCCTCATTTACTATGCGTGTCTCTTTGGACATCTTTTCGAGAAAAAGCGCCAGGGCTATTTCGCTGCCCACTGCGTCGACATCAGGCCTGACGTGCGATGTTATGAGAAAGCGTGAATAAGAACTTACAATACCCCAGAAATCGGTCGATTTTGCCAACAAACACTCCTCAGCTGAAATAAACGTGGCGGGCCTTTATAATGACGCTATCGATCAAGCCCATTGCGGCAGGCATATAATACCGCATTACGGGCTGTCGAACCTGGCGGCGTT
>SLPQ01000148.1 GCA_007131925.1 Candidatus Brocadiia bacterium | reverse complement strand
CGTCATCCGGCTGTTGCGGGCCGTTTCCTGAACTGTCTTGTCGATGGCCTTGCGCACACCCGCAGGCAGCCTCTCGACAGTTCCTATGGTTGTAAAGCGGATCGAGTTTTTCTGCATCATCGGCAGCTCGTCTGCGCAGAAACGTTTCAGAAGTCGCATCAAGACGTTTATTTCAAACTTTGGCCGGCTCCAGTTTTCCGTGCTGAACGCATAAAGCGTAAGGTGGCTGACGCGCTCGCTCTCACGTGACGCCGTCACAACCTCCCGCACGGACTCGATGCCCTTGCGGTGCCCCTCGATGCGAGGCAGGCCTCTGCCCTGAGCCCAACGGCCGTTTCCGTCCATTATTATAGCGATATGACTGGGAAACCTGTCTTCGCTGGTCATCTCTCCCTCGGAGCCTCGCTGCCGTGACGCGGGCTCAACCCTGCATGTCCCGCATGATGACCGCCGAACGTTCGCGCCCCACCGACACCATAGTGACAGGGCAGCCCGCCAGCTCCTCGATTCGCTCCACGTATCGCCTGGCTCTCTCCGGCAGGTCGTCCCAGCTTCGCGCCTGGCTGGTGTCGATGTTCCAGCCCGGCATCTTTTCGTAAACCGGTCTGCAGCGCTCCAATGCTGAAGCCGCCGCCGGCAGACTATCTATACTGTTGCCATCAAGCTCGTAAGCTGTAGTTAGCATTATGCTTTCAAATCCGTCCAGCACGTCCAGCTTGGTAAGGGCGATGCCGGTAGCGCCGTTGAGGGCGACGCTCTGACGAGCTATAACGGCATCAAACCATCCGCACCGGCGCGCTCGGCCCGTCGTAGTGCCAAACTCGCCGCCCCGGTCGCGCAGACTGGCACCCGCCTCATCCTCAAGCTCGCTGGGAAAGGGCCCGGCCCCGACACGCGTGGTATATGCCTTCAAAACGCCCAGCACTTCTCCTACAGTCGAGGGCGGCAGGCCGGTGCCCGCAGGGATGCCGGCCGTCGTGGTGTTTGAAGAAGTAACGTAGGGATAAGTGCCGAAATCAATGTCCAGAAGCGCCCCCTGCGCCCCCTCGAAGAGCAGGCGCTTGCCCTCACTTACAAAGCGACGCAGGTGCAGGGCCGTGTCGGTGACAAACGGCCGCAGGAACTCAGCCGCGTGTTCGATCGAAGCCAGCGTCTCTTCCAGGGAAACCTCTTCGGCCCCGTAGTACTCACTCAGCAAAAAGTTGTTTTCCTCAATGCGATCGACTATGACGCGCCTGAGAAACTCACTGTCGAGCACGTCGCCCATGCGAAATCCACTGCGACGATACTTGTCCGCGTAAGCCGGACCGATGCCGCGCCCGGTGGTGCCGATCCTGGCAGTGCCGCTGCGCTTTGCCTCCTGTGCGCGGTCCAGTGCTCGGTGGTAATCCATCACCACGTGTGCCCTGTCGCTTATCATCAGGTTGCCGGAGACTTCTACGCCGCGCGCGCGCAGCCCCTCTATCTCGCCGACCAGCCCGGCAAGGTCGATTACCACGCCGTTGGCGATGACGTTTATCTTTCCGGGCGTCAGGATGCCCGAGGGAACCAGGTGCAGTGCGTACTTTTCCCCGTCAACCACGACCGTGTGGCCGGCGTTTGAGCCTCCCTGGCATCTCACTATGACATCATGCTCCAAAGCGAGAAGGTCAACTATCTTACCCTTGCCCTCGTCGCCCCACTGGAGCCCGACTACGGCCAATGTTTTCATCTTCTCCATCCTGCAATACGGTGTCGTGCGGATTGCCGAACCCGCATTGTATAAAACATCGCCGCTTGGGGCAATCGCTATTCACTCAGCCAGCCTCACGCCGGGCTTGCGGCATGGCGTCGGCGGCAGCCGACAAGGCGGTTTACTGTACTCCATATGGCCGTGCTTACAGGGCACAGCTCACAACAAGGGCAAGACACAGAGATACGCGCCGCTGAAGGCGCCACAGCCCTGATTTTGGCGGCGCTCAAGCCGGTTTTCCGGCCGGAGGCGTTGTTTACTTTCTATCGCGAAGCGATGTATAATCCCTCACTGCGGTACCTCCGCTGGCGGCAGGCAGATCCAGCGGGCAGAACGGGTCCATTAACGATGCGCCTTCTGACAAGGTACACAAAAAAAGCAAGACAGATACATAAGGTGAAGTACATAAGGGGATCGCCATGACGAGCCAGGAGATGTCGGCCGCGCTTGCGGCACAGGCAGAGAGGATCGAAAGGCTGGAAGGGGAGCTGGCCGAAATGAAGGCTGTTCTGGCAGGGGTCTGCAGGACGCTCGAGGTTGACAAGCCTGACCACAAGCGAAAATTGCGCGCAGCGAGCTTTATACTCGTAGACGTTGATGGAAACGAGCGAGCCGCGCTGGTTGCCACAGGCAGCGGCCCGCGACTGCTGCTCTTCGATGAGGAGCACAACCCACGCGCCACGCTGGCGATAGACGAGGCGGGTCCGAGGTTGTGGCTCTATGATGGGCAGGTCAGGCCAGTCTGCTCCATACCCCAGAAGTGATGCAGGCTCAGGCAACAGGGGGCGCGAAGACCGGGGATCGGCGGAAAAAGATGGTCCCGGTGTGTCTGCGCGCCATGATGACAGAGGCGGGTGTGAAGGTGAGCGGCAGACAAGGCCTGCCTGACGGCAGACAGGCGATACGACGAATTGCAGCCGGCACATTTTTCGGCAAGAGGCGCCCTTCAGCAAGAAATGGCGACGGATTTGTCCGAGGGATTGATAGAATGCCGCACGGAAGCAGTCGGGCCCCCGCGGGAAAGGACGGGGGGCAAGAAATGAGGGCCGCCTGCACGCCGGCAGACAGGCACGGGAAAGGAGACAGGCAATGACGACCGAAGAGAGATTCGAGGCGTTGGAGAGGGAGACCTCGCTCTTGACGCGGCGGCTGCACTGGATGGCCGGAGCGGTTGTCGTGGTGACAGTGGCTGCGGTTGTGCTGGCGGGAGCAATCGGCGCCGATAAATCCCCTGCGTATGCAGGCGAGCGGCAAGAGGACGAAGAGGCCTCTGCGGCCAGTCCCTCGATGGAGACGCTGCGAGTTGCTAAGCTCGAAGTGGAAGACGAAGAGGGCAATGTCCGGGCCGCTTTGCGCATGACCGGGCGCGGGCCTGAGCTGGCGTTCTTCGACGAGGATGGCATCATGCGCGCCGGGCTGGCTGCCTTCGAGAGCGGCCCGCTGCTCGGGATGTTTGACGAAAAGGGCGAGCAGCGCGCCTCCCTGGGCTTGACGGAGGACGAGCCGGGGCTTGTGATGATCGATGAAAAAGGCAAGGTCCGCGCCAGCCTTGCCGTTGAGGAGGAAGGGCCGAGGCTTTTGGTTCTTGACGAAAAGGGCTTGCCGCGTGCCTCTCTGAGCGTGTGGGAGGACCGGCCGTTCCTTGGGATGGCTGACGGAAGGGGCGAGGTGCGCGCCGTTCTGGCCGAGACGAAGGACGGCGCTGGACTTCTGATAATTGACGAAAAGCGAAAATATCGCGTTTACCTGGGCGCAGAGGCGGACAGGTCGGTGCTCAGGATGATCGACCAGGAGTTGCAGGATCGCGTTTTTCTAGCCAGGATCGAGGAACAGACACTGCTTTCAATGCGCGATGAAAAGGGCGAACTGCGCGCCTGCCTTGACGTTGGGGAGGACGGGCCGGCGCTTTCGATATTCGACGAAAAGGGCAGGCCGCGCGCCGGTCTGGCTGCAACGGAGATCGGGCCGGGGCTGTGGATGCTGGACGAAGATGGCCAGCCGGTCTGGTCAGCGCCTTAGGCGACGGCAGGCTACAAGCTCCTAAGAGCATGCAACTCCGCGAGGCGTGCACTCTGCGGTGTCTCGGTTCAGTCGGTCCTGAGGGCTGCGCCGATGCCGGCGTCATTCATTTTCTTTGACAATATTGTGACGGTGGGAGATTGCGAATCTCAGGCATCAAACGGCTGGGCAGGCGTGCCGCGCGGGCAGGAAAAAATGGTACGCCCGGCAGGATTCGAACCTGCGGCCTGCGGTTTAGGAAACCGCCGCTCTGTCCTACTGAGCTACGGGCGCACCCTCAAAGCGATGCTCGAGGCAGACATTATACACGCGCGGAGGCATAATGGAATATGCGCTCCCTTACTCCTGCTCGCTTTCATAATCGATAAGTGAAAAGACCTCGTAACCTTTAAGCCGGTCGCGGCCCTTAAGGACCGACAGCTCCACGACAAAAGCGCAGCCTACGATCTCGCCTCCGAGCTGCTCAACCATCCGTGCGCATGCCTCCATCGTTCCGCCGGTAGCGAGCAGGTCATCTACAAGGAGCACTTTCTGGCCTGGCTTGACCGCATCCCAGTGCATCGTGAGTGTATCGGTGCCGTATTCGAGGTCATAATCGCACTGCACGATCCTTGCGGGCAGCTTTCCGGGCTTTCTCACGGGGATAAAGCCCACCCCCAGCTCGAGCGCGACGGCGGTGCCGAAAATAAAGCCGCGCGCCTCAGCGCCGATCACAAGCTCGGGCTTTTTGTCTCGAAAGTGCTCGGCAATCAGCGCTGATGCCTCCTTCAATGCCCTGCCGTCAGCCAAGAGCGGAGTAATGTCGCGAAAGACGATGCCTTCCTTCGGAAAGCCGGGGATGCTGCGGATGAAAGACCGTAAGTCAAGTGCCACGTGCGCCTCCTTTCCTGGGATCGCGTGCAAGCGCTCTGAGCACGAGCGGGATATTTCCCCGCTGTATTATGGCCATGACGCGACGATTGTTCAAGAGCTGACGGCCCTCATGCACCCGAGGAAGCCTGAGGGCCGGTCGGACCTGCCGATGTGCACTCCAAAACCGCGGCGGGCGGTCCAGGTGAACCGCCCGCCACCTTCGCTGTCATGCCGATCTCTCAGGCAACCGGTCCGCCCACCTGGCCTCCGACAGTCAGGGTGCCGCCGGTGATTGTGCCGTTGGCGTCGGTGAAGTAGCGATCGACGTCAGTGCCGAGGTCCACAGCAGTGGTTCCGCCGGATGAAATGGAGCCGGTCAGGTCGCCTGCAATGTCTATGGTGCCGTAAATGATGCCCCTGGTCGAGATCGAGCCGAGATTGCCGGTGACAGTAGCCACCGATGAGTTCGCTGATATCCCCTCGTCCATGAGGCGTATCTGGTCGATGCTTGCGAATGCGACAACAGAACTGTTGTTGAGGCCCCTTGCTGATAAGGTACCGATACCGCCTCCATCGACTAAGTCTCCGTCGCCGAAATCATCGCGCCCCGCCGCCTGAATCAGGCTTCCAAAGATCGTGCCGCGGACGTTAAGAAAGTCTATCCCATCGTGGGCATATACATTGGAGTTTGTCATGTCAGTTGCAGTCATTCGACCGATGGCACCGCCGATTGGATTTCCATCAGTGTCGAAATCGGTGGTGCTGATGTTTGCATTATATATGGATCCTCGCACGGTGTAGTTGTCAACGCCGGCCTTGAAGACGGTAGCCGAGCTCTGGATGGCGGTGTTTACGGTGAAGCGGTCCGTGGCGCCCTCGACATTCACGAGGCTGCCGTACATTCCACGATTTATCATCGCCTGTGACATGTCGCCCTCGACGTGAAGGCCAGAGAGGACCATACCGCCGCGCACGCCGACAAGATCAAGATCTCCCCAGACCTGTATATCTGAGCTGCTGAGGGTGCCGCCGATATTGATGCGGCCCGCGGAGGCGCCGGCATCGTCGGTGCCCACGTGGATCGAAGAATTGTTCACGTCGCCGGTGACATTGACAGTGCCGACCGGGCCTGCAAGGAGCAGCTGGCTGGTGCTGGTCATGGTGCCTAGGACGTTTACCATGCCGGTTCCGCCTGCGACGCTGGCTGTAAAGCCGGACACATCTCCCAGCAGCTGCAGGTTTCCAACCTCGCCTTCGACTGTAAGGCTTGAACCGGTTCCCCTGATGCGAGCTCTCGCAAGGTCGCCGCCAATGGTTATAATGGTGGACTGTACGATGCCGCCCGCGGCAGCCTGCAGGCTCCTTACATCACCTCCCACCCCTAAGCTGAGGCGGGCCAGCCCTCCCCTCACGTTGAAAACGCCCAGATTGCCACCAATGTCCATAATGGCCGGGTCGACACCATAAAAGCCGCCTGAGACGTTAAAGAACCCCAGGTCTCCGCCGATACCGATGATCACGTGCCTGCCGGTAACACCACTGCGGATCGAAAGCCTGCCCACGTCACCACCTGCAAAGATATCCGAGCCCACCAACGCGCCGCCAATGTTTATGGCGTTGATATTGCCGTCAGCCGAGATCTGAGCATTGTATGCCAGATCGCCGGTTATCATGACGTTGCCGATGTCCTGGCCGGCGTGTATGATAGAGTGATCGGCCTGGTCGCCCCTTACCGCAGCTCGCAATATGCTGCCGGATGTACTCACCAGGGATTCCTTAACCATTCCGCCTGTTCCCACGACAACGTTGGAGATGTCTCCCTGGGCCACAACCGTGGAGTTGTACATGCCGACGGCATTGAAAGCGCCTATTGTGCCTCCGACATTAACGCCAAGATCCGTATCCGCAAAGCGAGTCTCGATGCTGGACTCCGAGACAATGCCGCGAACAGTTACGTTGGTAAAACCTTCAAACGATTGTATCTGCGAGCCAAAGATGGAACCTGCCTGCAGCCGGGTGATGCCGGCGCCAAAGACACCTCCACCGATATCGACAAACTTGGTTGTGATAAGACTGCCACTGATGGCGCCGGTGGTCTGTATACTGCCGATAGTGCCCATCGAGCCTATCTCGCTGGATGTGATGCCCGAAGCTCCCACTCTGACAAGGCCGATACCTTCACCAGAGTATAAGGCAGAGTGCTCGAGAGATGCCGCCTGTATGCGGTTGATGGCGCCGTCGACGAAAAGCTGGACGCCGCCGATGCCGCCGGGGTTGGCCGTCAGTATGCCGAGATTTTCCGCGCTAATCTCGGTATTGACAACCCCGCCGACACGTATATTACTGATGTTGCCGGCAGCGTGTATGCCGCTGGAGAGTGTAAGAGATGAAAGAACGACGCTCGGGACGGAGTTCCCGGGGCCTGTGAATGCGGCTCCAAGAGTCGCCAGCCGCTGTGTCTGGATGGTGCCTATGTCGCCAGTGCTGTGAATGGCGACAATATCGCCTCCTATGGTGCGGTTGATGACCGAGCCGATACCATCGCCCGCGACAAGCAGCACATCCGTATCCGCCGTGCCGGAAACGGTCACCGTGCCGATGGCGCCGGATGAGAGGACAGACGTCACGTCTCCACCGCCGGAGGCGGCGATAGCGGCGCTTGCGCCCGGTGAGAGCTCGAGCCGCGAAAGCACATACCCACCGTTTATGATCGGAATGAGTGTGAGCTCACCCGTACCCGCTGTCACCCTTACCGTCATGGCAGCCACTGCGGGGTCGCCGTTGCCTACGTCATCGGCAAAGGTAATGCCGGTGCCTACGTCTATGGGGGCAAGCTCGGGCCCGCCGCTCGTTTCGTAGATGTTGCCGGCTACGTCTATAAACGATATGTCACCGCCGGAGGCCAGTATACGCGCACCGTGCGCAGGATCGAGATACATGTCACCGCGCACCTCGACCAGGCCGATATCCCCCTCGACCACAATCGTATGCGCCTGGCCGGCCATGTCGAAGTTCAGGTCGCCGTTGACCAGCAGCATCTGGAGGTCGCCGTTGTCGATGGCAATCATCGCCGAATCGCCCAGGACGACTTCTCCTGCTGAGTTTCCCGCTGTATCGACACCGAGCGCGATAATCCCGAAATTGCCAGCGGTCTGGGTGTATATGCCGTTGGCAATGTCGGTCATGCCGTCGCCGCCGCCAAGGTTTTCCACAAGCAGGATAGATGTGTAGTCATTCCCGTGCACGCTGATCCAGCCTATGGAGTCTCCCGACTCAAGGTCACCGTCGGCGGTGTTCAGGGCTTGAGCAAAAGACCCCTCAGGCCCAAAATAAGATATCCTTATCTCGTCGCCGTCCGGATCGGTAAATGTAAAGCTGCCCCCTGCAGCGATGATCGTGGGGGCGATCCTCTCTTCCAGCTCCTCCAAATGCAATATCCTTGTCATGTCTGCCTCCGCGGAAAAGAAACCTGAGTCTGATATAAACTATGGCTAAGCCACCCGAAGTCGCCTGCCTGGGACGTCTCCTGACGCCTGCAGGACTGCGATTGTTTATACCAACATACCAGTGCGTCTCAAACAGAAATCTTGCCGAAGTGTTGTGTTTCTTCTAAGCCGCCTTTGGAACCACCCGGCTTCGCAGGTGGTTCTCATTTGTTGACAGTACCGCAAAGACTAATAAAATTACAGCCTGATTATGCCTTGCACGACCGCGTGAAGGGAGAGTCCATGAATCCGGAACATAACGTTTCTATTGGTTTGGACATTGGATCTGTAAGCGTCAATGCCGTGGTTATTAAGAACGGTGAGGTTGTTTTTGACGAATATATCCGCCATGCCGGGCGTCCCGTTGAGAAGACCGCTGCCATTCTGGCACGGATCTTTGAAACTTATCACAAGGGACGCATCAGCCGTGTGGCAGTGACCGGATCCGGTGGGAAGACGGTCGGCCGGTATACCGGCGCCGCCTTTGTAAATGAAGTGGCGGCCACAGCTCGAGCAGCCGGCGGCCTGTATCCGCAGGCGCGCGCGGTTATCGACATCGGAGGCGAGGACTCCAAGCTGGTGCTGGTCGACGAGCAGGGGGGGATACTCGATTTTTCCATGAATACGAACTGCGCGGCGGGCACGGGGTCGTTTCTCGACGAGCAGGCAGGCAGGCTCGGCTACAGCATCGAGCAGTTTGCCGAGGAAGGGCTCAGGTCGGAGATGCCGCCGAGAGTGGCGGGGCGCTGCAGCGTTTTTGCAAAGAGCGACATGATACACCTGCAGCAGATAGCCACGCCGGATTACGACATCATAGCGGGCCTGGCATATGCCATGGCGCGAAATTTCCGGTCAAGCCTCGCCAAGAATGATCACTTTCCCACGCCGATACTCTTTCAGGGGGGCGTCGCCGCCAACAAGTGTGTAGTCAGGGCTTTTAAGGACGTGCTGGGCGTGCCGGACGAGGCCTTTATCATCCCCGAGCGCTATGCCTCGATGGGTGCCATTGGTGCGGTCCTGGTCGCCGCTGACACAGGGCAGGGGGAGCAGTTCGAAGGAATCGACCGGCTTGTCGACTACATAAACCAGCGGCGATCAGACGGCCGCACGCTCGATGCGCTGGAGTTTCATCCGGGCGCCTCCCAAAGGCATTACATAGGCGAGCCTGAGGGCATTCCAGAGGGCGCAGGCCAGAAAATTCGATCGTTTCTCGGTATAGACGTTGGCTCAGTTTCTACCAATGTAGTCGCTCTTGACGAGAGCGGCGTCTGCCTTGCCAAGAGTTACCTGCCTACCGCGGGGCGACCTATTGAGGCGGTTCGCAAGGGGCTCAGCGCGATATGGGAAAAAGTGGGTGACCGCCTTGAAGTTTGTGGGGCAGGTACTACCGGCTCCGGCCGCTATCTCACAGGTGACCTGGTCGGTGCCGATGTTGTGCGCAACGAGATCACCGCCCAGGCTCGCGGCGCAGTGGCGCTCGACAGCGAGGTCGACACCATTTTCGAGGTGGGCGGCCAGGACTCGAAGTTCATATCGCTGGAGGATGGGGTCGTCGTCGATTTTGCCATGAACTACGTCTGTGCTGCCGGTACGGGCTCATTTCTCGAGGAGCAGGCCGAGCGACTGGGCATAAATATCAAGGGGGAGTTTGAGGAGCTTGCCCTTTCCTGCCAGAGCCCGGTGCGCTTAGGTGAGCGCTGTACGGTCTTCATGCAGAGCGACCTGGTCGGCCATCAGCAGCGCGGCGCCGGCGTGGATGAGCTTGTTTCCGGGCTGGCCTATTCGATCGTGCAAAACTATCTCAATCGCGTCGTCGGGCACAGGCGCGTCGGCAATAAGATATTCTTCCAGGGAGGTACTGCCGCGAATCGCTCGGTAGTCGCCGCCTTTGAAAAGGTCACTGGGAGGCCAGTGAGTGTTCCGCGACACCATGACGTGACCGGGGCCATAGGCGCTGCGCTGCTGGCCCAGGAACACATGGAGGCCGCCGGCCTTACCGAGAGCACATTTCGCGGCTTTCAGCTGGCCGAGCGCGAATACGGTGTAGAAACCTTCGAATGTCATGGTTGCTCAAATACCTGCGAGATCCGCAAGGTCACAATGGAAGGCGAGCGACCACTCTTCTACGGCAGCCGCTGCGACAAGTACAACCTAAAAGAGAAGAAGACCAAGGGACCGGTCCTGCCCGACCTTTTTGAGATGAGACGAGAGCTGCTGGAGGGGGATTATTGCGGGCGCACCAAGAGAAGATCCCGCGGTCGCATCGGCTTTCCAATGGCACTCTTCAATCATGATATGCTGCCCTTCTGGAAGGCCTTCTTTACCCGTCTCGGCTTTGAGGTGGTGACAAGCCCGCCTACCAACCGCGAGATCACACGCATGGCGCTCGAGCGGGCGGGCGCGGAGTTCTGTTTCCCGGCAAAAATCGCCATCGGTCACGTCATGGCTCTGGCAGAGCAGGGTATCAGGCGCATCTTCCTGCCTAGCATTACCTCGCTTCCGAAGGATTCGTTCGATCAGCTTGACAACCGCCTCTGCCCCTACGTGACCACGATACCCTATGTGGTCCAGGCTGTCTTTGCTGAGGACGCCGGTTTTGAGTTTGTGTCGCCGGTGGTTCAGTTTCACAGGGGCAAGGGCAACCTTCTCAAACAGATGCTGTCGTTCGGGCGCGGATTCGGTGCGACCAGGCGTGAGATCGTGAAGGCTCTGGATGCTGCTTTTGCTGCGCAGAAGAGGTTTCGCGGGACGCTGCGCCGCAGGATAAGCCGTGCCTTGAGAAAAGTGCCCTCGGATGTGCGGAGGATAGTGCTTGTAGGACGCCCTTACAACACCTGCGACAGCGGGCTCAACCTGCACCTTCCCAAGAAGCTGCTCGACCATGGCGTGCTACCCGTACCCATGGAGGGAGTCATCCCGCAGGGAGCGTCTCTCGGGGAGGACTGGGACAACATGTACTGGAAATACGGCCAGCGTATTCTTGCCGCCGCCGATGAGATCGCCGCTGATGACACGCTCGACGCGATCTATATTACAAATTTCGGCTGCGGGCCCGACTCGTTTCTGACCGGCTTCTTCCAGCGGATTCTTGAGAAAAAGCCTGCGCTGCTTCTGGAAATTGACGAGCATTCGGCAGACGCAGGCGTTGTGACGCGCCTGGAGGCCTTCCTGGACAGCCTTGCCAACCAGAAGGCCCGTGAGCACCGGAAAAAGAGGCTCTTTCCCCCCGTGCCACTCAAGCGCAGCCGCACCGTGTACATTCCTCACATGTGCGAGCATACACACACTCTGGCGGCGGCCTTTCGCTCCGCTGGGATTCCCGCCGAAGCGCTGCCGCCCTCCAGCGAGGAGTCGATTACGCTGGGGCGCCGCTATACCCTCGGCAAGGAATGCCTGCCTGCCATCATCACCACAGGCGACATGCTTATGAAGATAAATGAACCGGGCTTCGATCCGGAAAAGAGCGCATTTTTCATGCCTTCAGGGACTGGGCCGTGTCGTTTCGGCCAGTATCACAAGCTTCACCGGCTGGTGCTGAAAGACATCGGCATGGATGGCATACCGATTATCTGTCCGAACCAGGGCAGGAACTTCTACCAGGAGTTCAAATCCATCTCGCAGGATCTCTCGGGTGACCCCAGCAGGGCAGGGTGGCATGGCATCGTTGCTACGGATCTCCTGCAGCGTGCGCTTCATAGTGTGCGACCTTATGAGATAAGAGAGGGTGATGCCGACAAGGCGTTTGAGCGCGGCCTCGATCGTATTACTGAGGCGATAGAGCGTGGCGAGGACGTGATGGCGGCGGCCAAAGCCGGTGCCGCAGATTTCATGAGGGTCAGCGTCGACCGTTCTCGGCAGAAGCCGCGCGTATCGGTCGTCGGAGAGATATTTGTGAGACACAACACGGCGGCCAACAAGAACCTCATCAGACGGCTTGAAGCGCTGGGCCTGGAGGTGGAGCTCGCTACAATAGGTGAATGGATATACTACAGCAACTACAGCAGACGCAAGTCCGCCTTTACCGAGAAGAACTTCTCTGACCTGCTTGTTACAAGCACCAAGGATGCCATACAGCACTTCGACGAGAGCCGTCTGGGCAGGCCCTTCAAGAGGCTGCTGCGGCATACGATTGAGCCACCGATGAAGCTGTTGCTGGAGATGGCCGCGCCGTACATACACGAATCCTTTGAGGGTGAGGCGATACTGACCGTCGCCAAAGCGATTGAGAGCTTTCGCGACGGCTCCGCCGGCGTAGTGAACACCATGCCCTTCACGTGCATGCCGGGCACGATATCGGCCACTCTGCTTGGCAGAGTGCAGCAGGATTGTGACAATATACCCGTCATAAATATCGCGTATGATGGACAGGAGGATGCCACGCTGGAAACGCGCCTTGAAGCTTTCTCGCACCAGGTTAAGCAGTATCACGAAAGGCTGCCTTACGAGAAAGACGCGCGCCATGAGAAGGTTTTTTCGCAGGCGCGCAGGTAGCCTGGCTAAAGT
>SLPQ01000165.1 GCA_007131925.1 Candidatus Brocadiia bacterium | reverse complement strand
GGGGATTGTGGCTGGCGGTAATCTGCACGCCGCCGGGAAAATCATAATGCGCAATGGCGAAGTAGTTGCCCGGCGTCGACAGCAACCCCGCGTCCACGCAGTCCACGCCGGCGTCTGTGGCCCCCTCGATGAAGGCCTCTGAGAGGCTGATGCCCGACTCCCGCATGTCCCTGGAGACAAGCAGCCTCTTGCCGTCTAGAAACTGCGCGACGGCGTTGCCGATCTTTCTCATCAACTCCTCGTCCAACTCATCCGGGTATATGCCCCTTATGTCATACGCCTTGAATATGCTCATTGTCCGCTCCAGTCATCCTCGGTGAAAACCCCCTTCAGCAAGCAATCCCCAAACAGGTGCCCCTTCACAGCCTGCGCCTCTTCAAGTGACACCGTGCAACCAAGGGGTGGTTCCAGACAAGGTCGCGATACCTGCTGCAGAACGCTCAAAAAAGGCTCGCCTCCTCGTCTGCCTCGTCCGCCGCCTCTTGATCGGCGCTCTCATTTCCGTCACTCCCGGCTGCGGCAAAAGGATCGCCCTTGTAAAGGTAACTCTCAAACATCCGCTGGTAGGGTGTCCAGTTGCTGCCCTCGGCGGCCGGATCGGCCACCGCACCGGCAAAGGCGGCCAGCTTGGCGTCGAGGTTGTCAATGTAATGCAGCGCAAGCGCCTCAGCGGTCATCGGCGAGCGGATCGCGCCAAACTCCGGCACGCCGTGGTGGCTCAATATGTAGTGCTTGAGCAGATCGAGAAGCCTCGGGGGAAAGCCCTCGATCGACCGGGCCTTTTGCTCTACGAGTGATATTCCAATGGCGACGTGCCCCACAAGGCGTCCGGCGTCGCTGTACTCGATCGCCTCGTCGTATGAAAACTCCCGTACCTTCCCTATGTCATGTATGAGGACACCCACAAGCAGAAGGTCGCGGTTGAGGGCGGTGTAGTGCTCGCACAGCTTGAGCGCCGCTTCGGCCATCGAAAGCGTATGCTCGATGAGCCCGCCGATGCAAGCATGATGCATCTGGGTGGCCGCCGGCGCATTCCTGAAGGCGCGGGCAAGCTCGTCGTCATCGAGTATGGCACCGGCGAAGGCGCGCAGGTGCGCGTGTTGGATCGTACCCATTATCGCCGCCATGCGCTCGAAGAGCTCATCGACATCACTCTGTGTGCTTGGCAACATCTCACGCGCTTCTTCGGCCGAGATTTCGGCCTCTTCAAGCGAGTCCACGATCACCTGTGGTGCGTTCTGATACGTGCCTACCAGCCCCTGAATCCTGACATATCGCGCCTTGCGAAGCACTTGTGCGGCATCTTCGCCAAGGTCCCAGTATATACCGGCTATCACTCCGGTTGCGTCGCCGAGGCGCATCGCTGCGAAAAGCTGCCCCTTGCGCGTGGTCAGAAAGCGACACTCTCTTACCAGAAAAACCTGGTCGACACGGTCGCCTTCCTTGAGTTCGTTAACGGGCATATGCGGCATAGGTCTCCCCCTGATGGGTGGAAAGGTAAAATTCTATTGCGCTGGCGGTCCAAGTCAAGAAGCGCAGTGCATTGCGGGCCCAGGCGTTGCCATTACACTTGCAAATGAGCAGGCCTTTGGGTGTAATTATCCCCTTTGAGCAACCCAAAGCCCCGAGACCGCAGGAGAGATTACATGCGCTGGAGCCGTACCTTCATACCGACGATGAAGGAGACACCCGCCGACGCCGACATCACCAGCCACCGGCTCATGCTTCGCGCCGGTCTTATCCGCAAGGTCACCGCCGGTGCATACACCTACCTGCCGCTGGGGCTGAGAGCCCTTGCAAAGGCAGAGAACATCGTGCGCGAGGAGATGGACCGGGCGGGAGCAGTCGAGATACTGATGCCGGCCCTGCAGCCCGAGGACCTTTGGGCCGAGACGGGCCGCATCGAGACATTCGGGCCTGACCTTGTCAGGTATATCGACCGGCACGAACGCACGCTGATTTTCGGTCCGACGCACGAGGAGGTTGTCACCGACCTTGTGCGACACCACATCTCTTCCTATAAGCAGCTGCCGGTGACCTTCTACCAGATTCAGACGAAGTTTCGCGACGAGGTGAGGCCGCGTTTCGGGGTCCTTCGCTCCAAGGAGTTCTTGATGAAGGATGCCTATTCCTTCAACCCCGGCGAAGAATCGCTCGAGAAGAGCTACCGCGACATGCACGAGGCATACCGCCGCATATGCGAGCGGGCCGGACTGCCCTACGTTGTCGTCGCGGCCGAGTCGGGCGCTATAGGCGGCGATGTAAGCGAGGAGTTCATGGTACCCTGCGAGGCGGGTGAAGACTCCATAGCCACGTGCGACTGCGGCTATTCTGCAAACGTTGAGCGCGCCGAGGCAGCCGCTGAAACTCCCGAGAAGGCCTCACCGCCGGGCCGGCTCGAGGTAGTTGAAACCCCCGGTTGCACCACAATCCAGGCTGTCAGCGGCTTTCTTAAGGTCGAGCCTCGCCGCCTTATAAAGACTCTTATCTACAGCGCTGACGGCGCACCAGTGGCTGCGCTCGTTCGTGGGGATCATGAGCTTAATGAGACAAAGCTGCTCAGGGTTACCGGCGCCGGCGAGATACAGCTGGCCGATGCAGCCACCATAGAGCGTGTCACCGGCGCACCGGTAGGCTTTGCCGGACCGGTGGGGCTTGATATCCCCATCTACGTCGATCACGCCGTCGCAGCCCTCGCTTGGGGCGCTACCGGTGCAAACAAGGCGGACGCGCACATGGTGAATGTCGTGCCGGGACGTGACTTTGCCCTTACAGAGTCAGCCGACCTGCACACAGTCACCGAGGGCGACCGCTGCCCGAAATGTAAAGAGACGTTCCGGATAGGCCGCGGCATCGAGATGGGGCATATCTTCAAGCTGGGGCGAAAGTACTCCGAGACAATGGGCGCAACTTTTCTGGATGAAAACGGAAAGTCAAAAGTGCTCACAATGGGTTGCTATGGCATAGGCATCAACCGCATAGTCGCAGCCATGATCGAGACCTCCTTTGACGAAAAGGGCATCATATGGAAGATGGGTATAGCGCCTTTTCATGTCGAGATCGTAGCGCTCGACATGAGAAACGCAGACGTGCGCGCGGCTTCCGAGATCCTCGAGAGAAGCCTGGAGGCGGCCGGCATAGAGGTGCTCTACGATGACCGCGATGCCACGGCTGGTGTGAAGTTCAACGACGCTGACCTCATCGGCCTGCCGCTTCGTGTCACCATCGGCGCCCGATCGCTCAAAAAGGGCACAGTCGAGCTGAAAAGGCGTGACTCAGAGGAGGTTCTGTCCACCGCGATCGAGTCGGCCGTCGAGACCATCGCCGGCGAGGTCGCCCGAGACCTCGAATGGCAACGCCGGGAGGAGTGAGCAGTGGCTGACATACTCTGTAGCCCGGCCAGGTCATTCCTGTCTGTTGCATCATGACCGGCACGGCAGCAGGGCGCCTGCACACCGGCACAATCACATGCATCCGGCCGCTGAAACCGCCCTGCTACGGCGGCACATACGTTTTTTGAGAGAGGAGGCTTGGCTTCGTGAAGAAGCTTCGAGTTGGAGTGGTCGGCCTTGGCATGGGCAGGCACCACGTTGAAGGCTTCAACGCCCACCCGGACGCCGAGGTGGTCGCCGTTTGTGACCCGGATGAGATCCGCCTCAAGGCCGTCGGCGATAGACATAACGTCCCGGGACGCTACGCGACAGCCAGCGAGATGTTTGGCGCGGAAAGGCTCGACATATGCTCCGTCGCAACGCCCAACAAGTTTCACAAGCCGCTTGCAGTTCAGGCTTTCGAGAGGGGCTGCCATGTCTTTTGCGAAAAGCCTATGGCCACCAGCGCCCGCGAGGGCCGCGCGATGATCGATGCCGCGCAAAAAGCCGGAAAGTTTCTGATGATCAACTTCTCATACCGCTTTACAGAGGCGGCCGTAGCGCTCAAGAGCCAGGTGGACGCGGGCGCCATTGGCGAGATTTACTTCGCCCGGACGGTCTGGCACAGGCGCCGCGGCTTGCCCGGATTTGGAGGGTGGTTCGGCCAGAAAGAGCTCGCAGGTGGCGGGCCGCTTATAGATTTGGGGGTGCACAGGCTCGATCTTGCCCTGTGGCTGATGGGCTATCCGAGGCCCGTCTGGGTGCTCGGCTCGACGTACAGCCACATCGCTGAAGCGCTCGTCAAAAAATCGGGCCAAAAGTACGACGTCGAAGACATGGCCGTAGGGATGGTGAAATTTGACAATGGCGCAACGCTCGAGATCGAGGCATCCTGGGCTGCTAACATCGCCGAACGGGAGCTGATGGAAACCCGGCTTTTCGGCACAAGCGGCGGCCTTGTGCATCGCAACCTCGATGAGAGTTACAGCTTTGAGGCAGAGATCTTCGTGGAACACGAAGGCGCGCACTTCGACATGAAGCTTCACCCCCCTCTTCCAGCATGTGACACCGAATACTGCTCGTTTGTCGAGGTGATACTGGGAAGGCGCGAGCCCATAGCTACTGGTGAGGAGGGGCTTGTGGTGATGGAGCTTCTGGACGCTATCTACAAGAGCGCCCGGACCGGAAAGCCTGTTCACCTTAAACCGCCTTACACAGAATCGAGGGCCTCAGGTGGCCAGCGGAGCCGGCGGCGACGAGGTGGCGAGCCGCTCTGACGGCGCGGCAGCTTGCAGCCTCGACGCGCCTGCCAGAGCCGTATGAAACGCGCATCTCTGCGAAGTTGCAGGACTGACGGATGTCAGGACTAACCCCTTGTATGCCCTTAAGGCTGAGTGGCATGTCTTGGCTGCGCTCCCAGCCAAAGATCGCTCATCGGCGCTGCGGCCTTCGATCCAGGAATGTCATAGGCTCTGAAGTATAACCATCACGCTGGAGCAAGTGACGGGATAAGCGCCAATTATCTGATATCCGGGGCTTCGTGCCTGCAGGTCCTGTGAAGGCTTGATGAAAGCAGCCTCGTCATTATACTGTCCTGACCAACCGGCCGCGTCAAAGGTGATGCGTCCGCCGAGTGAGGCTTTTGGAAAGGATGCTCTGCGATGGCCTTGACCTCCAAGGAAAGAATAAAGACGCTCCTCTCTGGGCAGCTCCCTGACCGCATGGGAAAGGCCGATGCCCCCTGGCCGGAGACGCGCGAACGCTGGAGAGATGAGGGGCTCCCGGCCGACGTGCACGCGAACGATTATTTCAAAATGGACATCCGCATGAACATCCGCACGTTGGCTTCATTTCAGCTTCCTGAGAAGGTCGTGGAGGAGACCGATGAGTTTCAGGTCGTAAGCGACGCCGACGGCAACGTCACCAAGTTCTGGAAGGGCAAGTCCGGAGTGCCGCTGCCGCTTAAGAACGCCATCGAGAGCCGCGAAGACTGGGAGCGCCTCAAAGAGAGGCTGACGCCTAACGAAGATCGCTTCGCCTTCGGCTATTACGGCAACTACATGCATGAATATACGCAGGGGCCGATCGAGAAGGTCAAGGCGGCCTACGATGCATGCCCCTCTCTCGATGAGACTTTCGTGATAATGGAGGTAGCTGACCCGTACGAGTTTGCCATGGCGAAGATGGGCGATGAAAACATCCTGATGAAGCTGGCAATGGAGCCCGATCTTCTCACCGACATGTGGGAGACATATGTCAATTTCGTGAAGGGATGCTGCGATATATTGTTTGGCGCCGGCTTCAAGCCGGACGGCTGCTTTGTGGGCGGCGATATCGCTTACAAGAACGGGCTGCTCTTTTCGCCTGGGATGTACCGGCAGCTGATATTTCCCCACTTGAAGCAAATCATCGATCATCTGAAACATGAGCGCGGCCTCAAGATCATATATCACAGTGACGGCAACCCCACAGAGGCCATACCCATCCTGATCGAGGCCGGCATCGACTGCCTGGAACCGCTGGAGGTCAATGCCGGTATGGACGTGCGCAAGCTCGCCGGCGAGTGGGGCGACAAGCTGGCCTTCATGGGAAACATCTCGACGCAGACGATGGCCGGCCCGAAAGACAGGCTCGAAGCCGAGGTCCGGTCGAAGATCGATGCCTGCAAAGCCGCCGGCGCGCGCTACATAATCCACAGCGATCACAGCGTCCCGCACACTGTGCCGCTGGATAACTTCAAGTTCATGATGGAGCTGGCTGACAGGTACGGGCAATACTGACCGTCACCGCGCGCAACTGAGCAAAACGGCCCCGCACGCGAGGAAGAAGGCAACGTGAAGAGATATTTCAAGAGATATCTCGACGGTAAACGTCGGCGCCCCTCGCTCTTGGTATCTGCAGCGCACCTGCGTGAAACAGCACAGAAGCTTTTCGGTGAGGGCGACACCCTGCTTGCCTGTGCTTATGAGAGGGTAGCAGCCGACGCGTGCCCCCGGATAAGCGCAGTAGCCCAGGACCGAAACGGCGAGGCAGTGCGGGCACTCAATGCTGCGTACCTTTCTGCACTCCTGCAGGCTGCGGGGCACAGCGCTGAGGCCTCGACATACGCTCAATGCGCCCGTGCGGCGCTGGTGGCCTTCGCAAAGACGGGCGTGCCGGAGTATCACAGCGGGCTCGGCTTTCTGCTGCATAATTACCTGATTGCTCTTGCCTTTGCGTATGACCTCGCCTGGGACGCAGCCGGCTGGACGCCTGAGGAGCGCGAGTCGCTGCGGACGATGTTTTACGGCCGGATGGACGAGCTTCGCGATCAGATCTATCGCAAGCATCTCTCCAACCACGCCGCATGGTCCCAGGCGCGCGTAGCGACAACCGCCCTCCTCTTCAGAGACGAGCAGCTCGCCGCCGAATGTTTTGACGGCCCGGACAGCTACGCTGCGAGGTTGGCGCACGCATTTTTTGACGATGGGCTCAGTTACGAGCAGTCACTCTGGCAGTACCATGTATACACAGTACTGCCGATGACGATCATGGCCTTGGCTGCGCGAGCTGCCGGCGGGGAGCCTGACCCGGTAAGACTTACAGTGCCCAACGACCTCTCGCTGTACTACGCTGGCGGCACGACCGGCGATTACACGATGCCACATTACCCGGCTGATGAAAGATGTTTTCCGCGGCGCGAAGCAAAAAACCTCCATGCGGCCATGACCGCGCAGTTCGACATCCTTAGGCCGGACATGACGTGCCCGTCCATCGGTGACTACGGGGAGCCGACTGTGCCGCTGAAAGACCACTGGCTTGCAGAGCTGGCCTGGGACCTCTTTGGTGACGAGCGCGCTGCAAGGCTTCTCAAGGAGGGGCAACGCCGCGCATGCGACTCATTTCCCTTTCCGGAAGGCCTGCTGACCCTGGCCTTTGGAAGGCCTCTGCCTGAGACGCCGGAGTTTGACTCCGCCAGCGTTATCTATCCGCATGCAGGCTATGCGGTTATGAAGTCGATAGAGGGGGATGCATACTGGGGTTCGCCCGCCATTCACGCCGTGCTTTCCTTCGGCCCGTTTGGAAACGGCCACGGCCACGCCGACGCGCTCGCTCTCGAGATTGCCGGGGCGACGCGCAAATGCTGCGTCGAGGAGCTTCACAGGCCGCATGTGGACTGGCAATACTGGAACTCAACCGTCAGCCACAATACCGTCGTGGTCGGCACAAAGAGCCAGCCGGGAAATGACGCAATTTTTGAAACCGGCATCAATACGTGCGGAACGCTGGTGTACCGCCTTTTTGACGACAACCTGAAGGTGGCCTGCGCACAAGACATGGAAGTTTACCACCAGCTGGAGGTATACCGGCGTACGGTCGCAGTGACCGACTGCTACGTAGCAGATCTGTTCGAGGTGCGAGCACCTGAAGCAACGATATTTGACTGGTTTCTGCATGGGATGGGCGAGCTGCTTATCGATGGCTTATCGATGCACAATAACTCATTTGCGAGCCTTCAAGAGGGGTATGAGTATTTACATTCAATCGAAAGCAATAAGACGGAGGGGCAGCTGGTCGCACGTTTTTCGCCGGGGCACACGGTATTCGTACCGCAGCAGGGGCTGATCGAGGTTTTCAAGGCGCGCGGCCCCTGGAGCAAAGATGCCACCAGGCCGACCCTGATCATCCGAAAGATTGCCTGCGAGGCGGTTTTCATGGCCATACACGATCCATCCGGCGACAAGGTCACATCCGTTGGGGCATACACAGAAGAAGCCCGTCGTGCTCTTTTTGAGATCAAAACGACCTGCCGGGCAGATCGGCTAACCCTGCCCCTTGCGAGCACTACAGCAGCTGAGCTTGCCGGGCAGGTTTCATATTCAAGGCAGAAAGAGGCGCTGTAGGTCCTTTCGGTTAAAGGGCTGTGCGATAATTGTACGATACATCCCAGCAAAGGGGGTATGTTGGTCTTTCGATGAGGAGTACCATGCATCGACGCAAAGATATCGGACTGAAAGATGCAGGCTGTCGTGCAGTTGTCGGGCTCCTGATTCTCTCGATTATTGGCGCGGCTGGCTGCGCTCCACAGCGAGGGGCGGTTGCGAAGGATTCGTTTCCGAGCCTCGTCCTGCCGCGAGAGCGCGAGATCGTAAGGCCTATACCTGAGCCGATAGAGCCCGTACGCCCCTCTCCTTTCATGCCGACAGTCTACGACCGCCGAGAGTGGCACGCCCGTCCCACAAGGTCAAACCATGAAGCCATGGGGCGCATCACCCGCATTACGATCCACCATGCCGGCATGGGTGTGGAGGAGGAGATGCCGATAGAAGATGTGAAGGCCCGGCTTCAGACTATACAGAGAAGCCACCAGGATCATCGCCGCTGGGCCGACATAGGCTATCACTTCATAATCGATTGCAGCGGCAACATATGGGAGGGGCGCCCGCTGGCCTATCAGGGCGCACACGCGGGCAACAATTCAGCCAACCGCGGAAACGTCGGTATCTGCGTTATGGGCAATTACGACCTGCAAAGGCCCACCACGCGCCAGATGTCTGCGATCCGTTGGCTCGTGGCAGACCTCATGAAGAGGCATAGCGTGCCGATCTCACGGGTCTACACCCACAGGGAGATAAGCTCTCTGCATGGCCTCGGATACACCGACTGCCCCGGCCAGCACCTCCAGCGCGAGGTCGACGCGATGCGCACGCACATAGCTGAGGGTGGCAGCCCCTGAAGACAGCCGTGCCTGGAGACGTGTGATATTTCTTTCTGATGGTGCAGTCGGCCCGTCTTGAGATCAGCTCGCCACCGGTGTCGACCTGCGCACTTACCCCTTGATGGCGCCGAGCTGTATCCCCTCGACAAAATACCTCTGCCCCATTATGAAGACTATGATGACCGGTATGATCATCATCATCGTCGCCGCCATCAGGACAGTAGGGTCGGGTGCGGCACCCGCGGCGAAAAACTGCAGGCCCACGGGCAGCGGCATCTTTCTGGGGTCATTGAGGATGATAAGCGGCCACATGAAGTTTCGCCACTGTCCCATGAAGGTGAATATGGTCAGCGTCGCCACGGCCGGCTTGGAAAGCGGAAGCGTGATCCGCAAAAATATGCCAAAGAGACTGCAACCATCGATCTTGGCTGAGTCCTCCAGCTCGCCCGGCAGCGTCATGAAAAACTGTCTCAGCAGAAAGGTACCGTAAGCACTGAACATCGCCGGGATTATGATGGCACGGTAACTGTCCACCCACCCGATCCTGCACATTAGAACGAAAACGGGTATTGAGAGCACCGAGCCCGGTATCATCATCGTAGCGAGGTATGCGAGAAACAGTTTGTCGCGCCCCGGAAACTCAAGGCGCGCAAATGAGTACGCCGCAAGTGAGCTGGTCGTTATGAGCCCCACTGTGACATAGGAAGATATGAAGAAGCTGTTTATGTAAAACCGCAGGAAGTTCTGCCCTCGCAGCATCTCGGCAAGATAGGCGAAGATATAGCCTATAGTGCCGTGAATGTCGCGATCTATCCGGGGAGCATTTTCGACAGCACCCAGGTAGACCGCCTCGTAGAAGTTTGTCCAGCGAAGCGGCCAGGGTATCCATTCAAACTCACTGAGGCGCACCTCGTGGAGGCTTCTCAAGGCCATCGAAATCATCCACAAAAACGGCACCACCATCGTCAGGCCGAATATCGTAAAGAATATAAGCGTCGCGACCTTCGCGCCATCGGCGAAATAGCCGAGCTTGAGCACCGCTGCGCCAAGGCCCGCACCAACACCGACTATCAGGAGCAATGCTGCAACCCATGTGAGCACGACGAATCCACGGGAAGGCTCAAAAGTCTCCAGGAGCTCCTCAGAGTTGACAGTGATCACTCCGGTCCTCTCGTGGACCGATATCTCCTCGACAGCCTCGGTGTCGACGCGCGCCCAGCGAACCCTGCCCATGTCCGGGTCCAGCGTCAGCGGGATGCGCAGTTTTTCCCAGAGCTCGTCGCTGATCACAAAGACGATCAGCCCCGTCAGCAGTATCCCATAGGCGAGGGCGCCGACCGTTTTCCATATCGGCGTCGGCCTTCTGCTGCGCCTGAGTATTTCCCTGGCTTGTGCGTCCACGCCTGCTCCCGGTATCAGTAGTTGACTTTCTTTCCGCCGTATTTCCAGTTAAGCACGGTTATCACGAACACTATAAGAAAGAGAAACCAGGCTATCGCAGCGGCCTTGCCCATGTTAAACCAGGCAAATGCGTTATTGAATATGTAATAGGAA
Organism: Candidatus Brocadiia bacterium; assembly: GCA_007131925.1. Taxonomy (GTDB): domain Bacteria; phylum Planctomycetota; class DG-23; order SLPQ01; family SLPQ01; genus SLPQ01. The sequence goes on along the minus strand of SLPQ01000165.1, from coordinate 2,012 downwards.
AGCGTCGTAGTCGAACCCTCCGGGCCGCCCTCGGTCATCACGTACGCCTGCTGAAAGCCACCCTGAAACCCGCCTATCACACCCATGACGACTATGAAAAAGGTTGTCGGTGTAATGAGCGGCCAGGTGATGTTGCGAAACTTCTGCCAGGCGTTTGCACCGTCTATCATCGCTGCCTCGTAGAGCTGGGGATCGACACCCTGGAGAGCCGCCAGGTAGAGGATCATGTTGAAACCGCCCGCCCCGATCCAGAGACCCATCAGTATCAGGGATGGCTTTGACAGACGAGCGCTGTGTATCCAGCGGGGCCAGTCGGCAGTGTCCTCCGGGAAAGCCCCAAGGTACCCGAGGGTGGCATTGAGAAACTGGTTCAAGAGGCCTCTCTCCACTGCATATATGTTTGACCAGAGAAGAAACACGGCCACCCCCGCAGTCACCGACGGCAGGAAAAAGACCGTGCGCCAGAAGGTGATGCCCCTTATCTTCTGGTTCATGATGAGCGCCATCCCGAGGGATATCACGATCCCGATCGGCAGGCCCATCATCAGAAAGATAGTATTGTACAGATAGTACCAGAAGTCGGGGTCATTGGGGCGCAGGCGTCTCTCAGTGACAACCTCTTCGGTGACGGTTCCGTCATCGGCAATGACCTCGCGTACACGCACCTCTTCGTCAATCGAGCCGTCGGCGAGGACCACCTCATCCCTCACCGGCACGTCCTCGTAATGAAACCATAGGATCTCATTGAAATTTCGCAGGCCGACCCATTCCGGAGGCGTCAGCACCCGGTACTCGGTGAAGGCAAAGTAAAACGAGAAGACTATCGGTATGGAAACAAACGCGAGAAAACCGAGCAGGTTCGGGGCGATGAATGCGTATCCGGCAAACCTCTCCCTGATTACAGCGCCACTGAGACTGCGACGGGCCTGTCTCTTTTCGATCTCACGGATCGTGGTGTCTTCTGACGAGTCGCCTGGCGGCATAAGATCGCTCCCGCTCATTGCTCTGTGGCCCCGGCGGCGGCCACTCTTTCGCCGACAGGCGCCTCTCGCTCTTCAAAGGGGACCCACTGGGTGTTTTGAGGGAGCTGGGCATCCGGGTACAGCCGCTCCCACCGCTCCATCTGCCTGTTTATGTCGAGGGCATTGCGCCTGCATATCTCGGGTACCTCTCTGAGCCCCGCCCAGACACCCGCCAGGTAGCTGCGCGAGCTCACCCAGGCAGGCTCGGCAGGAAAAGGCCGATACGGATATCGCGCGTACTCAAGTGAGCGCAGAAATGCCATGTCGTTGTGGGGCCTGCGCGTGTCGGCCTGAGCCATCATCTCCTCGGCTATGTCCCTGCGCGCCGGTACGGGACCGTTGCTGGCGGCGATCACCCGCTGGCCGGTCTTGCTGGAGAGAAACTTCAGATACTCCCAGGCCATCCCTTTTCTCTCCTCCGCGAGGCTGCTGGGGATGATGTTGCTCCCTGCGACCAGCACCGTCGCCCTCTCGGCGTCTCGCGGCAGCTCTTCGACATCCCAGTCAAACGGTGAGATCACGTCCTGATAGCGCTCGAGCCTGAAATTTCGCACGAAATATCTCGACTCGGCTATCATCGCAAGATTTCCAGAGAGAAAAAGGTTCGTCGTATTCGTCCCGCTCAGGTCGTCTGAAGACGGCATGACGCGATGCTTGTGGATAAGGTCGGCGAGCCACTGAAAACCGTCAATCACTCTTGGGTCATCAAATTTCGATCGCCTCATGTCAGGCGTGAAAAAATCGCCCCCGGTCATCCATATCCAGGCGCTGTAGCGATGCCAGTGGTTGTTGTTGGTGAAAAAGCCCCACTGGTCTATGATGCGATTGCCGTCATGATCGAGGGTGAGCTTCTTGGCCGCCTCAAGAAGGTCATCTCTCGTCCAGTCGCGGTGGGGATACTCGAGCCCCTGCTCGTCGAAGAGATCCTTGTTGTAGAAAAGAACCACCGGCGACCAGCTGTCCGGTATGCCGTACTGGATGCCATTCCAG
>SLPQ01000028.1 GCA_007131925.1 Candidatus Brocadiia bacterium | reverse complement strand
TCCTGCGAGGTCCATTTGCCGGTACCCTTCTGCTTTGCGGTGTCGAGGACCATCTCCACAAGCGCACCGCCCGTGAGGTCGTCTTTTTTTGCCATGATGTCGCGGGTGATCTCCATCAGGTAGCCACCGAGCTCGGCTTCGTTCCATTCGGTGAAGACCTCGTGCATGTCAGCCGGGGAGAGACCGACCACGCGCTTCAAAATGTCGTAACACTCAGCGAAGATCTGCATCATGCCATATTCAATGCCATTGTGAACCATCTTCACGTAATGGCCGGCTCCGCCCGGCCCCATGTAAGCGGCACAAGGGCCGTCCTCAGTCTGCGCGGCGATCCGGGTCAAAATCTCTTCGACGGCGTCGTATGCCTTTCTGCGGCCGCCGGGCATGATACACGGGCCATGTAGTGCCCCCTCCTCGCCTCCGGATATGCCGGTGCCGATGTAAAGCAGACCCTCCTTTGCAAGCTCGCCGTCGCGACGCTCAGTGTCCTTGTAAAGCGAATTTCCCCCGTCGATAATGATGTCGCCGTGTTCGAGGTGCGGCTTCACAAGGGCTATCTGCTCATCGACAGGGGCGCCGGCCTTTACCATGAGCACCATCTTGCGGGGGCGATGCAGAGCGCGGCAAAACTCCTCGTGACTGTACGTGGCCTGGATATTTTTGCCTTGGGCGCCTGCGCGCATAAACTCATCGGTGCGCTCTGCAGTGCGGTTGAAGACCGCAACCGAAAATCCCTTGCTCTCGACATTGAGGGCAAGGTTCTGTCCCATCACCGCAAGACCCAACACGCCAAACTGCTTATCTCCCATCTCGCACCTCGCTGGAATGATTTCGGGGCAAAACCGTTATGAAAGCAAACAGCCGCATTTTAGCGGCAAGCCCTGCCATGGCAAGCAAAAACGACTCTCAGGAGCCTGCCTGACCTGAGCACGTGGAAACATGGAGCCCTGCTTGTGGTCTTGTATACCAAGCGTTCCCGTGTTAAGATACGTGGCTTAAACAAGCCAAAGCCCGGAACTGGAGGCCCTTTATGCAGATCATCGCCGACGAAAACATCCCCTATGTCAGGGAAGCGTTCGGCACGCTGGGGCGCGTCAGCGTGATGCCCGGGCGCCGCATCAACGCAAAAAAGGTGCGAGACGCCGACATCCTGCTTGTGCGCTCAGTGACGAAGGTGGACGAGGCACTGCTGGCCGGGTCTCGAGTCCGTTTTGTCGGCACGGCTACCATCGGCACCGACCACATAGACGAGGCCTATCTCGACAGTGAGAAGATCGGCTTTGCCGCCGCCCCCGGATCAAACGCCACCTCAGTGGCCGAGTACGTCACCGCGGCTCTTCTGGTGCTCGCGCGGGAATGCAACAGACCGCTCAAGGGCACATCTATCGGCATTGTCGGCGTCGGGAACGTCGGCAGCCGGGTAGAAAAGCGATGCCGGGCGCTCGGTATGAAGGTCCTTCTCAACGACCCGCCTCTCAAGCGCGAGACGGGCGCGAAAAAGTTTGTGCCCATTGAGAGGATATTCACCGCCGACATAGTCACTATCCACACGCCTCTGACGTATGAGGGGCCGGATGCCACCTACCAGATGGTCAACGAGGATTTTGTCGCCCAGCTGAAGGCCGGGTCTATTCTGATAAACACGGCCCGCGGCCAGATCGCCGAGACCCGGGCATTGAAGCGCGCACTCGACGGAGACCAGCTCAGGGAGGTGGTCATAGACGTATGGGAAAACGAGCCCAACCCCGACGACGGCCTCGTCGAGAGGGCCGCTATAGCCACGGCGCACATTGCGGGCTATGCTCTTGACGGCAAGGTCAGAGGTACCGAGATGATATACCGCGCAGCGTGCAAGTTTCTGGGCAAGCGCGCCGTCTGGAAAAAGGAGGCGGTGCTGGCTGAGCCTCCTGTACCGGTTTTTGAAGCCAACGCCACAGACCGCTCGGATGAGGATGTGATCCGCGAAGCGGTCCTGACGGTCTGCGACATCGAGGGGGACGACCAGCGCATGCGTAGAACATTAAGGCAGCCCGCGGAAAAGCGGGGAGCCTTTTTCGACAGGCTGCGGAAGAACTATCCTGTTAGGCGTGAGTTTCATAATACGACCATAGTCCTCAAGCGGTCGCGCCCAGCCCTTCGGAACACTCTTAAGCGGCTTGAGTTTGAGGTTAAGTGAATGCACTCCATGTTTGGCTGACGACTGCGCCCATTGTCGAGGACAATCACATTGCAGCCATCAACGCCGAACCTGGAGAAACGTGTAATGTTTGATCGAGGCCTCATTCGCCGCAAGGCGGCCTTGTGCATTATCGGTGCTGTTTTCGGACCATTCGGCATTGCTATGTTTTTGGCCAACATCTACATTGTCTTGTGGTACTATCAAACGCAGCATTAAGGACCGCCGTGTCACACTGAACATCTATTTCTCCCACAATGGGCTTTGGAGCCTTGCGGTTCCCTGGCCTCGAATAAATGGCCATTGCGGCAATTTGCAGCCATTATCAGAGCTGGCGGCGCTCATTGAGGCACCTCACAGTGTCACGGCAGGAGATCTTCCTGCCTTGCCAGGGCCTATCCAAAAGAGAACTTGGTATCCAGGTGGGAAAAGATCAATGCGGTTGTTATAGGCGGGGCCAGTCGATTCCGAGGCGTAAGATGCAAGCTGACACGGAAATGATCGCCTAACTGCGCGCAAGCTCGCGGTACTGGATAGCCGGCACATCGAGGTATATGTCGATACGGTCGAGACGAGGCCCTGAGACTTTCGAGCGGTACTGTACTACGCGGTGAGGCGAGCAGCGGCATTCAGCCTGATGTCCTTGTAGTAGCCGCAGGGGCACCTCTGCGGACGGCAAACAAACCGCAATATGCTCTCACGGTATCTACCGTCTTGCCGCAGGAATCATATGCTTAAAGTGCTCCAAGACGAGAGTTCCTCGTCCAGAAGCGCCGCCGGGCGGCTGACCTGCAAACGCGATACGTCGAGGCCGTAGAGCACGTGCATGACCCTGGCGACCTTCCTGGCGGATATTCCCTTGACGTACATCTCGGCGACGGCGAGTTTGAGCGCCCGCTCGCTTCTGAGGCCCTTTTCCAGGGCCGAGGGGTAAGACGCGACGCCGTCTCGGACCTGCGGCAGGTCGAAGGTGATCTTTCCCATGCGCGTGGTGAAAGTTTTTGGCTTGTAACCGTTGGCGTAGCCCCCTGCGGTGAGGCTTGCACTCGTGGAGGTCGGCGGCGATGAGGGCGGAGCGTTCGGCCTTCATCGATTCGTTGAGGAGGATCTTCATTGTCTCGGCGAATCCATCGAATCCTGTGTCAGAAAGCAGTTCCATTAAGGCCTCGACGGCGTTAGAATCATTCTGGCGGGTCATTGCGGTCTTTTTTCCGGTCAAGTGAAGGTTTCCGATAAGGAGAACATGATTGGCCCGCCACTTCAAGAAGATCCCAGGCGGGCGTCAGGCTTTAGCTCGCCTCCGCCTGAATCCCGCCGAACCGAATTTACAGAAAGAACGGTACACTATCACATCGCGGAGGGCGGATGAGTAAGGACCCACGAAAACACACGGGATACTTCGATGTGCTGGAGGCCTTCCAGAAGGCCAAGGTCTGCGCCCTGTGCGAACTGGAAGACCGGGATATGCTTCGATACCTCGACAACCTGCTTTACGAGAACGTCAACGATGTCGGGGTTCGCGCCGATCTGGCCCGCTCGCGAGGGTATTGCCATCGCCACGCGCACCTGCTGCTGGAGTTTGCCGACGGGCTGGGAACGGCCATCCTGTACCGCGACCAAGTCTTGCAAATGATGGACTTCCTGAAAGGACAGCAGGGCCTGCCGACTAAGCTCTACCGCAGGACCTTGCCTAAGGCATGGTCGCACGACGCGGCTTGTCCCGCCTGCGCGATCCAAGCCCAGGGACGACGGAGAAACGTACGCACGTTGCTGGAGTGGCTGGGTGATCCGGAGATGCGGGCGGTCTTCGACGCCAGTCCCGGCCTTTGCGTGCCTCACATGCTGATGGTCCTGCAGCAGGTTCCAAGCGCGGCCAAGCGGGACCATCTGCTGAAGGTTCAGCAGTCGAAGTTCGAGATTCTGGCGCGTGAGCTCGCCGAGTTCACCCGTAAGCAGGACTACCGGTTCTGTGACGAACCGGTCGGTGCGGAGAAAAACTCTTGGCAGCGGGCGGTCCACATGATGGTGGGAATGAAGGACGTGTTCTGACATGGCCAGATGGGCAGACAGCGTGGCGGATGATGGCGGGGTGCTCCTCAGCAACGGCCGATGGCTTGATCGCAACGTCTTCGCCTTCGGCCTGACCAGCTTCCTTAGCGATTTCTGCCACGAGATGGCCACGGCCGTGCTGCCGCGGTTCATGCAGGCCATTTGCGCGTCGGCAGCCGCGCTGGGGTTCATGGAGGGCACGGCGGACGCAGTCTCAAGCTTCGTGAAGCTTGGCGCGGGATTTCACAGCGACCGCATCGGCCATCGCAAGGGCTGGTCCGTCATGGGCTATGCCCTGACGGCGTGTGCCTTTGCCTTATTCGCGTTTGCCTTCGCGTGGCCGCTGATCCTGGTTGCACGTATGGTGGGACGGTCGGGGCGAGGCATTCGCGGCCCGTTGCTGGACGCGATGCTGGCCGATTCGGTCGAGCCGAGGGATCGCGGCAAGGCGTTCGGCTTTCACCGCGCGGGTGACACTGTCGGGCCGTCGCCGGCCCGCTGGAATAGAACAGGGCACTTATGATCCCCCCCCAGCGTATCAAGCCGCTCAATTCCCGCGTCGACAGGCGCGGCGATTTCGTTCTTTATTGGATGCAGGCGTCCCAGCGCGCCGAGGACAACCATGCCCTTGAATTCGCCATCGAACAGGCCAATGACCGCCGCCAGCCGGTGGCCGTGGTCTTCGGCTTGTGGGAGGGCTACCCCGAGGCCAACGCCCGCCACTATGCCTTTATGCTGGAGGGGCTCAGAGAGACGCACGACGCCTTGAACCGACGAGGTGTTCCCTTGTTCGTGCGCAATCGATCCCCCGAAATGGCGGCCCTCGATCTGGCGCCACGCGCATCACTTATTGTGGCGGACCGGGGATATCTGCGCCATCAGATTGACTGGCGTGAGACCGTGGCGCGGGAGGCGGCGTGTCCGGTCATTCAGGTCGAAAGCGACATCGTCGTGCCGGTCGATGCCGCGGGCAAAAAGGAGGAATACGCCGCTCGCACCCTGCGCCCCCGGATCAACAAGCTGCTCCGGCGCGACCTGGTCCCAGTCGAGACGACGCCCCTTGCGCGGGATTCCCTGGGCCTTCGGATCGACGGAGAGAATCTGTGCCTTGGGCCGGACGTGCTGGACCGGTTGAAGGTCGATCCTTCCACGCCGCCCACGCCCTTCTATCGGGGCGGCGCCTCCGAAGCGCGGCGGCGGCTCAAGGAATTCATCCGCCACAAGCTGAAGTCTTATGACACCCTCCGCGGGGACCCGAGCCTCGATGTCTGTTCCCACATGAGCCCTTATCTCCATTTCGGGCAGGTGTCGCCCCTCACGATTGCGCTGGAGATTCAGCATACCCGGCGCAAGAACCGCGCCTGCCGGGACGCATATCTTGATGAACTGATCGTCCGGAGGGAGTTGAGCATCAACTTCGTCTACTACAACCGCCGCTACGATGAGTTCGCTGCCCTGCCGGATTGGGCGCGCAAGACCCTGGCCGAGCACGCCGCGGACCCGCGCGAGGCCGCTTACACCTTGGAGCAGTTCGAACGCGCCGAGACCCACGATCCCTACTGGAACGCCGCCCAACGCGAAATGACGATCACCGGGAAGATGCACAACTACATGCGCATGTACTGGGGCAAGAAAATCATCGAGTGGTCGAGAACGCCCGTAGAGGCGTTTCGCATCGCTTTGACGTTGAACAACAAGTACGAGCTGGACGGGCGCGACGCCAATTCCTACGCGGGGGTCGCGTGGGTTTTTGGGAAGCACGACCGGCCCTGGGTCGAACGTCCCATCTTCGGCAAGGTGCGCTACATGAACGCCGCGGGGTTGCGGCGGAAGTTCGATATCGAGAGTTATGTCCGACAGGTCGAGGCATTGTCCCCGACGGAAACCGCAGGGGAATCATCATGACGCAATTGGACGATGCAAAGATCAGGCTTGGAGTGAGCGCGTGCCTGCTGGGCCAGAAGGTCCGCTTCGACGGCGGCCACAAGCTGAACCATTTTGTCCGGGATGATCTGGGCCGCTATGTCGAATTTGTGAGCGTGTGCCCGGAGATGGAGTGCGGCCTGGGGGCGCCCCGCGAGAGCATGCGACTCGTGGGCGACCCGGATGCGCCGCGCCTGATCAGCAGCCGCACCAAGACCGATCTGACCGACCGAATGCAGGCGTGGGCGCGGGGCCGTATCAAGCAACTGGCGGGAGAAGGCCTTTGCGGTTTTATCTTCAAGAGCCGTTCGCCCAGCAGCGGCATGCGGGCCGTGCGCGTCTATACGGAAGCGGGTATGCCGGCGGGGCGGGGTGTCGGCATCTTCGCCAGAATGTTTATGGATCGGTTCCCGCTGTTGCCGGTCGAAGACGAGGGACGCCTGAACGACAACGGCATCCGAGAGAACTTTGTCGAGCGCATTTTCTGCCTCAAGCGCTGGCGCGACACCCTGGCGGCGGGCGCCACTCCCCACGCCTTGGTGCGGTTTCAGGCCGAGCACAAATATCTCCTCCAGTCCCACAGCCAGAAGCACGCCAACCTCATGGGGAGGTTGGTCGCCGATCTTAAGAAGAAGCCAGCCGCCGACGTTTGGCGAGAGTACGAGACCCTGCTCCTGGAGACGCTTATGGTCCGGGCAACTGTCCGCAAACACTGCAACGTCCTGCAGCACATGATGGGCTATTTCAAAAAGAGTCTGAGCAAGGACGAAAAAGAGGAACTCCTCGAAGTCATCGAGGAATACCGCAGCGGCCACGCCCCCCTGCTCGTGCCCATTACGCTCATGAACCACTATGTTCGCAAGTATGACGAGCCCTATCTCAAGACCCAGGCCTATCTGCGTCCCCATCCCGCGGAACTGAAACTGAGGACCTATGTTGCTTAGAAGGGGCCAGCTGGCGGTGCTTGACTGCGACGGCACGCTCGCGCCGACCAGCGGCGAGTGCAGGGAAGGAATGGCGTTGAGTTACAAGCGCGAGCGGGGCTATTATCCGCTGCTCGTGTCGCTGGCGAACACGCAGGAGCCGCTGTACGTGGCGAACCGTCCGGGCAACCGCCCCTCGCACGAGGCCTCCCGCGCCGATGCGGAAAGGCAGCGCGCCGCACCGCGCGGCGAGCGCATCGACCGGGCCGAACCCCCGCGCCTCGAGACCGTCGGAGATCGGCTACCTCCTTGGCGACGACGGCGCGGGCAGCCTCGTCCTGGTCGCCAAAGAGGGCGAACTGCGCCTGGCGTGCAGCAACGGCATCGCCTGCACGCTGCTCTTAGGCGAGGTGCTCTACGATGACTGTGACGAGATCTCCGCAGACGAGGGCGCGAAGGAAACCGACGCGGAGGTGATAGGTTTAAGTGACAGCAGACGCCGCGTCCGGTCGCAAGCCGATCCATTGTGAGGCAAAGGATGCATGGGAATACGCCGTGGAGGGCGACGATGAATAAGGGCGATGAACAGATGCATGAAAGAGAAAACCAGGAGGCCCGGTCCCTTAGCAGAAAGGACGGTCAAATGGCTGTGATAGAGGCCATCTCCACACTGCTTTCGTCACAGAGTCTTGCCGTGCTGGCGACGCACTCGCGCGGTCAGCCTTACACCAGCCTGGTTGCCGTGGCGCCGGCCCCGAAGTTGACCGACCTGTTTTTTGCCACGACGCGCGCGACGCGGAAGTTCGCGAATCTCTCCGCCGATCCGCGTGCGGCGCTGCTGATAGACAGCAGATCTAACAGCGAAATGGATTTCAAAGACGCGGAGGCCGTCACCGCGGTTGGCAAGGTGCGCGAGGCCGATAAGTCGGGGAAAGAGCCATTTCTCGACATATACATCACGAAGCATCCTCACTTGGAGGAATTTGTCCGGTCGCCCACGTGCGCCTTTCTTCGGCTCGAGGTTGAGGCGTACTATTTTGTTAGACGGTTCCAGGAGGTCATGGAATGGCGGCCGATTCCCTGAAACTTGTCCCGTCCTTCTACCGATAGCCCTTGAACAACTGCGGCTTGCCGGCAGCAACGCGTTGGCCCTCGCGGGAATGACCCGCCCCGGCCTGCAGGCGCCTCCCGGGGTCGTCCTCACCGCGCGCGCCTACCGCGAATTCGTGGTCCGGAGCGGCCTTCGGGAGAAGATCTCTCTCGAGCTCAGCCGCAAGCGTTTCGAAGACATACGCTGGGAGGTGATATGGGACGCGGCTTTGCGGATTAGAACTCCTCTTCCCAGGGGGCTGTCGACACCCGGTAAATGCGCCTCCAGCCCCGTAAACCCTGCATTATACAGCCTTTGCGCGGGGGGTCTCTTCCCGTGCGTTCCCAGCTGATACCGCTGAATACCTCCAGTGGTGGACACATTGTGGACACACCCTGTCGCCATGCGACACTCAATGCGACACTCAATCCGCCGGAAGCCGCAACAAATGCGGACGCACGACCTGTCGCATTGCGACACTCAATGCGACACTCTCAGACAAACGGACAACCGGCCAAACGGCCAAACGGACAACCGGCCAAACGGACAAACGGACAAACGGACAAACGGACAAGTGGACAAGTGGACAAGCGGCCAAACTGCGCCAGGTTAAATAAGGTAATGCGCTAAGAATGGCTTAGCATTGCTAAGTTCGGCTTAGCATTTTCGGGAAACGGCTTAGCATTTTCGAGAAATGACTTAGTCTTCTGGCCCTGAGACCATACCTTCGGCCAGCAGCCTGTCGATTTCTGACTTTGGGACACGGAGATCGCCGGACGGCAGTATGACAAAGTCGATCGCTCCGGCCCTCATCATCTTGACCGTTCGATTATTGAACAGCCCCAGCACGTCATCGACCTCATAGGGCCGAAACCATTTCCTCTCCTTGGGCATACGGCACTCTCCTCATGGATACCCCACCGAGATACATGTCGGCTATCAATGGCTGCGGTATCGCTCAAATCCCTCTCGGCGCCGGGGCTCTTCGCGCCGGTCGGCGCCCGGAAAGACGAAGCGGTCCATGAAGTCGGCGAGGTCCTCCCCCTCCCGCATGGCCCTTGCGGCCTGCCTGTGCATTTCCCTGACTTACCTCCTCCTCTCTCAGCCACTTCTCATCTCCCTCTATTGGCGACTGAACTGCAAATGCACCCTGACCACAGTGCCAAGCTACGGGGTCCATGGGCCAGGGTCGCCAAGCTGGCCCTTCTCTTGCAGGACCTGCAGAGCCTGAGCCTGCGGCAACCAAGTGTTGCGGTCCTTCTGTACCCCTTGCAGATTGTCTCTGAACTCCTGCAGTAGGGGCACTTGACTGGTCTTCCTCTTGCCATTGTCATCACCTCCTTTCTAAAAAGTGAGGACGCGAGGCTTTATAAAGCTTTTGCGCAGCCGCGGCCCTACAGGCACTTTTCTCAGCTACTGCGAGCCTGCCTGGTCAAAGGCGCCGGTCTGGCTCTCGTCATGCGACTGCCTGACCGTCAGGTATTCGTAGGCCTTCTCGAGGGCGAGAATCGCCTTGGGCACCTCGTTGGCGCTCATGCTGTGGGTGCTCTTCCACTCGCCGTTTTTGTCGCGATATCTCACCTCGAGGACGACCTTGCCGATACTGATGCTCTTTCCGGCCCGCTCGATCTCGTTGCGAAAGATTGCGGCCCTGACGGCGCCGACCTTGAATGATATTTCCGGTTTGGGCATTTTCCGCTTATTCCTCCTATCGATAGGGTACTACCCATTCGATACGATCGATAAGACGATGCGGTTTATAAACCTTTCGGCTGATCCTCTAAACCCGAGCGGCGGAGAAGGCCGGCCTTGCCGCCCGTCTTCTCCTCTCGGGAGAGCCTTCGAGAGAGCGGTCTTGAAAAAAGGATCAGCCGCCGAAAGCCCGTCGAGAGAGAGGTGAGAAGCGGTCAGGAAGCCTGCGGGCGGCAGAAGAGAGGGGCATGGAGACGTCATGCAGCAAAGAATGAGAAAGAAAGAGCGCGGGCTATGTGGTTTTGGGCGGTGCTGCGGCAGTTCAGGCGGAAAACAGCTTCTTCCGGGCGGAAAGAGCCTTTTCCGGGCGGAAAAGGGCGATTCCTGTCTTAAAAGCACCTTCAGGGCACCGCGACGCTCAAACTGGTCTGCCCCTTGTAAACATAGAGTGGGCGCGATCAGCCTTACAGGCTCCGCAGGTCTTGTAGCTGCCTATGACTCTTATACGCTTCTTGAGTTTATATAACTTTCGGTGTCCATGGTCACACTGCCCTTCAGGTCGGAGCAATCTGGGCGCCTCCAGATGCACATCTGCACCTGATCGTCCAAGGGCCCGGCCATGGACCTCCTCAGGCGAAGGCTCACCACGCGTCAGTTCTGCGGCACACAAACGACCTCTCACGACATGATGAATGTAATCAGACAGAGACCTGCCCTCCAAGGGGATCTCAAGCGTGTGTCTTCCTGAGCCTCCTGCTACGCTCCGTGGGAAGGTACTCTGACGGCCGGGCAGGCGTTTCTAGCCAGCTGGCGACCTCTGATTTACCCCGTATGCGGCCGAGAATTTGACTTCAATAAGATGAGCTTATGTGGTAAACTACTCTTCGCAGCTGTTTGCGCGAGCAGGTGAGTGAAAGCCGTATGGGAAAAATCGGGCCATCTGTGAGAGGCAGGCACATGAACATCCGAACATTCCTGTGGAGTCCGGTACTGGCATCCCTTTTTTATGCAATAGCTTGCGGCCCGGCCACGGCCACGGCAACGCTGACACAGCGGCCTACCGCCCCGCCACAGCCTGAAGTTGCCGAAGTGGAGGTCAGCCTGGCAGGGCGCAGCGAATCGCTCGAGAGGGAACTTGTGAGCTTCGGCCTGCCGCTGCCCCCGGATTACCTGGCAGACGCCTCAATGGTCCGCGTCATCGATGAAAGAGGCCAGGAGATCGCAGCGGCGGTCAAGGCACTCGAACCCTGGCGCATCGACGGTCAGGAAGGGACGATCCGCTCGGTGCTCATCCAGTTCACCCTCGACTTCAGCAGCAGCGCAGCACGCACGGTCACCGCACAGCTCAACACCCCCCGGCAGAAGAATGTCGATACGTTTGTGCCGGTCGCTGAGACCCTGCTGGACCCGGAGGGCCTTGAAGGGCCGCGCGTGCTGGCCGTACTGCCCTCGCGGTGGCTTTGCGACTCATGGGTTGTCGGACCGCAGATTCCCGCCTTCGAGAGCGGCAGGTACGCAGACTACGACCGGTTTGCGGACAGGCAGTTCGGGGGGTCGCTTCAGTATATCAACTCCAGGAGCTTTAACAGCTGGCTCTTCGACCGCACGAGCAGCTGGTACAAGATGTACGTTCGCACCGGGCAGCGCAAGTTTCTCGAAGCCGCTTACGAGGCGGCCCACTTCGTGCGCATCCACACGGCCATGGAGGGGCGCAATGCCGGCCACTTCACACTCAAGCGCCAGGTGGACCTCAAGTACGTCTATCCCCGGGCCATGCACATACATTATCTTCTTACCGGCGATGAGCGGGCCCTGGAAGCAGGCAGGGTTATGGCCGAGTTTTGCCTCAATAACTGGGACCCGGAATACAGGCCCCCTCAGCTCCAGCCCGCACCCGGCGAGCGTTTGCGCAGAACCTTCTGGACTGAGCGTCACACCGGTTACGGCCTGCTGGGCGTGGTGCATGGCTGGGAAATGACAGGTGAGAAGCGGTACTGGGACAGGATGAAGACCTACGCAGACGCACTCTACCGGCACCAGCAGGAGCCGCCGGACGGACGGCCAAAGGATGGCTCCTTCCGTCGCGTCTGGGGCTCTACTGCCGAGGCCTTTCGCGGCGCCAGCTCCCCCTGGATGACCGCCATTCTCATCGATCCGCTGTTTCACTACTGGATGCTCACAGGTGATGAGCGCATTCCGAGGATGGTGGTGGACTGGTGCGACTTCCTGGACAGGTACGGCATCACGCCCGGGGGCGAAACGGCCTACTACGTCATCAATTCTCCATATTCCGATCCCGGCGCTCGGCCGAGTGTGGGGGGCAACTATATGGAACTGCACAACATAGAGATGTGCTACATGTTTGCAATGGGGGCGTACATGACGACCGATCCGGCCAGGGTCGCCAGGTACCGTGCCCGTTACGAGAGGCTCTGGTCGGTTGCCCGGCGCAGCAACATGAACTCTACGCCCCGCGCCTTTAACTGGGCGTTCCAGGCGTCAAGCCAGCTGGTATACTTCTGGCAGCAGGTGGATGAGCGCGTTGTCGCAGGCAGGTGATGCATGCGGCCGGGAGGCACAACGCCTGTAAACCGGATGCCGGCGACCTTTCCGGCACTGCCCGGCACCCGCCGGGAGCGGCTTCATCCTGTGTAGCGGCCAGGCCGGCTGTCAGGGTGATTTGCCTGGCGCCTGAAATGCTCCGCGAGTCGAGATGTGGCAGCCCATTTTTCCCGACTCTCACTTTTCCGGCCGCTTCCGAAAGGCTTAAAAGAAGCCTCGACTT
>SLPQ01000221.1 GCA_007131925.1 Candidatus Brocadiia bacterium | reverse complement strand
TGGGAAACGGGTCAGCATGCAAAGACGCCCCTCCAGACGAATAATGGTGGCAAACGTACCTGTAGGTGCCGGAGCACCTGTATCGGTCCAGACCATGACCAAGACCGACACGGCCGACATCAGAGCGACTGTTGCAGAGATCGAGTCTGTAGCGGCCGCCGGCGCCGACATCGTGCGTGTGGCGGTGCCCGACGAAAAGGCGGCCCATGCGCTCTGTTCCATCGTCCGGGAGTCGCCACTTCCGGTCATTGCCGACATACATTTTCATCCAAACCTCGCCATTGAGAGCATTCACGCAAAGGCCGCCGGCATTCGCATAAACCCCGGAAACATGCCGCTTGATGGTCTTCGTGCAGTCGTGGCTGCAGCCCGTGAGGCAGGCATTCCCATACGCATCGGGCTCAACAGCGGCTCCGTGCTCCGCCGCGGCGAGGGCGCCGGAAATGAGCTTGACGTAGCTGACCTGATGGTGGCGCGTGCTCTCGAATACGCTGAGCAGTTCGAAGGCTGGGGTTTTGACGCGATCAAGATATCCTTGAAGGCCTCAAGTGTGGCCGCCACCATTCATGCATATCGCAAGGCAGCAAAGCTCTGCGACTATCCGCTGCACCTGGGCGTGACCGCCACCGGTCCATTCGAATACGCCCTTGTCAAGAGCGCCGTCGGCATCGGCTCGCTTCTTTCCGAAGGCATCGGCGATACTATACGCGTGTCTCTCTCGGCTCCCAGCGAGCTTGAAGCGCGCATCGGCAGACAGCTGCTGGCCTCTCTGGGCCTTGTGCGGCTGCCTTACGAGGTGATTTCTTGCCCCACTTGCGGCCGGACCAGCGTTGACATTGCAGCCCTTGCCGGCAGGCTGGAGACGGCCCTTGGGGAGCTGGGCGATCACGGCCGAGAGACCGTACGTGTGGCGGTCATGGGCTGCGAAGTAAACGGCCCCGGAGAGGCGCGCGACGCAGACTTGGGCGTCGCGTGCGGCAAAAAGTCGGCACTTCTCTTTGTGCGCGGTAAGAAGGCGCGAAAGATAAGACCGGAAGAGATTGTCGAAACGCTTCTGCAAGAGATACAGAGGCGGTTTACAGGCTGACGTGTCGCCATGCCCCGGTAACGTGCATACTTGACCCGGCGGTGTTGCATCTGAAATAAAGGACGGGGCCGGACCTTGCCTCACTTTGAATGGAGAGGGCGAAAACTCTTTTACCGCGAGGCGGGAGAGGGCCCGCCGTTAATAATCCTCCATGGAAACGCATCCTCCTCTGCCATGCACGATGGCGAGCTGGCACATTTTGCCGGCAGTTTTCACACGGTGGCGCCGGATCTTCCCGGCTGCGGGCAGAGTGAGCGCCTGAGCAGGTGGCCTGACCACTGGTGGCTGGAAAGCGCCCGTGCTGCTGCGGCGCTTGTGGCTGAGATGAACAATGGTCCGGCGATCCTGGTTGGCACCAGCGGGGGCGCAGTTGCCGCTATTCTCGGCGCCATTGAGCAGCCGCACGCCGTGCGCGCGGTGGTGGCTGACAGCTTTGGGCGGAAATGGGCCCCCTCTGACATCGACGCCCTCCTGACGCACCGACACAGGATAACTATCGGCAGGATGGCATTCTGGCAAAAGGCACATGGTAATGACTGGCAAGCGGTTGTGGAGGCTGACTCGGCTATGATAAGCTCCTGGCGCGATACGGGGATCGACTTTTTCGATGATCGCCTTGTTACGGTGAAGTGTCCTGTTCTCCTTACTGCCAGCTCGGCCGACACTCTCGTGCCGAGAATCGAGGCGCAGGCGCAAAGCACCGCCGATGAGCTCGGCGATGCGCGCCTTGAGCTTTTTCACTCCGGGGACCATCCAGCAATGTGGTCTCGCCGAGAGGACTTTCGCCGTGCGGCCGATATTTTTCTGGGCAGGCTCACTGCTTAATACCATGGCAGATGCAGCAGCTTGATATTCGTGGACCTGCTGGTTATGCTGAACTTTTGCACGTTTTGGCCTGTCGTACCAGTGGGAAAGGACCAGGGCTTGAGCAAGACGACAGATGAAGTGCTCCATGATCGCGTGTGGCCTCCTGCGGCAGTATTGAAGCGGTTCCACGACCTTCTGGCCGAGGGGCACATCGATGAGATCGGCGAGGTGTTTTCGTTTGCGTCCGCCTACGACTACTGGCGCGATATTGCAGTGTCGGCGGGGTTGAGGATGCCACAAGAGGCGCCTTTCAGAGAGATGCTCACGGCCCTTCTGTCGTCTTCACTTGTGCGTGATGAGCTTGCGTCACACAGGATAGAAGGGCCTCGCGAGAGGATAATGGGGTCTGTGGCCTGTGTGGTCTTTACCCGCGCAGGAGACAAGACAGACGAGGTTGCAGCCACGCTGGTACGAGAGGCCGGAGTATGGAAAATCAGGACGTATCCCGGCGTTTTTCCGGGGGAATTGCTGTCTCTTGTTAATGCGGGGCCAAAGCCGCCGCGCGAAAGGCTTGTGAAATGAGGAGCGGTATGCCAAGGCAAACAATCTACTTCTTTTCGTCAGGCTCACGATCAGGACGCCGCGAGTCGGGGTGGCGCCCAAATATGGACATATGCGAGACCGAAGACGAGGTTATCGTGGCACTTGAGCTCCCGGGAGTAAGGCCTGAAGAGATCGAGGTTACACAGCACGAGGACCGCATCATCGTACGTGGGCTGCGCCGGCCGCACATCCCTGACCGGCCCAAGCACTTTCACCAGATTGAGATCGTATGCGGGGCCTTTGAGAAGGAAATAATAATGCCGCCGGCGCTTCGGGGAGGTCGTGTGGAGGCATCACTGGGGTTGGGCATTCTGACCCTGCGAGTCTATAAGGCCGACATGCAGGGTGCCTCCCTGGAAACCAAAATCGAAATTGACTCGGAGTGACAGATGAGCCAACAGGGCAATGATGCGAATGGGCATATAATACAGGTGGTCTCACCGCCAAAGGACAGCCTTGAGGGGCAGCTCACCCTGCCGGTGGTTCCCATAAGTGACAACGTAGTCTTTCCTTATACGATAGTGCCACTTTCGGTGATGGCACCGCGTGCCGTGGCCGCCGTGGAAAAGGCCATGGGGGGCGAGCGCATGCTGGCCATGCTCACGGTCAAGGAATCCTTTGAGGGGGAGCTTAAGCCCGACAATCTCTGCAAGGTCGGCACTGCGGCACGGATAATGCGCCTTTTCAAGGCGCCCGATGGCAGCATGAACCTCATACTGCAGGGCGCCATGCGTATCCGTGTGGAAAGGATCGAGGAACAGGACAACGTGCTTGTGGCGACAGCGCGAAGCCATCCTGAAGAAGAGCCCGAGGACCGGCTTCAGGCTGAGGCGCTCATCCGAAACGTACTCGACCAGTTTCGCAGGCTGGTGCAGCTCACGCCATACCTCTCCGACGAGCTTCAGACGGTCGCACAGGAGATCGACAATCCCCTGCAGCTGGCCTACCTGGCCGGCGCGCTCATACGCATGGACAAGGACGCCAAGCAGGAAATCCTGGAGCTCGACAAACCCGAAGAGAAGCTTCAGCGTGTGCATGACGTGATGCAGCGCGAGCTGTCGATCCTCGAGCTCGGAAATAAGATTCAGTCTGAGGCCCAGAGCGAGATATCCAAGACGCAGCGCGAGTACTATCTGCGCGAGCAGCTCAAGGCCATCCGCCGGGAGCTCGGCGAGGCTGACACGACAATGGCAGAGGTCGAGGAGCTCAAAAATAAACTCGAAAAGACCGACCTGCCTGAAGAGGTGGCCGAGGAGGCTCAAAAGCAAGTCGCGCGTCTGGAAAGTATACCAACAGCTTCGGCGGAGTATACAGTCGTGCGAACGTATCTCGACTGGCTCCTGGAGATACCGTGGAAGGTCTCGACTGAGGACAACCTCGACCTCGAAAGAGCCCGCGGTATCCTTGACGAGGATCACTACGACCTCGAAAAGGTCAAAGACCGCATAATAGAGTTTCTGGCCGTTCGCAAGCTCAAGGAAAGCACCCGTGGGCCGATTTTGTGCTTCGTGGGACCTCCAGGCGTAGGAAAGACCAGCCTCGGCCAGTCAATTGCGAGAGCGCTTGAGCGCAAGTTTATCCGCATGTCGCTCGGCGGCATCCGCGACGAGGCTGAGATTCGCGGCCACAGGCGCACCTACGTAGGGGCTTTGCCGGGAAGGATAATCCAGGCCATAAACCGCGCTGGAACCAACAACCCCGTCTTCATGCTCGACGAGATAGACAAGGTGGGCGCAGACTTCAGAGGCGACCCGTCGAGCGCGCTCCTGGAGGTCCTGGACCCTGAGCAAAACTGGTCTTTTCGCGACCATTATCTCGAAATGCCGTTTGACCTGTCGAAAGTTCTTTTTATTGCAACAGGCAACATCACCGACACGATTCAGCCTGCGCTGCGAGACAGAATGGAGCTGATCGAGCTTTCGGGCTACACCGAGGAGGACAAGGTCCAGATTGCCCGCAAACATCTTGTCGCCCGGCAGATGGACCAGAACGGCATACCCCCGAAAAAGCTCAGATTCCTGGTCTCGGGCCTGCGAGAGGTCATCCATGGTTATACAAGGGAGGCGGGTGTTCGAAACCTCGAGCGAAACATAGGCTCGATCTGCCGCAAGTACGCCACGAAGCTTGCCAAGGGCCGCAAGGCTGCCGAGAAGATCGACGCCAGGAAGGTCGGCGAATACCTCGGTCCCAAAAAGCACATGCTCGACGTGGCCCGCCGTACGTCGCGCGCGGGCGTGGCAACCGGTCTGGCATGGACGGCGGCGGGAGGCGACATACTTTTCGTCGAGGCCCTTGCGGTCTCCGGCAAGGGGGGCAGCCTCCTCACGGGCCAGCTGGGCGACGTGATGCAGGAATCCGCACGAGCGGCTCTCTCATACGTGCGCCATCGTGCCGGCGACCTGGGTGTCTTGCAGGACTTCTTCAAAGACAATGACATACACATCCACGTGCCGGCCGGCGCCATCCCGAAGGACGGCCCCTCCGCCGGCGTTACGATGGCCGCAGCCATAGCCTCATGCGCTACCGATAGACCGGTGAAAAAGGATGTCGCCATGACCGGTGAGATAACGCTTGCAGGGCATGTCCTGCCAGTCGGGGGGATCAAGGAAAAGGTCATTGCCGCAACCCGGGCCGGCTTGCATACAGTCATCCTGCCCGCGCAAAACAAACCGCAGCTCGATGAAATACCCGCCAAGCAGAAGCGTGGACTGCGATTTGAGCTTGTCGAAACGATAGACGAGGTCTGGCAGGCGGCCCTCTTCAAGCGCAGGCGCCGTGAAGGCAAGAAGCGTCAGACTGCCAAGAAGTGACCGCATTGTCGGAGGTCGCTATGCTGTCGGCGCCATGATCTTGAAGCAGGCACCGATGAGGCCCAGAACACCCGGCCGCTTCTATTAACTCCACGAAATCATGGATGAGTCAGATCTCAAAACCGTTGACAAGTGCGCGCCTGCTGGTATCGTATCGGCAACCGGAAGCGCCCTTGCGACATCGGTGGATCGGGGGGAGCATTTGTGATAGACCTGCACAGTCATACCTTACTGAGTGACGGTGAGCTCTTGCCGGCGGAGCTGGCCCGGCGCGCAGAGGCCGCCGGCTACCGGGCACTGGCATTTACGGATCATGCCGATTCATCCACCCTCGATGAGACTCTCAAGACTCTCATCAAGGCTGTCGAGGATCTTGCGACTCACTTTCAAATGCGGCTTCTGGCGGGTGTCGAGCTGACTCACTGCCCCCCTGCCCAGATCGCCGGGATGGTCAAAGACGCGCGCTCACTCGGAGCCGGCATCGTCATAGTTCACGGTGAGACGATAGTCGAGCCGGTAAGAGAAGGAACCAATGCAGCCGCCATAGAAGCCGGGGCCGACATACTCGCACATCCCGGCCTTATAACGGATGACGAAGCCAAGATGGCAGCCAGACGGAACGTGTGCCTTGAGATCTCGGCGCGGGCGGGCCACAGTCTTGCCAACGGCCTGGTGGCTGCGGCAGCCCGAAGGGCTGGAGCGGCGCTGACGTTCGGCACCGACACCCATTCGCCGCGAGATATCGTCTCGCGAGAGCAGGCAGAGCGTATCGCCCGCGGTGCCGGGCTTGATGATCGGGAGATCGAAGAGATGTTTGGGCGAGGATGGCGCTTTTTCCTGCGAGGCGATGGAGGGATGAGAGCATGAACAGCTCGAGGATGGCCTTTTGGCTGTGTATTGTCGCGCTGGTGCTTGCGATCGGGTGCGCCGGCCTTACAGCCCGCACGCAAGGCCGCGCCGATATGGTGGTAGTGGACAACCTGGTGGCCCCTGACCTGCCGACACCGTCCGGCTTCAGGATTGACAACGACAGGTCCTACTTCAAGGTCGATGCGACGACTGGTACGCGGATTGTCTTTGTCACGTACCGCGGTCGGGGAGAGGCGCTGGCCCTTATGGACTTTTTCAGGCAAAACATGGCCATTAGCGGCTGGCATCTTAAAAGGGAGTCCGGTGATTTCGGAGCGTACGTGCTGAATTTCGAAAAGGACAAGGAAGCAGCCGAGGTCAGAATCGTGCCAACGCGCGCCAGCACGGAGTTTTCGATATCTGTCAGCCCTCGCGCTTCTTCCCGATAACGCCCGAAAAAAACTGACTGGCGCGGATTGATTCGGTTGCAAATAACCGCCTTTTTAAGTACTATATGTCTTTTTCGCTTTCTCGTGATTTACCGCTTGGGTCGATTCGGTTTGTAATATGACAAAGTACAGAAGGCGCTCGCACAGCATAGTCGAGGAGCCCGGGTTTTTTCTCAAGCACTGGTTTTACGGCTTTTTATCATGGGCCGACGATAACAGGGAACAGTTCATAACTGCCCTCGTGGCAGTGCTGGTAATAATTGCGGCGGGGCTGCTCTGGCTCAGGCATGTGCAGACCAGAGAGCTGCGCGCATGGCAGGAATTCGCGATGCCTGAGAATGTTGCCTCGCTCGAAGCGGCCGCAGACAGTTTTTCCGGCACTTCGGCAGGGCCGTTCCTTAAGCTCAAGCTCGCCGACATGCTGCTGGCCCACACAGACTCCTCAGGCGCAGCAGAGGCATACGGCGCAGCCGCACGACGGACCGATGGTCATGAGAAGAGGCGAGCGCTTTACAGCCGCGCCCGGGCGTTTGAGGATACAGGGCGATTTGACGAAGCCGGCGACATTTACTCGCAGCTGGCCGAGGGGCAGGACTTCTGGGCGACACTGGGCGACAAGGCGCTTGGGCAGCTTGAGGCGAACCGCCAGGCTCATGAAAGAGTCGAACGACTCCGCACAGCCGCCGAGGCTGCCAGAGCTGCCGAGCCGGCCGTTGATGAGGCGCCTGAGCAAGACGAGCTGAGGCTCCCGCCCGTAGAGGACAATGACGAAGGCCATGCGCGGCCTGTCGACCAAGGGGCCGACCGGGCGGAGTGAGATGGGTAGGCCAATGCCATGGTGCAGTAGCATATAAACACCTTTATTGCTTGAAAGGAGATCTTGATGGCGGTTCTCGAAGACATCAGCACCAACCTGCAGGCCGGACAGGCCCAGAAGGTTAAGGACCTCGTGCAGAAGGCTCTGGATGAGGGCGTGGCGGTTGAGAAGATACTCAATGAAGGCCTTTTGTCCGGCATGAGCATCATCGGCGCCAAGTTCAAGAAAAACGAAGTTTACGTGCCTGAAGTACTCATTGCAGCCCGGGCGATGCACTGGGGTATGGAGGTACTGCAGCCCAAGCTCGTAGACGCCGGCGTCGAGCCGATAGGTAAGGTAGTGCTTGGGACAGTTAAGGGCGATCTGCACGACATCGGAAAAAACCTTGTCGGTATGATGCTGCGTGGTGCAGGCTTTGAGGTCATCGATGTCGGCATCGACGTGCCTCCCGAGAAGTTTGTCGAGGCCGCCAAGGACAACAACGCCAGGATAGTAGCCTGCTCGGCCCTTCTCACCACTACCATGCCTCAGATGAAATCAGTGGTCGAAGCGGTAAAGACAGCGGGCATCGATTCAAAGGTCATGATCGGCGGTGCGCCCGTCACACAGGACTATGCCGACGAAATCGGCGCTGACGGCTATGCACCCGATGCCGCAAGCGCCGCAGACCTTGCCAGGACTATGGTCGCCGCGTAGCACGCGACCAAAAATATATGTAACTGAGAGGGGGCCTCGACCGGGGCCCCCCTGTCGTTTTCAAGAGGTTATGTGATGTACGAGCAGTCCGAGAGCGGCTGCAGCGACGCTGACGACGTGACACAAGAGGATGTCGTCGAACCTGACGAAGCCGCCGCGCAGGAGCCATTCTCTTTTACCGCCAGTCATGTGTCGGCCGGAGAGAGGTTGGACCTTCACATCGCAAAGAGCCACCGTCGCTTTTCGCGAAGTGGAATTCAGAGGCTCATTCGAGGTGGCTCCGTGCTTGTAAACGGCCAGAGAGTCAAGCCCAGCTACACCCTCACTGCAGGCGACCGCGTGGAGGTCACCTTTCCACAGCCGCCAGTACGAAGACTGGCCGCAGAGTACCTGCCGATCGATATCATCTACGAAGACGAAAAGATGCTCGTCGTCAACAAACCCGCCGGTATCGTCATCCACCCTGCCCGCGGACACTGGGGCGGCACGCTCATAAACGCCGTGCTTTACCACTGCCACAAGCTTTCGAACATCGCCCCCGGGCGCCCCGGCATAGTCCACCGTCTCGATCGCGATACGACCGGGGTTATCCTCTTCATGAAGGATGACTTTGCGCACCGGCACGTGGCACGGCAGTTCGAGCAGCGCAGGGCTGTAAAGGAATACCTCGCCATAGTCGAGGGGGAAATGAAGTACTCCAGCGGCCTTCTCTCATATCCCCTCGGCAGGCATCCGACCGACACTCAAAAGATGGCCGTCAGAATGGAGAAGGGCCGCGATGCTCAGACCCGCTACGAGGTGCTTGAGCGTTTTCGCGGTTACACACTGGTAGTGGCACGGCCCCGCACCGGCCGAACGCATCAGATCCGAGTGCACCTGGCCGCCGCTGGCCATCCGATCGCAGCGGACGCTCTCTATTCCAAAGACACCGCGGTATATCTCTCAGACCTGGAGGGATCCACTGGTGAGCACGCAATCGACGAAGATCCTCTGCTTCGACGCCAGGCCCTTCATGCGCACACACTCGGCATAGAGTATCCCGGCAAGAAGGAGCGCATTACCTTCACTGCGCCTCTGCCCGGCGATATGCAAGGATTGCTGGATACGCTGAGACGACTACGTCCGCGCTAACGTATGCGATCCATTCTCTCTCTCAGCGTCAGCCCGTCCGGTGCGGGCGCGACCTCTCCAAGGGCCTCGCGCGCCTGCTGAAGGCCGGCCAGCGCCACCCTGCCCAGCCTGTGGTCGGCACCATAGCCGTCAGCCGCAGCCCTCCAGTGGACGCGCGCCTCTTCCCAATGGCCGGCATCGCTGTAGATAGAGCCGAGAAAGAAGTGCGCCTCCTTCATGGCCGGATCTATGGACAGGGCGCCCTCGAACGCATCGACGGCATCGACGAACCTGCCCAGCGACCTCAAGGCTATGCCAAGGTTACAGCTGTATAGCGCTCTTTGCCCGATTTCAACAGCGCGCCTTAGGACCTTTTCGGCGTCACGGTATCGCCCTGTCTGCAGCAGGATCCAGCCGAGATCGTTGAGAACATCCGCATCCTCTCCACCCAGCTCCAAGGCCCTCTCAAACTCATACATCGCAGCCTCAAATGCCTGCCTTCTGGCAGTATGGTTGAAGCCCGGCATCTTAGCATGGACCCTGCCCAGCGCAGCATGAGGAGCGGGATGGCCGGTGTCCATTTCGGCTGCAGCCTGCAGGTACTCCTTTGCCATATCGAGCCGGCCGGCATGGTATGCGCGCATGCCTGCCTCGAGAAGGTCTTCAAAACTCGCGCGCGGTCCCGGCGGCCGTGCAAAGGGCTCCTCACGCACACCCGTCCAGGGTTCATCGGGCGCAGGTGTCGGGGCCATCCTGTATGCTACGTCATCAAGCGCCTCGGGCACACCGTCGGTAACATCGGCTGCTGGCTCATCCAGCGTAACCTGCGGTACGGTCGGGACATCCTGGCGGGCCGGCGGCGCCAGCACCTGCGAGAGATCGCCCAGCCTGCCGGCAGCCTGTGTGGGAGCTATGCCTATTGCGCTGGTCGGCCTTGTCGAGTCAATAGTAAAGGGGACGCGCGAGAGAGCCTCACCAACGGCCCCTGTTGCGTCGCGCACGGTGATCTTCAGGCGGCATCGCGGGGAGTTTATCCGTGGGACGTCCCACAGGTGAGTACCTGTGTTTTCAAGGTCGGATGCCACAAGGTCCCAGGTATTTCCGTCATCCGGCGAGAGAAAGATCGCCACAGGCCTGGCCGCAGGAGTCGGGGCTACCGCCTCCCACTGGATCGGCATCTGAATGCCGCCGCGTACGGCACCCCCGGATCTTAATGTCTCAAGCCTCACCTGGGGACGCTCGGTGTCTATGGAGAGATACAACTGCGGCTCAGTCCCGGCGGGTGGAGCCCCCTTGTGGTTTCCTGCCCGGTCGACCGCGGTCACATACAGGCCGTACGTGCCGGTAGTAGCGGTGAATTTGAGCGGCACACCTGCATGGCTGCTTCCCGCGGGCGCCCACGAAGCTCCCCTGTCGTGGCTGACCCAGAGGCGCAGCTGCGCCACGCCGGAACCGTCGCCATCATCGGCGGCAAACTCCATCTCAACCTCATCTGCAGCGGCCAGCTCAGGCCCCAGAAGCCTTGCCTGCGGCGGTGTGGTGTCAACCAAAACCGGTGCAGCGCTGACCACGCTTGTGCGGTGTCCGGCCTCATCGGCGGCAGTCACCCTGATGTTGAAACTCCCGTTCAAGCCCTCCGGCATCCACTCGTATTCGCCTGTGTTCTCGATCGGTCCGGCGATTGTCTGCCACTCGGTCGTACCGGCTGGTGAGTACTCTATGGTGATTGGTTCCTCCGGGAAGAATCTGTCCTCTGCTTTCCACCTGATCGAGAGCGCCTGCGCGGCACCTACGATCTCCCCGCCAGTCGGCGAGATGAGTTTAACATCCGGAGCAGTCCAGTCCACAAGCACTGTTACATGGGGCTCGTCTCCCTGTACCGGCACCATGTCTTCGCGGCCCCTCTGGTCTACCAGTGTCAGAAAGAAGCCATAGCGGCCCTCGCCGGGCGCGAGGAAATCGAAAGGCTTGTCAAGGTCTTTAAACAGCCCGGCGCTGCGCCATGTCTGGCCGGCATCGGTGGTATAGTGCAATTCCGCGATATATGGCTCGCTCAAGCCCGTTTCGCCGCGCACTCTGAAAAACCGTTGCGGCAGCACAAGTTCAAGCTCGCGTTGCGTGGCCGTCTGCGCTACGGCCGACTCGCCTGTGAGCTCCACTTCGGTCGCACCCGGCGCTGCAGAGACCACTCCTGCAACAAGCAGCGACAGGCAGATAAATGCTGACCGCCAAGACCTCATTTCGAATCACCTCCCCGGCGCAAGCACACTTCAAGCACTGGTTTACGGGATAATCGGCGAATAAAGCGCACAGGCTTGACACAATAACTCCGCGCCCTCCGACCGCACACACCCGAGACCTCGTCAGACCCCTGTCATCTCGATCAGCAGGATTAGTATGGGCGCCAATTGTCGTACTCGCAGCCAGACTTGTCCGGTACGGCAGGAAGCATAGGCCATCAAGGCAATGAACTTCGAAAGCGCTCGATGCTCTCGATCCCGTCCAGCACACCGAGCTCGATCTTGTACGTGCGCTCTTCACCGGGCTCCAGGTACGGCAGCAGGCCTTCCTCTTCGAGGATGGCGTTGGGCTTGATGCGACAGTTGGCCGGCTCTATGGCGACCAGATAGGCATGACGCCGGAGCTGCTTCCATGTCACCATGGCCCCGAGTGCGTCATTGTCCCATTCCATGTAAAGACCCAGCCCTTCCCCGAGAGAAGGGTTTATGACCGCGGCGCGGGCCATGCAGCAGGCGTCAGCCTTGTGTTGAAAATATCCTCCCCCCTCTCCGCCCTCGCCGGGCCGAGTAAACTCAAGAAAGCGCGCCTCGGTAGTTCCTTCGGCCTTAATGATGCTCCAGAGGATTTGAGAATCTTCGCTGAAGATCGGAAAGCCGGGGTTCACATGGTACATGATCGTGTGCGGCGAAGAGACGGGGCCCTCATTGGCCACCTTATCGGTAATGCTGAGCTTTGTCGCGCCTGCGGTAGTCGAGATCGTCCGGGTCATGGTGAGGTTTTCCATCCACGAATGCGCCTCTACCATTCTACCGGTGACCTCCAAAATGTACTCATCGCCGCGCCACTGCGTGGTGACATTTACGTTTTCAGCGGGCGTAGTCGAGATTCGCCCATGCAGGCCAAACTCCTCCTCACCGACTACGGATGCGTGCCCTGCGCTTCTGAGGCCACATGTCTGTACGAGGCCACCGAAGAAGGTACGGTCCCACCCCTTGCCGTGAGGCTCATAAAAGTCAGGCCGCGTTACCCCCACCTGTGAGACCCACGCAAGAGGCACTCCGCGAAATGCCGCCGACGCGATGTCCATCCCGCGGTCGAGCGCCACCATAAAGTCGAGACCGGAACCTGTATAGACGCGCGCGGCGCGAACGCCTCGAGCCTTGCCGTCATCCCACACAAAGCGAGTCACGCCGGCCACCTGCTCCATGCGCCCCACATAGCTTGAGAGCTCATCG
>SLPQ01000150.1 GCA_007131925.1 Candidatus Brocadiia bacterium | reverse complement strand
GCATCCTCTCCTTCTGCGGCATCCTCGCCCGAAGAGGCGCCCGGCTCCGGTGGCATGGTTTGGGTGGTCTCATCCTGAGGCGGTAAGTGACCGGCTGGATCATGTGGCTCGGCCGGGCTGTCCTGCAGGTTAGAGACACCAGCCTGGTCGTCGTTGGCGGCCCGGGAATCATCTTCTGCTGCAAAAAGCTCTTCTGCGGCTCCGGTTAGAGCATCATCCTCGTCGAAATGCGACGCTTCGGCAAACTCGGCATCCTCGGGCCGTTCCTGGCCGTCGTCATCCTCACCAAGGCGCTCATTGGCACCCTCATCATCGAATATGTCCTCAAGGACCCGATCGACGAGGTCATCTGTGACGGTGTAATCTTCGCCGGGCGGGCCCTCTTCGAGGCTTTCGTGATGGCGCGTGGCATCACTCGCCGCGGCCTGCCCCTCTGCGGCGGGCTCTTCGAAGCGGGGCTGCGCGGGCTCGTGCGGCATGGGCGTGTCGCCGGCTGCCTCGCCTTCAGCGGGGATCGGCTGCCGGGGAGCCTCTTCGACCAGGGGGGATGTACGGTTGCTGGGGACGGAGAAAGCGCCCATCCTGGTCGGGCCGCCGGGTTTGTCGGCGGCCTTACGTATGATCTGCTTGAACTTGATCATGTCGCGCCGGTTTCCTGCAAGCTCAGCGTGCCTTGTAAGCGCTGTCTATATCTTCGAGCCCGGCATCAACGGCCGAGTCGTCGACGGTGATCTTTTCATCGCCGTAAGAGGCGAGCATGGCGAGGTCCGCCGCTATATTTATGAGCCTGGCTATACCCCCCGACCACTGGTAGAGCCTTGCGACTGCCGAATCATCGAAGATGTTTTCACCACCGGCCGCCTTCAGTCTTCCGGCGATATAGTCGCGGGTCTCCTCCAGGGAAAGAGGCGTCAGCCTGGCTGTTATCTCGATCTTCTGCTTAAGCCCGGGGCAGTCGTTCAGCAGCTCTCCA
This sequence comes from Candidatus Brocadiia bacterium, assembly GCA_007131925.1. Classification (GTDB taxonomy): domain Bacteria; phylum Planctomycetota; class DG-23; order SLPQ01; family SLPQ01; genus SLPQ01. The sequence continues at coordinate 2,367 of SLPQ01000150.1, read as the reverse complement.
AGGCCCGATTCGCCGGCCATGACGACACAGAAAAGCGGTTTGGCGCCTTCGGCCAGGTTTAGTATGAGGTTTATCTCGTCAAGGGTGTAGGGGTCCCTGATCGCCTGCGCCTCATCGATGAGCAGGTAAGTGCGGGTGTTTTGAAGTACATTTTCACGAGCGAAGTACGTGAGCGCGGCCAGTGCGCGCGCCTTTGAAAGGCCGGACCTGTCATGGCCGTACAGGGTCAGGATGTACTCGAGGAGCTCATCGGGAGCGAGGCTCGGGTTTGGTACGGTGGCGACAATATCACCATGGAGCCGGATGTCACGCGCCAGTGCGGCCAGCAGATAGGACTTGCCCACACCGGAGGGGCCGGTGATGGTGGCCAGGCGTTTACCGTCAGCCACGAAGTACTGCATCCGGGCAAGCGCCTCTTCGTACGCCTCCCACATGCAGGCGAACGAGAGGTCAAGGTCGTTGCGAAACGGTTTCGCCCTCAAGCTCCAGTGGTCTGTGTACATGCTCCCCCGTGTAGCGGCGCCTTCCCGTGAGTTTGGCGAATATTCCCTGATTATACCTTGAGCGGGGCGCCTCTTCCCTTTACAAATTATAGAGCTGCGGTCAAAAACACCGCGCCCCGGCGCCCTTTTCTGTATCGGCACAGCCGCGGTAGAATCTGAGTGTTTTACAGGGGGAATACCTGTATGGAAGACCACAAGGCTCGGCATGGGCGCTGGAGAGGGCGCTTTTACGTCAGGACACTGCCCGCCGTAGGCGATGCCTTCGTGCTCTCAGGTGATGAGGGTGCTCACGCTGCCGGGAGCAGGCGTGCGGCCGTCGGCGACCGCCTGATACTCTTTGACGGCAGCGGCAGCGACCTTGAATGTACGGTCACACAGGTCACCAGGGGCCGCGTCAGCGCGGTCTGCGAGACGCTTCGCCAGGTAGGTCCGCCGCTGAGCGTGCCTGTAACGTGTATGACGGCGCTGCCGAAGGGCAGACGCGCCGACCGTATAGTCGAGCAGTGCGCGCAGCTGGGTGTGTGGCGGCTGGTTCCGGTGGAGTTTGGCCGCAGCATCGTCAGGCCCGCTGTGAGCTGGCCAAAGAGCAGCATGCGCTTCGAACGCCTTGCCGTCGAGGCGGCAAAGCAGAGCGGCTCCTCCACAATCATGCAAATCGCCGCGCCGATGACCCTCGAGGACCTTGTCCTACAGGAGACTGCGGGCCTGCTGCTGGCAGGCGATCCGACGGCGCGGCGTGGAGCTGTCCAGGTGCTGGATGCAGGGTGGCCTTTTGAACAGCTGACGTACCTTGTGGGACCCGAGGGGGGGCTCAGCACAGAAGAGATGGAACTTGTCGCGCGCGCCGGCTTTCAGGGGGTCAGGCTTACTGCGACTACGCTCAGGGTAGAGACCGCCTGCGCGGCTTTTGCAGCTGTGGCCGCCGCCTTTGTGTGTGGCAGATCGCCCTGAGCGTCCGGGCGGAGTGACAAGTTTGTTGCAATGCAGGCGGCGGGGGTGTATATTTTACCGCTTTGGCGCGCACTTGCGGCGCGTCCCGGGCTTACCAGCACGCATTAGAGGACATGGGATGGCAAGGCACTTGGTAGGGATTGCCGGCCTGGGTGTGGTCGGTGGCGGCGTAGCGGGAATCATCACCGCAAACAGCGCTGCCATATCGCAGCGCACCGGTGCAGAGATAGTACTGGCGCGCGCCGCCGAAAAGGATCCGGCGAAGGCTGCCGCCTCGTTGCTTGCTCAGGGAGTCATCACAGATGACGCCGAGAGGCTCCTCGAGGACGAGTCCATCGAGACAGTCGTCGAACTGATGGGCGGGACGGCTTATGCGCATGAGTTTACGATGAAGGCGATAGCCGCCGGGAAAAACGTCGTCACGGCCAACAAGGCGCTTCTGGCCTCGTCGGGCGCCGAAATGATGCGTGCAGCGCGAAAGATGGGTGTTGCCTTCGGATTTGAGGCCGCCGTCGGCGGCGGCATACCGGTGATCCGCACACTCCGGGAAGCCTATGCCGGAGACAACGTCAAGTGCATGATAGGCATCCTGAACGGCACATGCAACTACATACTCACGCGCATGTCCCGCGATGGCGTGGCATTTGAGAGCGCGTTAAAGGATGCCCAGTCACGCGGATATGCCGAGGCTGACCCCTCGCTCGATATCAGCGGCAAGGACAGCGCGCACAAGCTTGTCATCCTTGCAAGGCTGGCATTTGGCGGGGACTTCCCTCTTGAAGGAGTATACTGCGAGGGGATCTCAGGGTTGGAAACCGCCGATATCAGGTACGCGGCCGAGCTCGGCTATCGCATAAAGCTCCTGGCCATAGCCAAGCGAAGCGACGAGGCTGTCGAGCTGCGCGAGGAGTTG
>SLPQ01000257.1 GCA_007131925.1 Candidatus Brocadiia bacterium | reverse complement strand
TCTTCATGAGCGGGCGGCACGCCCGCGTGGCAAGGTCCAGAAGCATCAAAGTGTCGTCATAGCTGAACAGTATCTCGTCGCGGACGGGGTTTTTTGCGATGCAGAGCCTGTGCAGCGTTTTGCCTGGGTCGAGGTCCGTCAAAAGGCGGATCGCGCCAGTGTCGATGTCGATGCCGAAGAGGTTCACGCGGTTTTCGCGGTCAGAGACGACCACCAGCTTGCGGCCGCCGTCGTACCAGCAAGGATAGGTAAAGTACGGGTGATGCGTATGAGCCCTGTAACTCGTAAGCTGCCGCACGGTCGCGCCGCTGACCGGGTCGGTGCCGATCGTCATCTCGCTGGGCCACCGCCTGCGCGCGCGCGACTTGGCCATCCTGGCGCTCCTTGTGACCGGCACGCCCCGCCCCGTACGGACGCGGGCGGTGCGGCCGGTTCCGCCTAATAACCGCTGACTGCCCTTACGCGTTCGTCGTCCGGCGAGAAACTCATGACCACCTGCCTTGTGGTATCCTCGCCGAAATGCTCGAAAACCGCCACGAGCATATAGTTTATCCGGTCGCGCATGTCGGGACTGGCATCGGTACTGAGCGCCTCGCCTACCCAGACAGTCTCTCTCTCTTCGCGCTCGCGCCAGGCAGGGCCCTCGACCACTTCGATAAGCAGCCACTTCCGGTAGAGCGTGCGCGTGTGTGGCACATGCGTGACGGTCATACCCGCGCCCCAGCCACCGTAGGAGTATCCACGTGCCGCGACCGCGGTGGTGTCGCTCGAGAAGATAGGGGCATCGTCTGTAAAGACATGCGGACCACTGGTGCCGTAAGAGTATGAAAGGATAAGATCGGCCTCTTCGCGAGGTGCCAGGGTGTAGCCGTGCGTCTCGATCAGCGCCTCGATCTTGAGGGCCATCTCCCGATCGAAAAGCCTGTTTGCCGGGTCCTGGTTTTCCATGACGTAGATCGACTCGTGAGGAGAAATCGTCCTCTCGACACGACGGTCAAGGTATCCGCTGACGCGCACCTGCGTGGTTGCGCAGCCTGACGCTATCGATGCGACCACCATCGCTGCAAGCAGCCGGGTTTTCATGGCCTTTCCTCCCAAGAAAGCGCAAGAAGTCGATCACTGTCTCTACATATCGCATGACCGAGCAGGGTGCCCGGCGGTTCCACGCGGGCGAACATGCCCTTAGAGTCCGCCCTTTGCCCACCGCACCTGCAGTTTACCGGCGCATTGGCGCACACTGAGCGACTCGGCTGCCGGGTCGGTAAAGGCAGCCATGACAGACTCACGCGACGCGTCATCGATACCGGGCTTTTCGCGTGACAGTGGCCGTTAAGGCTCTTTCGTGCGCGGCGGCTCCGCTCTGGGGGCTTGGAGCTCATGCGCCATGCTCTCCGGGAGTGGCATCAGTTATCGTTAAGCTTGAACTTTCTGTAATAATGTCTGAACTGGTCATAGGTCAGGCCGAGCCCGCCGGCGGCTGCGCGCTGGTTGCCGGCGGCATGCGCGAGGGCCTGAGTCAGCAGGGCCTTCTGGAAGTTGGCGATCTTGTCGTGAAATGCCTCGCCGGAAGGCTGGCCCGCCGGGGAGTCGATCTTAAGATCTTCTGAGTCTATGGTGGAGTCGATAGTTTCGAGGACGGCGCGCTCGACGGCGTTTTTGAGCTGGCGGATGTTGCCGGGCCAGGGGCTCTGCTGCAATCTCTCCAGGGCGGCGTCGGTGAAGTGCTTCTGCCCCACGCTGGGGACCTCGCGCACGAGCTCCTTGACGAAGTACTCGACGAGGTCCGGGATGTCTTCGGTGCGATCTCGAGGCGGCGGTACCCAGATCTCCTTGAAGGCCAACCGGTCATAGAGATCACGCCTGAACTCGCCGGAGTCCATGAGCTTTTCGATGGGTGCATTGGTGGCGGCGATGAGCCTGACATCCACCTGTATGGTCTCGGTGCCCTGGACTCTCTCGAAGCGCTGGTACTCTACGGCCCTGAGTATCATCTCCTGAAAGTCGGCGGCCATGTTGCCGACCTCGTCGAGAAAGAGCGTACCGCCGTCGGCCAGCTCGAAGCGGCCGGGTTTTCTTCCGAGCGAGCCTGTGAAGGCGCCCTTCTCGTAGCCGAATATCTCGCTTTCGAGAAGGTTGCCCGAGAGGGCAGCGCAGTTGACCGGGATGAAGGGGCCCTGTGCGCGGGAGGACTTTTCATGTATGTAGGCTGCGACGAGCTCCTTTCCGGTGCCACGCTCGCCTCGGATGAGCACCGGGCGGGGTACGTCCGCTACCGACTCCGCCTCACGGAGGCATCTTTGCAGAGCGGAGGACGCGCCGACAATGCGGCGGGAGAGCCGGATGACGTCGCGGTAGTACTGGGCGGTTTTTTTCAGCGTGTCGGTCTCATGCTTGAGGCGGCGGTTTTCGCGGATCACTTCGAGAAACTTGTCGGCCTTCTTTACGCTGGCGGTGAGATTGGCCGTAAGGTAAGCGCCCTTTTCCAGAAAATCCACCGCGCCCATCTTGATCGCCTGCACCGCTGAGCGGGTGCCACCCTTGCCTGTGAGTATGATGACGGGCAGGTCCTTCTGGAGCTTTTTGATGTCGGCCAGAAGTGCCAGGCCCTCATCGTTGCCGTGGCCAAGATCCAGATCGAGGATAGCAAGGCCGATATTGTCACCCTCGCGCGATATCTTTTCGAGTGCCGCGTCCGCCGCTCCGCAGGCTATTACCTTGTAACCGCTCTGGCAGAGAAGCTCGCTCAAGTATTCGAGCACCTCTACCTGGTCGTCCACTACAAGTATACGCTCCAAGACTCTCCCCCCTCGATTGCTTCAGCTTCCGGCGCTCGTCTCGATCCTCACGTCTGACTCTCCCTCAAAAAAGAGACTTATGTCGTCGGAGAGATCCGGCCTCAGCCCTGTCTCCTGTATGCGCTCGGCAGCCGCAGCCGCAAGCGGCAGCTCCACGACCAGGATCGCGCCACGAGCGACGTTGCGCGCTGATATTGCGCCTCTGTGCTCCTCGACCGCGCGTTTGGCCTGGCAGAGGCCCAGGCCCGTGCCGCCGGCCCTGGTGGTGAAGGCAAACTGAAAGACCTTCTCGAGCGGCTCGGCGCGGATGCCGCCGCCGGTGTCTTCAAACTCGACTCGCACCGAGCTGCCACCGTCCCAGCGGGTGCGCACGGTAAGCGTTCCACCCTGGCCCATGGCCTCTGCGGCGTTAAGAATGATGTTAAGGAAGGCCTCGTTTAAGCTCTCGGCATCGCATATGAGCCCCGGCACGTCAGCGCCGAATACCTTCTGCACCTCGACGGTTGCGAGCGCCTCTGCAGCGCGAAGCAGCGCCATCTCGATAATGTCATGTACGTCCCAGAGGTCCAGCTCCAGGGGGTCTCTTCGAACACATGACAGCAGCTCAGACATCTCAGCGAGGGTGCGAGCGAGGCGGCCGGCTACCTCGTCCTCGCTGTCTTCAACACTTTTGAGGCTCCTGCAGTAGGTGTCGGCCAGCAGCGCCAGCATGTTCTTTATGCGATGGCCGCGGAAGTGAAACTCCTCACCGGCCTGGGCCTGCCCGATGCGAAAGATCATTTCGTGGTAATGCTCGGCGCTTGAAGGGTCCAGTCTGACGCACCTGGAGAGGCAGCGGGCGGCCTCCTTCCAGCTCGACCGGTGGATATGCACCACGCCGAGATTGTAAAAGGCCGCCGCGCTGGCGGGCCTCAAACGTGCAACCTCCTCAAAATCCGCCCCGGCAGGCTCAAGCCGCCCGGCCAGAAAGTTCGCCGCCCCCCTCTGGTAGAGCGCCGCGGCCCTCTCATAGCCCATACGCATGGCGCGCTCGAAGGACTGAGCCGCCTGCGAGTATTGACCGGCATCCTTCTGCGCAAGGCCGATGACAAAGTGCGGCTCGGGCCGGGACGGCTCTGCCGCGGCGGCTTGCCCGGCCGCATCGAGCGCTTCATTAAGCCGCCCGGTTTTGTACATGCACAGTGCCTTGCCGCAGAGGGCATCAAAGCCTGCCTTGAGGGCCGTGGCCTTTTCGAAGTACTGTGCGGCCTGGGTATACTGCCGCCCGGCTGCGAGGTGGCAGGCCTTCTCAAGCGCTTCTTTCGCGCCGCTGCGTCTGCTTGTCCTGCTCAGGAGGGCACCCGGTGTATTACTGTTCAGCAAGCCACTTGTTTCGTGAGCCTATGGTACCCTCAAACCCCTGCAAGTCAAGGAGAACCGACGCCGCGCCTGATGAGCTCCCCGGCTGTGAAACGTGTTGACACCACGTGCGGAGGTGCATAGGATTTTATGCATGGTGTTCAACTGCGTCCATCCTTTGAAAGGACACGCCTGATGCGTTACATTTGCCTGCTTTTTGCAGCAGTAATCGTGGTCTTTGGGGGCCATTCAGACTGTCTGGCTCAGACCGCCCCCCTCGCAGGGAGTGGTGACGCTATCGAACTGCCCGAGGGAGTCGTCGCGACGGTCAACGGCGAGCCGATAAGCGAAGAGGAATGGGTTGAGGCACTCAAGAGGGTGGCCGGGCGGAGCGTGCTGGAGTTTATGGTCCGCCACAAGGTGGTCCACCAGGCCGCCAGTGAGCGAGGCATCGAGCTTTCTGAAGCCGAGCTTCAGACGATATTTGACAGGAAAGTCGTCGAGGCGGGGGGCGTAGCCAACCTTCGCAGCTACCTTGCGCGTATCGGCGAGTCACTTGAAGACTTCCGGGCAAGGCTCAAAACCGAGACTCTGCTCAGAAAGATGGCGGAAAGTGGCGTTACGGTCTCGAGCGATGAGCTCAGGAGGTTTTACCTTGAGAAATTCGGCCGCAGAGCCGAGATCCAGGCCATAGTCACCGACAGCCGGGAAGAGGCCGAACGCGCACTTGGCCGTGTCCGCGAGGGGGCCGACTTCGGCCATGTGGCATCGGCGGTCTCCATCGAGCGTACGACCGCCGAAAATCACGGCTACATCCCGGTGCCGCTGACCGAGGGAATATTTCCAAAGCCGCTGGGCGGCATCATCATGACAGAGTCGGTGGCCGAGGAGATATTTGCGCTCGAGCCGGGCACGACAACCGACATCATCGAAGGCTCGGGTGATGTGTGGTATATATTCAGACTTTCTCGCATCGAGCCGGCAAGCGATGTCCGGCTTGAGGATGTCGAGGGCCAGGTGCGGGAGTTTGCCATGGAGTACAAGGTCCAGACCCGCGCGGCGCGCATCCTCCAGGAGCTACTCAACTCCGCGGTCATCAAGCTCGGCATCTGACAGGGCATCCGTGCAGCTCAGGGGCGCGACCCTTACTGGCGCGCAAGGATTGCCCGCAGCTCACCGGCCAGGTAAAACGAGCCCGTAATCACCATCAGCCCCCCTCCAGCGCGGCGGCGCGCCAGGGTCAGGGCATCTCTGCGGTGTGTTCTTGTTTCGACGGGCAGGTCGCATCGGGAGCGTATGCGCCCGGCCAGGGCGCGCGCATCCTCGCTGCGAGGACTGTCTATGGTGGTCGCCACAAAGCGGCCCGCTATCGGGAGGAGGGCCTGTATGACGCCTCTTGTATCCTTGTGGGCGGCTATGCCGATAAGGATCACGGCCTTTTGCCCGGGAAATGCCTCCTGTACAGCCTGCGTAAGTGCGCGGGCGCTTGCGGCGTTGTGCGCCGCGTCGATGACTATGGGTGGCGTCTCGCTGAAAAGCTCGACCCGGCCGGCCCAGTTGAGTGTGGCAAACGCCTCACTTACGACCCGATTTGAGAGCCTGCCGCCGAGCCTCTCGACCGCCTCTTCACAAAGTGCGACGGCCGTTGCGGCGTTCTGGCGCTGGTGCGCTCCCAGTAGGGGCACCCTCAGCCCCCTGTAACAGCGGCGGGTGGTCTTCAGGTCGAAGCGTCTGCCGGGCAGCTCATAAAGAAGGTAGTCACGCCCGTACGCCCTGACAGGCGCGCCGACGGCTTTTGCGGTCGCCTCGATGACGCCAAAGGCCTCCGGATGCTGTCTGCCGACCACTACCGGGACTCCTGCCTTTATGATGCCGGCCTTTTCGCGTGCGATCAGCGAAAGGGTGGCGCCCAGCACGGCGGTGTGGTCATAGGAGACGGGCGAGATGGCCGTAGCTACCGGGCGTACGAGGTTGGTGGCATCGAGCCTGCCGCCGAGACCTACCTCTATGACGGCTGCGTTGACCTTTCTCAGGGCGAAGTTCAGAAAGCCTATGACCGTGAATATCTCGAAGAAAGTGGGCTTCAGATGGATGCCTCCGGCGGTTACCCTGTCGACGGGGGCCTTGACCATGTTTATGCATTGGAGCAGTTCGGCGTCGCTTATCGCTGAGAAGTTTATGCTTATGCGTTCGTTAAGCTTCATCAGATGCGGAGAGGTGTAAAGGCCGACCGATTCGAGCCCCCAGCGGTGCAGTACAGCTGCGGCGAAGGCTGACGTGGAGCCCTTTCCCTTGGTGCCGGCTACGTGCACGGTGGGGTAGGCCAGGTGCGGGTCATCAAGCATTTCGAGGATGGCACGGGCGCGGTCGACGTTGAACTCGCGCGTGTTGTATCTTACGATCTTCTTCTGTTCGTAGTTGGTCGCCGAGAATAGCCATCCCAGCGCTGCGTCGATTGTTCTGAAAGGTCTCTGGGCCACGGCGGTCGTCTCTGCAAGGGGAAGATTTCCGAAAGATGGAGATTATACCGCGCACACTGCACAAGGCAATCGCCAAAGCCGCAGAGACACTCTCAGGGATTGTCTCCGTGAAACTGGCCGGACTGAGGGCCTGGCCTCTCCCGCCGCGAGACCGGCCCAGTGTGATCGCCGAGACAGCCGGCAACCCATAGTCCCGACCAGAAAAGGCCAAAGATATAGACAGACTCTCATGGTTTCAGTAGCCGCAGCCGCTCAGGCAAAGCCAATGGCCGACTCGGGCCTTTAAGGTCTGCCTTGTCATATGTCTCATCGGGCAGCGCCGGCTTGCCCTGTTACGACTACAGGGTCGGGATAAGAGAGAGCCTGGCGAGTGCTGTTGACTTGCCTTCGGGACGGCTTAGAATCACCTTGTCCTTACAGGGTCCGGGTCGGTTTGCGTGCCGGGAGGTCGGCGCGCCGAAAACGTTCCGGCAGGTGATGCCCGAGAAGACATTACGCAGGGGGTGCGCGATTCAAAGGACGATACTCGCATTCGGCGAGACGCTATGGGATCTGTTTCCGACGGGGGCCGTCCTTGGCGGTGCTCCTTTCAACTTTGCCTGCCGTGCAAACTCCCTCGGTGATCGAGGCATCATAATAAGTCGGCTCGGACGCGACAAGCTGGGCATCAGAGCGCTGGAGACCATCAGCGAGCTCTCCATGGACCCATCCTTCATCCAGTGGGACGATAAACATCCGACCGGCACGGTGGAGGTCAGCCTTGACGACAGTCACAATCCTGACTACCACATAGTGCCGGATGTCGCCTACGATTTCATAGAGCCGTATGATGAGCTTTTCCGGCTGGCCCCGCAGGTGCAGTGTCTGTGCTTCGGCACGCTCATACAGCGAAGCGAGACATCCAGGCGCACGCTGGCGCGGCTCCTGGCGGCCGCGCCAGGCAGCGTCAAGGTGCTCGACATAAATCTTCGCAAGGACTGCTACAGTGATGAAACCGTGCGTCTCTCCCTTCAGGAGGCCGACATCCTCAAGCTCAATGACGACGAGATGCGCCTGCTTCAGGAGATGCTCGGCATGTCGTCGTCCGACGCACCGGCCTTTTCCAGGGAGATAATGAGCAGCTGGTCGCTTTCTCACTGCATGGTCACTTTCGGCAGCCGAGGCGCGTTTGTGGCTTCAAACGAGCGAGAGGCGGTCTACAGCCCAGGCTACATGGTGGATGTGGTGGACTCATGCGGCTCGGGTGACGCCTTTACAGCGGGCTTTGTCCACAAGCTTCTTGCCGGAGCGCCTCTTGCTGAGTGCACTGACTTTGCAAATGTCATGGGCGCCCTGGTTGCCACGCGGGAGGGCGCGACCGCCCGGATATGCCTCAGCGACATCAGCGCCTTCATGGAGGCCGGGCGGGAGAGGCTTTTTGAAGAGGAGCTCAGGGCATACGCGGCCATTTAGCTTCAAGGGGCGCTGCCGGCCTTGAATAGCGAGATTGGTTTTCATTGACGCTGGCATTGTGCCGGCTTTTGCTTGTATGCGCCCGGCAAGGTTCTAAGATACCTTTACAGGCGACAGCGGGGCCGGTGCAGCGGGAGGCAGCCACTTCGCTCGAACCATCGCACACCACAAAGGTGCCCCGCCGGACAGCGAAACCGCGAGCACTTTCTGACAGGGGGCACGACATGAGCGCGATCAAGGGACCGGCAATCTTTCTGGCGCAGTTTCTGCGGGACGAGGAGCCTTTCAACAGCCTGCCTTCAATCAGCGCCTGGGCGGCGGAGCTGGGCTACAAGGGAGTGCAGATCCCCGCGTGGGACTCGCGCGCGATCGACATTGACAAGGCCGCCGAGTCGACTGCGTACTGTGACGACTTGAAGGCGGTGCTCTCTGATGCGGGCCTCGAGCCGACAGAGCTGGCCGCGCACCTGGCCGGACAGGTATTGGCGGTCTCTCCGGCCTATGAGCTGGCATTCGAGGGCTTTTACCCCGAGGGTCTGCGCAGCAGGCAGCGCGAGCAGTGGGCCGCCGAGCAGCTCGAAAAGACAATTCTGGCATCCGCCAACCTCGGCCTTAGCGCCATACCGGCCATGTCTGGCGGCTTTGCCTGGCATATGATATACCCCTGGCCGCAGCGCCCCCCCGGGCTCGTAGAGGAGTCATTTACGGAGCTGGCGCGGCTTTGGCGGCCGCTGTTGGATCTTGCCCGTGACAAGGGCATCAACTTTGCCTACGAGCTTCACCCCGGCTCGGATGTCTATGACGGTGCGACCTTCGAGATGTTCCTCGAGCATACCGAAGATCATCCGGCCGTATGTATCAACTATGACCCCAGCCATTTTCTGCTCCAGCAGCTTGACTACTGCGGGTTTATAAGGCTCTACGGCGAGCGCATAACCGCCTTTCACGTAAAAGATGCAGAGTTTCGCCCGACTGGGCGCGTAGGAGTCTATGGCGGCTACCAGCCATGGGCCGGACGGGCGGGGAGGTTTCGGTCGCTGGGCGACGGGCAGGTGGATTTCAGCCGGGTCTTCACGCTGCTTACCGAGGCTGGATACCGCTCATGGGCGGTGCTGGAGTGGGAGTGCTGCGTGAAGGCGCCGGAGCAGGGCGCTGCCGAGGGCGCGCCATTTATCGCCCGGCACATCATAGAAGCGACTGAGGTCGCCTTTGACGACTTCGCCGGTGGCGGCACCGACACGGCCAGGGTCAGGAGGATACTCGGCCTTGACGGGTAGGAGCTGAAGCATACTTGAGAGGAGCGAGCATTATGGACGCCTGGAAGCGCAAGTTGAGAATGGGAATGATCGGGGGAGGGCAGGGAGCCTTTATAGGGGTGGTACATCGCATGGCCGCCGCCATGGACCAGCAGATCGACCTGGTGGCGGGGTGCTTTTCTCGTGATCCCGACAACACAAAAGCCACCGGCAGGCAGCTCTACCTTGACCAAACACGGCTGTATGACACATACGAAGAGATGGCCCGAAAGGAGGCGGCACTGGGAAGTGACGAGCGCATCGACTTCGTCGCAATAGTCACGCCGAATATCTCCCACTTTCCCATAGCAAAGACATTTCTCGAGGCCGGCTTTCATGTCGTCTGCGACAAGCCGATGACATATAAGCTCGACGAGGCCGAGGCCCTCGTCAGGCTCGTGGAAGAGAGCGGGCTTGTCTTTGCCCTCACGCACAACTACACCGGCCACCCGCTCGTACGTCACGCGCGCGAGCTCTTTCGCTCCGGCAGCTTGGGTGCCGTCCGGAAGGTCATCGTCGAGTACCTGCAGGACTTCCTCATGGCACCGCTTGAAAAAGAGGGGCACAAGCAGGCCTCATGGCGCGTCGATCCGGCCACTTCCGGCGTTGCCGGCACGCTGGGCGACATCGGGACGCATTGCGCGAACCTGCTCGAGTACGTCACCGGCGACCGGATCGGCGAGCTCTCTTGTGATACGAGCACCTTTCTACCCGACCGCCGGCTCGATGAGGACGCAAATGTCCTCCTGCGGATGAGCAGCGGTGCAAAGGGCATCCTTACCGTCAGCCAGGTAGCCACCGGCGAAGAAAACAACCTGCGCCTGCGGGTCTATGCCTCTGAAGGTGCAGTTACCTGGGAGCAGGAAAATCCGAATTACCTTCAGCTTTACCGCTACGGCCAGCCCCGCCAGACACTCACACGCGGCCATGATGAGTACCTCTGCCAGCCGGCCACAGATGCCACGCGCATCCCTGCAGGCCACCCTGAGGGCTACATCGAGGCCTTCGCAAACATTTACAAGGGCGCTGTTACGGCCATCCGCAGCCATATTGACGGAAATCCGATCAGTATCAACGCATATGACTTTCCCACTGTGCATGACGGCCTGCGCGGTATGAAGTTTATCTACGCGGCGGTGGAGTCCGCCGGCAGCAACTGCGCATGGGTAAAGGTGTAAACAAGGGTCGTACCGTGCACCGGAGATGAAACGTGGCAGGAGGGTCATCGCCACCATTTCCGGCGGCGCGGCGGGCGTATTCTTTTGCCACGGACACATCGATTGTGTAGCCTTAAAGGGCCTGATACAGGCTCTTGTCACCCGCGCCTCGCCACAGAGCCGAGGCATGGGTGAGCCCGGAGTCTGCCGGGCGCCGGCGCAGGAGGGTGAGGCCGGCGGTGGAACGATCGAAGGTAGGGGACGTTCAGGCACGGCATCGCTGGAGGACGAATGGAGCTGCCCTGCCGATTGCCGCAAGACGCTCTCTTGAAGCCGGGAGCTTTGGGTGCGCTGCTGGGCCGCCTTCGAGGCATGGCTCAGGCACATGGCGATATCAGGACGGTGATTGTCTGCGCCTTTGACCGCCGCACACGGATGCTGCCCTTTGTCTATGCCGATAAGCGCATGGCGCCGGCGGGAGTGCGCGCGGTCGGTGCCGCCATGGCTGCAGCGGGGTTTGACCGCACGCGAATAGTGCTCCAGCAGTGGAATGCGAACTTTCAGCCCTCCCGCGCCCTCCTGGATGGCGCGGCGCCCGACATCCTGATGATCTCCGCCATGAACATACACACCGCCCCCGCAAAAGCGCTCATCCGGGACGCATGCCGCATACCCCCTGCTCACAGACCCCTCGTGATCGCGGGCGGTCCAAAGGCCATATATGAGCCGTGGGATCTTTTCAGCTGTGATCCGTCGGACCGGTGGGGTGCTGACGTTGCAGTTACCGGCGAGGAGTATGTGCTGCTGGAGCTTCTTGAGAGGCTCCTTGGAGAGCGCCGCCGGGGCGAGCCGGTGCGGCAGGCCTTCATCCGCGGGCGAGACAAGGGGCTTTTCGACTCGGTTGCCGGGCTCGTGTGGAGAAGAGACGCCGATGGAGCCTCCCCGGAGCTTGTCGATACAGGAGTGCAGCGCCTTCTGAGCGACCTTGACGAGCTGCCTCATCCTGCCGGAGCATATTCAATGCTGGAGCCTCCGGGCCGCGGTGCGGGCCTCTCGTCTCGGGCGCTGCCGGCTGCAAGGGTGCGTCGTTACTCGCCCCTGGGCTCGCTGGTGCTGACCTTTGGATGCGCTTTTTCGTGCGAATACTGCCCCATACCTGCATACAACCAGCGCCACAGACGCGCCAAGAGCGGTGCACGCGTATTAGATGAGATGACGCGCCTGTACCGCGAATACGGGATCAGATACTTCTTTGGCACGGATGACAACTTCTTCAATGACCGTGACCGCGCGCTCGAGGTGACAGATGCGCTCGCGCGCGCGCAGGTCGGCACGAGAGCACTGCGCCACACGATACGATGGGGTACAGAAGTGACCGTGCATGACACCCTTGGCATGGCTGAGCACATGGGCACCGTCAGAAAGGCGGGAGTTCGCGCGCTCTGGCTGGGCGTGGAGGATATGTCCGGGGTACTGGTGCGCAAGGGGCAGACGGCGGATAGGACGATTGAGGCCTTCAAACTTCTCACAAGTCATGGTATCTGCCCGATGCCGATGATGATGCACCACGATGACCAGCCGCTTGTCAGCCGCAAAGACTGCCGGGGCCTCATAAACCAGGTGCGCATGCTGCGCGGTGCAGGCGCTTTTGGCCTGCAGATACTGATGCTTACGCCGGCAGCCGGCTCGAGCTCTTACGAAAGGACTTACGAGTCGGGCGCAGCTATCGATAGTGCTGCCGGACGACCCGTAAAACCTCACATGCTTGACGGCAACTACGTGACTGCATCCCGCACCGACATGCCGTGGAAGAAACAGGCCGGCATGCTCTCGGCATACCTCTACTTCTACAATCCGCTTCGCCTCGTCGCGGCTCTGCTGCGGGTGAGACGACCCATGTACGCCGCCGACGTGCTCATGCAGGTGCTGGGAATGTGGGGCCTGGTGAAGACGCTAAGGCGTACGTTGCCGTGGCTGTTGCGACTCTGGCGCGGACCGCTCAGCAGAGCAAAGACAGCTCCCACTGCGCGTGTGAATATGGTCACGCCATGGCCGCCGCATGCGGCGCAGTCCCGGCCGCCAGCGCCGCCAGCGCATCCTCAACGCACGAGCCGCACGCGCACCCGATGAAGACACGCGTCTGCCCTCAGGGTGAAAACCCAATCTCAAAGGGCGCGTCGCTGTAGTCGTAAAGGTTGCTGATGCTGGTGGATATGACTGCGATGCGGTAGTTGGCCGCAGGCCCCATCCATGAGGGTATCGACCACATGTAGGA
>SLPQ01000169.1 GCA_007131925.1 Candidatus Brocadiia bacterium | reverse complement strand
TGGTTCATCATTATGGTATCGTCAGTCCGAGTGGTACATCCGTGGGGCGCACCTTCGAGATCGACAGCGTCATCGAAAAGCCCGCCCCCGAAAAGGCCCCCAGCAACCTTGCCATAGCCGCCCGCTACATATTTGACCCGGTCATCTTCGACGCAATCGACAGGACTGTGCCGCAAGAGTCGGGGGAGCTTCAACTGACAGACTCGATCCAGATCCTCATAAACTGGGGCAGGCCCGTCCACTGCATACGCCTCGCCAGGGACCAGCGCCGGTACGACATTGGAAACTTCGAGTCATATTTCAAGGCCTTCGTCGACTTTGCAATGGACGACGAGAAATACGGCTACATAATCCGCCAGCATATTATCAGGGGCTTGCAGGCAGAGTAGGGGGAGCTGCGATGCGGATAGTGGCCACTGCGCCCGGGCGCGCCGGCATTATCGGAAATCCCACCGATGGTTATGGGGGCAGTGTCATATCGTGCTCCCTTGCTGAGCGAGCGCGGGTCGTTGTTGAAGATGCTGACGAAATGCGCCTGACGGTCGGCGAGCTCACGACGGTACTGTCGCGGCCTGGGGACTACCTTCTCAAGAACGACCGCTTCGATGTGGTGCGCGCGGTGCTTCAGTTTTTCTCCGCCACCGATCGTGCCTTTGCCATTACTATTACCACCGACATTCCTGTTCAGGGCGGGCTCTCCGGCTCGACTGCGATCCTTGCCTCCCTTGTGGCGGCCTTTCTGAAAATGGCCAACCGCCAGGTGACGCGCCACTATCTTGCCGAGATGGTAAGGATAATCGAGCTTAACTACCTGAAAGTCCATTGCGGCTATCAGGATCACTACATGACAGTTTTTGGCGGCCTGAACTACATGGACTTTCGCGAAAAGGAAAACTATCGACGCCTCGCCGACGAGATTTATGCGACTGTCGAGCCCCTTGAAAGTACGGTGCGGGATCTTCCTTTTCTGCTGGCGCATTCGGGACTCAAACACGTTTCCGGCCAGGTGCACCTGCCCGTGCGGGAGCGCTGGCTCGAGGGTGAGCAGCAGGTAGTAGAGGGGTACCGCCACATAGCAGGACTCGCGCGGCGCGCAAAGAGGGCCCTTGTCGAGGCTGACTGGGAGACGCTCGCCGAGCACATGAATGAAAACCAGCGCATCCAGGACTCCATAAGCCCGTCAGGCGAGCGCAATGACCGCATGATAAAGACTGCCCTCGAAAATGGCGCCCTGGCAGCCAAGCTCGCTGGTGCCGGCGGCGGCGGGACTATTATCGTGCTCACGCACGACGGCCAGCGGCAGAAAGACCTGCTAAGGCAGGCGGGCGCGGCAAGCTTTCTTACTCTCAAGCCGTCGCGTGGTGTGGAGGTTACGGTCGAAGAGGAGTGAAACGGCATTTCTCTGCGCCGCGGGGGCAAGTGCCGAGGCGCAATCCTTGTTCGGAGGGTCTTAATGGGGCAACGGACCGCGAGAAAGGTCGTGCTGACATTAGTGATAGCGGCGACCATGCTCTCAGTGCTGCTTTTTGTAAGTCTTGACGAAGAGACACGCGCGCTCAATGTCATAAAGATGCTTGCCAAGACCGGCTCGCTTGCGGGGGTTGTGCTGCTTTTCTGGCAGTTTCTTCTCGGCTTTCGAGGGGCTGTAGCAAGGATTATTCCTGACTACATATGGGTCATCACGCTGCACAAAGGCCTCGGCCGGTTTGCACCTTTTCTCATCCTGCTGCATCCAGTCTTTATCACCGTATATTACCTGCGACGGTTTGACTCAAATGTCCTGCTCCTCGAGGGCGAAGGCGCCTTTGGAGCGTGGGTATTCGTCGGCATGGTGGCAATGGTCGTGATAATCATGGTGGTCATGACGAGCGGTCGTGTACGCGGACTGCTTTCGAGGCGGCTCTGGTACTCACTGCACCTGTCCAGCTACCTGGTACTGCCGCTTGCCTTCGCACACAGCTATCCTATCGGCATGACAGTACGCCAGACCGGACTTATGTCAGTGTGGATTTCTCTTACTGTGCTCATGGTGGCACTGTACGTCTATCGTGTCCTTGCGCGCATGGAAGTGTTCTCATCTGCATACGTCGTCACGGGCACCAGGCAGGAGGCGGTCGACATCACGGAGATAAGCATGCGCCCGCTCAAGCGCGGGATCGAGCCCGGCTACTCGCAGTTTGCATTCCTCAGGCGGGGTCTCGCCGGCACAGCGCGGCCTTTTACCATTTCCAGCTTTAAACCGGAGACCGGCGAGCTCGCGGTGACCGTAAAAGCCGCAGGCGTGACCACCACTGCACTGCAGTCTGTCAGGACAGGCGAGAGAATGTACGTCGACGGCCCGTATGGCATCTTTGGCCGCGAGGCTCTCGATAGCGGCAGGCCCATCGTGATGATCGCAGGTGGCATAGGCATCACCGCTTTCAAGCGAATGGCCGAAGCTCTCGAACGACAGGGCGAGCGTGAGGCGGTTCTTTTTTACGGCAGCAAGACACAGGATGCAATTGCCTATCGGGAGGATTTTGACAGGCTGCGGCATGTGAAGGTCGTTTATGTCCTCAGCGATGAGCCGGACTACCAGGGTGAAAAAGGCCTTATTACGTTGGACCTCATCAGAAAATACGTGGACAGTGAGCTGGATACGTGCGAGTTTCTTCTGTGCGGGCCGGCCGCGATGATAAAGAAGTTGGAAGCCGCTCTCTATGGCGCGGGAGTGACGGGAAGGCGGATTCACCATGAGCTTTTCGGTTATTGAAGGCGCACGCCGTGCGTCTCCGGGAAATGCTCTCTCTGTGCGGCGTGCCGGCGGGCTGGGCGCGCGCGGCACGATTGACTTTGGCTCGTGGCGGTCTAATATTCTCAGTAGTAACTGACGGTGTGATACTGCATGGAGAAAGCGGTGTCGGAGAGGTTCAGAGTCCTGCATCTCATCTTCGAGCCTGAGATGGCCGAGGCCATCGAAACGGCTCAGGCCACGCTACTTTATGCAGATGAATTCGACGTGCCTCTTGCAGTGGATGCCTGGGCGCCCAAATCGCCTGATCCGACAGGCGGCCTGGCGAACAGGGCGCGCAGGGAGCGAGTTTTTCACCGTGGGCCGAACGCGGCACTTGAGCTGCGTTCGTTTCTCCTGAGGGACAAGACCAGCGTTGTGCACTGCCACGATGCGAAGTCTCTTGTAACGATGGGCATTCTCAAGACCACGGGCCGCATGCCGCCGGTGGTGTATAGCATATACCGGCCGCTGGAGGAGCCCATTCCCGGCAGGCCGATCCACGAGATTGTCCGCCGATTGGTGGCAAGAACGATGCGATCTGGCGCCGACGCGGTAATAGTGCCGTCGACTTTCGCCAGGGGATTGGTGGCCTCTGGGG
>SLPQ01000109.1 GCA_007131925.1 Candidatus Brocadiia bacterium | reverse complement strand
TTGAGATGACCCAGGCGCTGCTCAGGAAACCTGTCAACCAGTGCCGTGTATGCATCGAGCGCGTCGTTTGGCAGCTCCAGGCGCATCAGGATGTCGCCCTTCGCCTTTAAGGCACTGGCTTCATACGCGGACGATATGCCAGCCATGAGCGCCATATTGAGGGACTCAAGACATACGAAAAGGTCCTTTGTGACAGCGGCCGGGTCTGACTTTATCAGGCTCCATCTGCTGCTGGCGAAGATGTAGCGCGCCATGGGCTCATTGTCGGAGCCCTGGTGGCGCGCAAGGTACCGCTCGGCGCTCTGAGCGGCCACAAGCATGTCGTCGGCGTGGTAAGCAATGAGGAGAGCCTCGTAATCAGCCGGCTCGGAAAGCGGAGTTTCCAGCGGGCTTCTCGCGATGTATGCGGCGATCAGAAATATGACCACGGCCGCCGCGATGCCGGGTATCTGCCAGAGCTCACTGGCCGGCGGAAAGGCATCCTTGACCTCTGCCTGGTCGCGCAAATCATCCATCTATGTGGATTCCTCGCTATCCAGAAGCACCCGAATCTCCTTGAGTGTCTTCGCATTTTTCAGCTCGCGAACGCGCCGGATCCTGTCGAAGACATCCTCGTTGTAAAGGCGGTGGCCCCCCTCTGTACGGTCTGCCTCCCGTATCAGGCCCAGAAGTGTGTAGTTGTGCACGGTCTGGCGGGAGAGGCCAGTATAACGCATGACCTCGCCGATCCTGTAAAGCTTCCTGGGAGTCATGTCCTGCTCCAGAGCGGCTTGTCGGCCGGCGGCTCATTGATGGGGCAGCGCTGCGAGCGGCACGGGCTTGGCGGGTGTGGTATATTCAAAATGACCATGGTGTCGCCCCCCTGAGGAGTCGCCGTGTCGAGTACGAGCGGAAGGTTTATACTTTATATTTTATAAATTGTAAAGTATAAAATTGCCAATTTTGAAAAATTTTTCCTGAACAGGCAGTCGCCGCTCATTAATGGCTCAAAAAGGAGGCAATGGGAGAAACGAATGGTTCTTGAAGCTCTGGGGTTCGGTGGCGGCGAAAAAAAGGCCGTGCGACGCAGGACGGCGGTGTTTCTTTCGACCCGCGAGAGATGGGCTCAGGTACTTGAGACCGCCCTGAGTGCTCAGGGTTTCGACTGCAGGCGCCTCACGCACGCAAGGCGCCTGGTGCGCAAACTACCTTGCGGGGAGCTGGCGGTGCTGCTATGGGACACGGCGACGGTCGAGCCGGACTTGCAGATGATCAGCGGTCTTGATGCCGGTACGACGGTTCTGCTCTTCGGCCACTGCCCCACTGTCGACTTCGCATCTATTTCGCCGACGGTCCTGACGGTCCCGTCGGGCGACGCGGACCTGCACTCTAATGGACTCATCCGGCTTGTCTCCGGCGCGTACATAACTATCGACGCGCTCAAGGATGCCGAGGCTGCCCTCGGCGAGCGCGAAAAGCAGACCCAGGAGGCAGTGCGCCTGTCGGAGCGCCTCAGGGAGCATTGCGAGTTTTACGAGCTGCAGCGCAACAGGCTCTCCGAGACCGTGCGAAGAACAGCCTACCTCGGACAGCTCTCCAAGGAGATCAACTGCCTCGACGTGGACAGGATAGTCGAAATTTGCCTTACGAAGATGCCCCACATGGTGGATGCCAAACTCGCCTCAGTCTACTTTCACAACGAGGAAAACCGCGAACTTGTACTCAAAGGTTCAAACCACCCCTACCCCGTCACCGAGCGAATCTCGCTGGACGAAGCGCCACAGAGCGTCATGTCAGTGGCCATAAATCGCAAAGCAACTTTGCTGATACGGGACATGGATGCGTTCCAGAAGGGCCTGCCCGAGCGAATAGACAGGACATATTCGTCGAGGTATTCGACAGGATCCTGCATCATTGTCCCTCTGGCCAGCGGCCAGGAGATCATCGGTGTGATGAATCTCGCCGACAAGACAGACGGTACGCCCTTTGACGAGATAAGGGACCTGCCGCTTGTTGATCATATCAGCCAATTCATCGGCATAGCCCTCGGCAACTGCAGGCTTTACGAAAAGGTAAGCCTCCAGGCGCGCACGGACGGACTGACAAATTTCATCAACCACAATGCCTTCTTCGACGAGCTCAACCGCGAGATCGAGCGCGCGCGGCGGCGAGGCAGCAACCTCTCGCTCATTCTGCTCGATGTCGACAACTTCAAGCTTTTCAACGATATCCACGGCCACCAGATGGGCGACAAGATACTTCAGCAGGTCGCAGGGACCATCAAGCAGTCAACGCGTGCTGTCGATGTGCCGGCACGTTACGGTGGAGACGAGTTTGCCGTGATCTGCGGCGATACCGACCTCAAGAGGGGCGCGCTGGTAGCCGAGAGAATCCGCCGCGCAGTGGCTTCAAACCCGATGAAGCACGATGATAAGGCGTTTTCGGTCACGATATCCGCCGGTGTAGCAGAGTACGAGCACGGCCTGAGCGCGGCCGACATGGTAGAACGTGTCGACTCGGCGCTTTACCTGGCAAAGTCACGCGGGCGAAACGCAGTCGCCGCCGACCAAGAGGTCGCGCCGGCATAAGGCTTAAAAAGAAGATGCGGCTCTCTCAGGGGCGCCGTCCTAAGCGGCGACCTCGATCCATGAGCTGGCTGCATCAATTTCCTGGTTGATGGCGTTTACCAGCTTGGGCAGATCGGACTTTTCAAGCGCCAGCAACTCCCAGACCTCCTTTGGGAGCTCCGGAGTCTCAGCCGAGCCGGGAGCCCCTATACCCTTAATCTTGGACAGGTAGTCTGCAAAGAGGATGACCGCGGTTATCTGCCTGTTGGTAGCGGAGGCGAGGTCGTGGTGGGAGCCGATGGACTCTACGAGCTCATCGGGCAGTGACCAGGTGGCGGCAAGCCACTGGCCTATCTCGGGATGGCTGGTCTCAATAACGCGGCTTTCAGCTTCGAGAAAGCTCATCTTTCCATCAACTGCCGTCTCAACAATCTCGTCAGCCTTGGCTGGCAGGTGGTGCGCGAGCACGAGCTTTCCTATGTCATGAAGCAGTCCGGCGGAAAAGGCCGTTTCCGGATCAAAACCTTTTGTCCTGTCGGCGGCCAGGCGAGCCACGCATGCGCATGCTATGCTGTGCTTCCAGAAAAGCGCCCTGTCGAAGCACCCGGCCCCTTGCGGACCCTTGAAAAGACCCATTACCGAGGCCGACAGAGCTACAGACTTGACGGTCTTAAAGCCCAAAATCACGATAGCCTGATTCAGGCTTGAGACCTTGTTGGAGAGGCCGTAGTAGGCCGAGTTGACGAGCTTCAGGATCTTGCCGGCCAAAGCCGGGTCGCGCGCCATCACGCGGTTTATCTCCGGCGCGCTGGTCGAGGGGTCATCGAGAAGATCCATCAGCGTCACTGCGACCTGAGGGAGCGTAGGCAGCTCCTTTATCTCGGAAATCAGCGTCTTGAGATCCATGAGGGCGAACCGCTCCAATGTCAGCGCCGGCACATCAGCCGGCTTCCTTTACGTAAGCCATTCTCAGAGTGTAGAGCAGCTCCTCCAGGTAAGATGCTTCCTGGGGGGTCAGGTTTCCCCGGGTCTTTTCCTCAAGCATACCCAAGGTGTCAAGCAGGTGCTTTGCCGCGTCGAGATCCTTATCGGTGCGACCGGTCAGTGGATTTTCGACGAGGCCCAGCATCATGAAGGCCTGGCTGGCGAGGCTGGAGGCAAAAGCCGTGAAGGTAGGGGGCGGCAGCTCACCCCGCGACTCTGAGACGGCCTCCTTCTCAGGCGCCGTGTCGGCGGCCTCGCTCTCTTTCTCTTCTGAGGGCTCCCTGTCGGCTTTCTCGCGCTTCTCGGCCTCTTTTTCCAGCACCTCCCGCTCCTCGCGGACCTTCTGTTTCCAACCCTCATCCACCTTCTTGTCTTCCTGTCTGCTGTCGTTATCGGACATGGCCCGTCCTCCATTGCAGTCTATTTGCGGGTATCTTTTCTCTCGCGGGCGGCCTGCACAAACGCCCGGAAAAGCGGATGCGGCGCGTGCGGCTTCGACTTGAACTCAGGATGAAACTGCACCGCCAGAAACCACGGATGACCGCTCAGCTCGAGTATCTCCACAAGCTTGCCGTCGGGAGAGAGCCCGGAAAACGCGAAGCCACCGTTCGCGTAGTGCTCCCTGTAGGCATTGTTAAACTCAAAACGGTGCCTGTGCCTCTCGCTTGTCTCAAGCGACCCGTACGCCTGGGCAGCCAGGCTCCCCTTTCCTATAACACATGGGAACGCGCCCAGCCGCATGGTGCCGCCCATGTCGACGACATTGCGCTGCTCGTCCATCAGCGTGATGACGGCAGTAGTCGTCGTATCGTCAAACTCGAGCGAATTGGCGTTTTTCAGGGCAAGAACATTTCGCGCAAACTCGATTACAGCGCACTGCATGCCAAGGCAGATACCGAAAAATGGCACATTGTTTTCACGTGCGTATCTTATAGCTTCGAGCTTACCCTCGATCCCTCTGACGCCGAAGCCACCGGGCACAAGTACGCCATGAGCGCCCGCAAGCAACTCCTCTGCTCCTTCCTTCTCGATCTGCTCCGACTCGATGCGGCGCAGCTTCACGCCAAGGTGGTTGCCGATGCCGCCGTGGGTGAGGGCCTCATAGACAGACTTGTACGAATCCTGCAGGCGGATGTACTTGCCCACAACGGCGATCTCAACCTCGTCATCGGGATTGGCGATGATATCGGCAATTTTCTCCCATTGGGAGATGTCAGGCTCGCGGCCATCCATGCCGAGCTCGGAGAGTATGCGCTCGTCGAGACCCTCGCGCCGCAAGACGATCGGCAGCTCGTAGATGCTCACCTGCACGTCGCGCTCCTCGATGACCGCTGCGGCGGGCACATTGCAGAAGAGGGAAATCTTGTCGCGCACCTCCCTGGTGAGGGGCTGCTCGGTGCGGCAGATGATGATGTCCGGCTGTATGCCCTTTTCCATGAGTCGGCCCACGCTGTGCTGTGTGGGTTTTGTCTTTATCTCGCCTGCTGCGCGGATGTACGGCACAAGCGTCAGGTGGATGTACAGGACATTGGCCCTGCCTGCGTCCTGCCTGAACTGCCTTATCGCCTCCAGAAACGGCTCACCTTCGATGTCGCCGACCGTGCCGCCTATCTCGGTGATGACTATGTCCACATCGTCGCCTGCGAGGGCGCGCACTGCGGCCTTTATCTCATCGGTAATGTGCGGGACGACCTGCACGGTGCCGCCAAGGTACTCGCCGCGACGCTCCCTGTTTATCACGGTCTCGTAGATGCCGCCGGAGGTGTAGTTGGACTCGCGAGTGCACACCGTGCCGGTAAACCTCTCATAGTGGCCCAGGTCGAGGTCTGTCTCGGCACCGTCATCGGTGACATAGACCTCGCCATGCTGAAAGGGATTCATCGTACCGGGGTCAACGTTGAGATAAGGGTCGAGCTTCTGCAGCCTTATCCGCAGGCCATGAAGCTCCAGCAGCGCCCCTATCGCCGCAGAGGTGAGCCCCTTGCCGAGGGATGATACCACTCCGCCTGTTATGAAAATATGCTTTGTCATGTACTCCCCTGCCGGGTCCCTTTCCCGCGCTGTCGCATCTGGAAGGCCCTGAAGTCGTCCAGGGTATCAATACCCTCCGGAGCCCGCGCAACCTTGACCACCTTTATTTTGAGGCCGAGCTCGAGGGCTCGCAATTGCTCGAGCCTTTCAAACCCTTCGAGCAGACTGGGGGCTGCGCTGGCCCATTTCACAAGCGCCTCGCGCCTGCAGGAATATAGGCCGATGTGGCGCCATATGCCGGAAAGACCGCCCCTGTCAATGAGATCGAGCCCTTCGCGCACGAAAGGGATCGCGGCTCTCGAAAAGTAAAGCGCACGACCGTCGGCTGTCGCGGCGACCTTGACGGCGCCGGGGCTGCGGTACTCATCGAGCGACTCGATGGCGACGACCGGCGTCGTGATATCCGCCGAATCATCCCCTGCCAGCCCCAGGACAGCCATGTCTATGACGGACGGGTCGATCTCAGGCTCATCACCCTGCACGTTTACGATTATGTCCGCATCAAGGCGGCCGGAGCGTACGAGCTCATATATGCGATCCGTGCCTGATGCGCAATCAGCGGCGGTCATCTCCACATGGGCCCCGAAGCGGCGAGCCGCCTCTGCAATTGCTTCATCATCGGTGGCTATCACCACGCGGCCGGCCAGCTGCGAGGCACATGCCCGGCGCCACGTGTACTCTATGAGAGGTCTGCCGTTTACCTGCATGAGCATTTTGCCGGGCAGGCGAGTGGAGGCGAGGCGGGCGGGTATCGCTATTGTGACTCGATCCGGCGAGATCCCCCCACAAGAGGCCACCTACTCCTCCTCTCCCTCGATGGTCCCCACGGATATATTCAGGTCTTCGCGCCTCTCGACTCTTTCAATCCGTCCGTCGCGGATCCAGACGACTCTGTCGGAAGTGCTGAGCATCTTCATGTCGTGCGTGCTGGCAATAATAGTGACACCGGAGTCTTCCTTCATGCGCCGCAGGATGTCGATAATCTCTCTGCCTGTCGAGAGGTCGAGGTTGCCGGTCGGCTCGTCGGCGAGGATGATGGCGGGCGAGTTGGCCATGGCGCGGGCTATAGCCACGCGCTGCTGCTGGCCGCCGGAGAGCTCGTCAGGGCGGTGGCCGAGCCTGTGGCCGAGACCCACCCCGCGAAGAAGCTCTGAGGCCTTGGCCCTCGCATCGGAGTTACTCGTGCCGGCAAAAGTCATCGGCAGCATGACGTTTTCGAGTGCTGTCATGACCGGGATGATGTTAAACGTCTGGAAGATGTATCCTATGCGCCTGCAGCGCAAAAGCGCAGTCTCCTGCGCCGAAAGGCTCGAAACATCCACCCCGTCGATAAGGATGCGCCCGCCGGTGGGACGGTCGAGCGCGCCGATCATGTTGAAAAGCGTGGACTTGCCGGACCCCGATGGCCCCATTATCGAAATGTACTCACCCCTGTATATCTCAACGTCGATGCCGCGCAGCGCCTCGACTGTGACAGGTCCCATGGTGTAGTGCTTCTTTACGTCTTCGGCTTTTACTATCACCCTGCCGTCAATCATGTCGCTGCCTCCACGATATACCTGTCACAGCGGCACGGCGGCACATGCTCTATGCGCACCCGCCGGGTTTGCAAAACTCTATTACACGCTCGCTTGCCAGCCTGTCGAGAAAGGCAGCCATCGAGCCTTTGGCCTCGGCATCCCCCATCGATCGAGCCTCCGCCAAGAGCCCGGCAAGTTCGCTGAAACCTCTCCGGCCGTTTATAAACGAGAGCACCTGGGTGCCGGTCTCATCAAGGATGAGTATCTTATAGCCTGGAAGACGGAAAATAAAGGATAGAAATCTCCTGAATCTGGTCTCCGGCAGTGGAATACGCAGCCGTGCAAAACCCTCATCGCTCTCTTCAATTATGACGTCTGTTCGGATGGCTATTGCCGGCTCGGCCTTAGCCTGCCCTGCCCGGACTTCACTGTCGTTCATTGCTCACCCGCCGTGTAATGATGCACCGCGGCAGCCTCACGGCCCTGGAGACTTCCGCGCGGGTTTGACCTTGCGCCGACGGCCGCCCGGGGTGCCGGGGCTGCCTTTCCAGGGCCTTATCTGACGTGGGCCTGCCTTTGGCGACGCACGCTTTGACATCTTCTCACCTCCACAACCTTATCTCCCTTCATCATACGGCAAGAGAGCTGACGGGCAACCCCGGCTTGCACCAGTGAGAGAAATGAAAAGAGCCGCCCGGCATGGACGGCTCTTTTTCGCGGTCTTCAGCCGTTTTCAAGCTTCCTTGGCGTCTATCCACGGCATCATCTTGCGCAACTTGCGTCCGACCTGCTCGATCGGCAGATTCTTGGACTGCTCCTCGAGCTGTTTGAACTTCGCGCCGCCCGCCTCGCATTCATCGAGCCACTCCCTTGCAAATCCGCCCTTCTGGACATCAGCAAGCATGTCTTTCATGGCACGGCGCGTCTCGTCGGTGATGATCTTCGGACCGCGGGTGAGGCCACCGTACTCGGCGGTATTTGAAACGCTGTAATACATGTAGCTTATCCCGCCCTGGTAGAAAAGGTCCACAATTAGCTTCATCTCATGCAGGCACTCGAAGTACGCTATCTCCGGCTGGTACCCCGCCTCGACCAGTGTATCGAAGCCAGCCTTTATTAACTCGGAAACGCCGCCGCAGAGCACCGCTTGTTCGCCGAAAAGGTCTGTCTCGGTCTCCTCCTTGAAAGTCGTCTCTATGACTCCCGCCCGGGTGCCTCCTATAGCCTTGGCGTACGCCAGGGCCATATCCCTGGCCTTGCCTGAGGCGTCCATCTGCACTGCCACGAGACATGGCACGCCGGCACCCTTTTCAAACTCGCTTCTGACAAGGTGACCGGGCCCCTTGGGCGCGATCATGACCACGTCTGCTGTTTCCGGCGGTACTATGGCGCCAAAGTGGATGGCGAAGCCGTGAGAACAGCCATAAACCACATCCTGCTTCATATTTGGAGCGAGCTCTTTCTGATAGACTATCGGCTGCACCTCGTCGGGCACCAGCATCTGGATCCAGTCGGCCCTTTTGGCGGCCTCGGCAGCGCTTGTGGGAGAAAAGCCATGCTCTATGGCCGTTTGCCAGTTTGGCGAGCCTTCGACCTCGGCTATGGCTACCTCGATACCGCTGTCCCGAAGGTTTTGGGCCTGCGCATGGCCCTGGCTGCCGTAGCCTATAATGGCCACAGTCTTGCCCGCCAGGGCGCCGAGATCCGCATCCTTGTCATAATACATTTCAACCATGATTCGCTCCTTGGAAGGGGCATACTGAACACACCCGGACAGCCGATCACCATAACCGGGCGACACCACCAGCACAGTCTTCTCGCTTGTCCCTGCGCACGGCTGCGCCTTTGCCTGAGCCTCACGCAATAAAAGAAACCCGCCAGTACGCTCTACTGACAGTAGAGCGCCGGTCGGGTTATTGTAGCGCCAGCGCTTATGATTTCAACGCTGCGGCACGCGCCCGGCGAGGTCGAGGGGATCGCGCTCGCCTACCGCCTCTTCGTAGCCATCCCAGAGGCCTTCGAACACGTGATAAAGGTGCTTTCCGATGAAGCGGCGGTTTTCGTCATATATCGCTGCAATCATAAGGCCTTCGGTCCCCTCACCCTCGAGGATGACGGCCCTCATCTCCTGGCCCTCTTCGAGCCTGCCGACGGTCGCTGATGCGGCCTCATGAGCCGAAAATCGTGACAGCCGCAGCAGCACGAGACTGTAGAAAAGCGGGCTACGAGCCTCTGTCATCTCGCCCTCTTTGTCGAAGCTGTACCTGGTGACCTCGGTTCCTTCAGCGACGTCAACGGCGCCCGAGCCGTCCCAGAAGGCCCATGCCCCCACGGGAAAGCCTTTCTCAGCCACAGCGTCAAGATAAGGCGCGAGAGCATGGGGGGGCTTTTCCGGCTCTTCCGCCTGCTCGGGCTGCTCTTCTGCCACCCCGCAGGCTGCCAGAAGAAGGCCCACAACCACCGCCTGCAGAAAATATCTCATCAGATGTCTCCCTGTGTACAGCAGACAGTCCCGCCGTGCATCATCAGACTGACTTGTTGCCCCTGGCCAGGGCGATCCGGCCTGAGCGCACCATCTCCTTGATGCCGTACGGGCGCATAAGGTCTATCATGGCGTTGATCTTGCTTTCAGGTCCTGAGAGCTCTATCATGAGGTGTCGCACGCCCACGTCCACTATCTTGCCTCGAAAGATGTCTGCGACCTGCATGATCTCACCGCGCTTGCCCGGTGGAGCGTTAACCCTGAGCAGCAACAGGTCGCGCTCGACATAGTCTTCACCGCTTCGGAACTCATGCACTCTCAGCACATCGATAAGTCGGTTGAGCTGCTTTCTGATCTGCTCTATGACCGCCTCGTCCCCACGGGTGACCATCGTCACACGCGAAAGCTCCGGGTCTTCGGTCTCGCCAACCGCAAGGCTGTCGATATTGAAGCCGCGACTCGAGAAAAGCCCCGCCACGCGCGCTAAAACACCCGCCTTGTTCTGAACGATAACCGATATCAAGTGTCGCTTGTCATCCATGGTTTATGCCATTCCGCCTATCATTCGGTCAATTGCCTCTCCCGCCGGAACCATCGGGAAGACGTTTTCCTCTCTGTCTATCCTGAAATCTATCACAACCGGGCCTTCGGTCTTTACAGCCTCCTCGACCGCGTCGCGTACCTGGTCCCTTTCGGTCACACGCATACCGTGAGCTCCGTATGCCTCGGCGACCTTGACAAAATCGGGATTGTTGGCCATCAGGTCTGTGCACGCATAGCGTTTGTTGAAAAAGAGCTCCTGCCACTGTCTGACCATACCCAGAAAGCCGTTATTCAATATGGCGACCTTCACGGGCTGGTTGTAGCCTACGGCGGTTGCCAGCTCCTGTATGTTCATCTGAAAGCTGCCGTCACCGGCTATGTCCCAGACGAGCCTGCCCGGGCAGCCGAACTGCGCACCGATGGCCGCCGGAAAGCCGTAGCCCATAGTGCCGAGACCCCCTGAGGAGAGTATGGTGCGCGGACGGCGAAAGCAGTAGTACTGTGCTGCCCACATCTGGTTCTGGCCGACCTCGGTGGCGATTATCGTGTCCTCCCGGCTGGCCCTGCAGATCTCCTGCACGACGTACTGCGGCTTCAGCGTGTTTTCCTTGAAGGTCATGGGATGCTTTGCGCGCCACATTGATATGCGCTCAAACCACCCCTTTCGCTCAACCGGCTTGAGCAGCTTGTTTACCTCGCGAAGTATGCTCTTTGCGTCGCCGACAACCGGGATATGCACCCTTATGTTCTTCGATATCGATGTGGGGTCTATGTCAATGTGGACGATCTTGGCGTGCGGTGCAAATGCATCGATCCGGCCGGTGATACGGTCATCGAAGCGCGCGCCGATTGCGATAATCAGATCAGACTCCTGTATGCAGTAATTGGCCGTGGCTGTGCCGTGCATTCCCAGCATGCCGAGAAACCTCGGACTGTCGCCGGGCAGCGCGCCCAGGCCCAGGAGCGTCAGTGTAACGGGGATGTTGCCCTTTTCGGCCAGTTCGGCCAGCTCCTGGTGTGCATCGGCGATTATTACCCCGCCGCCGGCATAGATGACTGGACGCTCGGAGCTGTTTATCGCGTCAGCGGCCGCCTTTATCTGCCGCACATGGCCTACGGTATTGGGCCTGTAACCGGGAATGCTCACCTCACCGGAAATCTCTCCGTCCCAGGACGAGGTGCTCACATCCAGCGGCAGGTCCACCAGGACCGGCCCGGGCCTGCCGGAGGTGGCAATGTGAATGGCCTCCTTCAACGTGCGGGCAAGGTCTCTTACGTCCTTGACGAGGTAGTTGTGCTTTGTGATCGGCCGGGTGATGCCCGTGGTGTCAGCCTCCTGAAATGCATCATTGCCGATAAGAGGAGTCTTGACCTGGCCGGTCAGCGCAAGCATCGGCACGCTGTCAAATGCCGCCGTAGCGATGCCGGTGACAAGGTTTGTGGCTCCCGGGCCGCTGGTGGACAGACATACGCCAATCTTCCCCGTAGCCCTGGCATATCCGTCGGCCATGTGCGCCGCACCCTGTTCGTGGCGAGGAAGCACCATCCTTATGGAGGACTCGACAAGCACGTCAAAGACCGGTATAACCGCGCCCCCCGGGTACCCGAAAATTGTATCCACACCGGCATCGATGAGCACGTCACGTAGTATCTCAGCGCCTTTTCTCTGCAACCCTGAATCCCTTCAATAACAAAACTACGGGTATGTTGTACCTTATACCGCTTCTCGCGAAATACCTTCGCGCCACCGGATTTCTTCAGAAAATGCCCGCTCCGAAGCTGTTCGCCTGGGGGTCCTCGCCGGATTTCGGGCCGGGCGAGACGCCCTGGGAGGGCGACGATGACGCCGCGCCCTTTTTGGACTCATCGGCGGACGGGCTATCGTCGTACTCGTCTTCCTCAAAATCATCATCGTAGCGCGGCTTGTATCCGGGGCGCCGGGAGGCGGCCAGTTCCTCTTCATATGCATCGACGATCTTCGCCTGCATACGCTCGCGGCAGGAGGAATTGATCGGATGAGCAATGTCGGCATGCAGCTTGACCCGCCCGTCGATGTCGAGCCCCGCCCTGGTTGCATCAAGCCTGCCGCCGCACTCGTTGCAAAACTTCGCCTTCAGGTGGTTTTTCGACCCGCATGTCGCGCACTTGTCGGTGATCTTGCGCGAAGGCATAGCCACAAACATGCCCTTGGTCCCCTCGATGATCTTCAGGTCCCGTATCACGAATTCCCTGTCGACCGTGATGCTGCAGAAGGCCTTCAGGCGATCAGACCTGTGCCTCATCAGCTTCACCTTCACCTCACTAATCTCCACCGTTGTCTCCTTTCGGATGCACCGCAAGCGCCCGCCTTGCCACGCTCTCGGCGAAAAACAGCTCCCCTGGCACTTTCGCTTTCAAGGCCTCAAAGACCTCAAGAGCTCTATGTTTATCCACGAAGGCGCTGAAGAGGCTGCTGCCGCTTCCCGATACCAGAACAGGCACATCGCCGCTCTGGCCGCTCATAAGCAGCTTAAGCTCACTGAGGCGGTCATCCAGCTCGATCGCGGTCTCTTCCAGGCGATTGAAAAAATATTTCCCTGCCGCATCCAGTTTGCCGGTGGATATTAAAACCCATAATACCTTAGCGTTGCGCTTTTCAACTGTCAATTTCATTTTGAGATTTTTGTACACCGACTCGGTCGAAATCCCAAATCCCGGATACAGCACCACGAAATAATACTTCCCAGGCATATCCGAATGCTCCA
>SLPQ01000121.1 GCA_007131925.1 Candidatus Brocadiia bacterium | reverse complement strand
ATTGCAGACGAGACGGTGACGACAGATCCCGAGGGTCTTGTTGAGCATCTCTCTTCGGTCGGCCATCCCGCGCTCGAAATGGACCCGCTCTTTTAGGGCAGGAATATAGTGGATTTCAGTCGCGTTATTCGAGAGGAGCAATAGCGATGGCGCTTAGCGGACTTGCGATATATAAGCACCTGCCGAAGGAAAACTGCAAGGAGTGCGGGCTGCCCACGTGCCTTGCCTTCGCTATGAAGGTGGCGTCCGGGCAGGCCGGACTTGACGACTGCCCGAAGCTCGGCGATGAGGCCAGAGGCGCGCTTGCGGAGGCCTCAGCGCCCCCCCAGCGTCTCGTGACTATCGGCGAGGGAGACGGGGCGGTCTCAATAGGACAGGAGACGGTGCTTTTCAGGCATGATGAGCGATTTCAGAATGCCTGCGGGATTGCCGTTCGTGTGGAGGACTCGCTGGAAGAGGGTGAGCTTGCTGCGCGCCTGGATGCCATAAAGGGCTTATCATTTGACCGCATGGGGCAGGTGCAGGCCGTTGATATGGTCGCCGTAGAAAACAGCTCCGGCGACTCTGGCAGGTTTGCTGCCGCCGCGAAGAAGGCGGCGGCACTTGGAAAGGCTGTTGTCCTGATCTCCGCGGATCCCGAGGCACTTAAGTCCGCCGGCTCTGAGATTGCTGACAAGCGACCGCTTCTCTATTACAGCGGGTCTGCGGATAATGTCGAGACAGCCGCGAAGACGGCAGTGGAGTTGAAGCTCCCCCTGGGAATTGAAAGCCCTTCCCTCGAGACCATCTCAGATATGACCGAAAAAGCTGCCAAGGCCGGTCTGCAGGATATAGTCATGTCGCCCGGCAGGGAAAAGCCCTCCGAGGTACTTGAGTTTCTCACCAAGACACGCCGCGCTGCGCTGAAGAAGAAGTTCAGACCGCTCGGCTATCCGACGCTGGCCTTTGCGGATGGTACGGATGATGCAGCCATAGTGGCCGCCAGTTGGTTCGTGCTCAAGTACGCCGGCATTGTAGTCATTGACACCATCGAGCCGGCAGCGGTTGTCGCCATTTTGACCAGCCGGTTTAATATCTACACAGACCCTCAGAAGCCGGTGCAGGTCGAGGCCAAACTCTACGAGATCAATGAGCCCGGCAACGAGGCGCCGCTGCTGGTGACGACCAATTTTGCGCTCAGCTATTACAGCGTCGAAAGCGAAGTCGAGGCGTCTCGTGTTCCAACGCACATACTTGCAGTCGACACTGAGGGTACAAGCGTACTGACCGCGTGGGCAGCCGACAAGTTTAACCCGGAGACCATTTCAGAGGCGCTCGTTAAGACCGGGGCGGCTGAAAAGGTCTCCCACCACAAGTGCGTGATTCCCGGCATGGTTGCCGTAATATCAGGCAGCCTCGAGGAGGAGTCAGGCTGGCAGGTCGAGGTCGGCCCGAAAGAAGCTGTCGGGATAGTCTCTTACCTGACAAGCCGCTGGAAGAGATGAACGACGACGCAAAGAGCAAGAAACATACGGGCGCTGACAAGCCCGCAACCGTCAACATACTCTTTTCCCCGGACGGTGTGGGCGTCGAGGTGCCGCGCGGCACAAGTATACTCGCGGCTGCACGCAAGGCCGGCGTTTTTATTAACAGCCTTTGCGGCGGCGACGGTGTTTGCGGAAAGTGCCGCGTAAACGTGCGTCTCGGCCGCGTACGCGGCAGGACCAGCGAGTTTCTAACGCGCGACGAGATAAGAGAGGGCTTCGTGTTGGCCTGCGAGGCAAACGCGGAGTCCGACCTCGTAGTCGAAATCCCTGAGACCAGCCGCATCATCGGCGAGGTCCGAGAGGCCGACCCTACTGCTGCGCGCTTCAGTGCGGATGAGCACCTACCCAGAAGCGCCGAAGAGCTGCGCCCCCTCTTTCGCAAGCACTACATCGAGCTCACACCGCCGACGCTTGAGGACAACACGGCCGACCTGGAGAGACTTGAATTTGAGCTCGGAAAGGTCTCAGGCGATACTGAATTTCAGATGGGCCTGAAGGTCATCCGCAGGCTGCCTGAGACTCTTCGAAAGGCGAACTGGAAGGTTACTGCCTCCACGGCATACAGGGGCGCCCTTACTGAGATTACCGATGTCGCTCCTGGAAATACTGCACGCAAGAACCTCGGCATCGCCGTTGACCTTGGCACGACGACGGTGGTGGCCCAGCTTATCGACCTTGTCGCTGGTCAGACTATTGGCGCGGCGGCCAAGTACAGCGCGCAGATTCCATATGGCGGCGACGTAGTCAGGCGTATACTTTACGTGGCGAGGGAGCCGGACGGTCTGGCGCAGTTCCAGGAGCTGACTGCAAACGACGTGTGCATGCTCGTGCAGGAGCTTCAGGACAGGTACCGGCTGGGTATTGGCGATATTTCGGCGGTTGTGGCCGCCGGCAACACAACGATGATGCATCTGCTGCTCGGACTTGACCCTAACGAGATTCGCCGTGAACCCTATGTCGGCGTGGCCTACGGACCTCCGCCGTTTCGCGCAGCTGAGCTCGGGATTAAGATAGACCCCAGGGGGCTTCTCTACTGTATGCCTTGCATCAGTTCATTTGTCGGAGCGGACATAGTGGCGGGTGTGCTGGCCACGGGCATTCACAAGCGGGACAAGCTCAGCATCCTGATTGACATAGGTACCAACGGCGAGATCGTGATAGGCAACCGCGAGTGGATGATGTGTGCAAGTGCTTCAGCTGGGCCGGCCTTTGAGGGAAGTGAGTCGAGCTGCGGCATGCGCGCCACGGCAGGGGCATTGGACCACATCAGGCTGGCGGATTGTGAGACGCTCTTGAGCTTTTCAACAGTAGGCGACAGCGACCCCACGGGAATATGCGGCTCAGGTTATGTCGATCTTCTTGCCGAGCTCTTGCGCCTCGGTATCATAGACAGGACAGGCAGGATAAACACCGATATGGACTGCAGCCGCGTGCGAGTCCGCAAAGACAATGTTCCTGAGTTCGTGGTCTTTGGGGCGGATGAGACAGGTCACGGCAAGGATATATTTCTTGCACAGGAGGACATTCTCAACCTGCTTCGTGCGAAGGCCGCCATCTACGCGGCAACCCTGATAATGATCAAGCAGCTCAGTCTTTCTTTTGATGAAATAGACGAGATCATGGTCGCCGGGGCATTCGGCAACTACCTTGACATAGAAAACGCCGTGCTCATCGGCCTGTTGCCCGATGTGGCCGCCACCAAGATACGCTTCGTCGGAAACACAAGCATCGCCGGCGCAAGGCTTGCCTGTCTTTCTCGCCAGCGCTATGCAGAGGCACATGAGATCGCGCGCAGCATGACTTACTGCGAGTTGAGTACTGATGCGAAGTTCATGGATGAGTTTGTTTCGGCGAGTTTTTTTCCACATACGGATATCGAACGTTTCCCATCGGTGATGGCAAAGCTTGGAAGATAGAATATGCCTCCCCTCACAGCGATAAGCGGAAAAGGCGGCACAGGAAAGACGACGGTCTCGGCGCTTCTTGTGCGTGAGCTGGTCAAGATCGGCACGAAGCCGGTGTTGGCAGTGGACGCCGATCCAAACTCGTGCCTGGCCGATCTCCTCAACATCGACATGGAGGGGACTCTTGCAGACCTGAGAGAAGAGACGCGAAGCAAGGCTGCTGACGGCGCCGGCACGCGCATAAGCGAGCTCGACCTCGGGCTCCACCAGATCATTTCCGAGGGCATCGGCTTTGACCTTCTCACGATGGGCAGGCCTGAGGGGGCCGGATGCTACTGTTATATAAACGCGCTGCTTCGCGAGTGGCTGCGCAAGTCTCGTCGTAACTATGCCGCTACCGTGATCGATAACGAGGCGGGCATGGAGCATGTTTCGCGGCTGGTCACGAGTACCATTGATACGCTTGTGATCGTGGCCGAGCCGACGGTGCATGCAGCGCGCGCGGCATTCAGGATCAGCGAGCTTTCCGGCAAGCTGCCGATGCAGGTCGGCAGGAGGCTTTTGGTCTGGAACAAAGTGGTCGATGCGGCCGATCCTGACGATCTGGCCGAAATCGCCTCGGCCGAGACGTTCGACGAAGTTATTTCGCTGCCTTTTGATGAGACCCTGGCACGTACGCATCGACGGGCGGACCCGGTAGATATCGGATCGATCCAGATGGAAGGCATCACCCGCATAGCGCATATTGCCGGCAAGCCTGGCTTTGAAGGCGATGCCGGCTGATATATACTCGTCGGCCGGCGCCGGCGCAACTGGTCATACTGGTATGTAAAGGAGTCTGCCCGGCAGGGCGGGCGTGGTTGTCCATTAAGGGGAAGAATATGGAAGTTCCCGACACAAGCGAATCCTGGAAGACCAAGATCAATACCGTCGCTATCGGCGCCACTCAGGATGAGGGTGGCACGAGGGCCGGCGTGGTCAGGGTGGGTGGAGCAGGCTGCATACCCGGCGCCGCCTACGAGGGGGATGCCGGAGAGCGCCCGGTTGTCGCCGTGGAAGTGTGGGACGTGGCGCCTGACAACTGGCCTGCCGAGCTCACGCGCCATTACGGTGATGCGCTAAATGACCCTGGAGCATGGGCTCAAAAGGGCATTGAGATGGGCGCTGACCTTGTATGCCTGAAGCTGACCGGCACGCATCCGGACGCGGCCGACCGCTCCGCAGAAGAAGCCGCCACCACGGTCAAGGCCGTTCTCAAGGCGGTGGATGTGCCTCTTATAGTATGGGGCTGTGGCGTACCCGAAAAGGACAACAAGGTCCTTCCCGCATGTGCCTCGGCCGCGAGCGGCGAAAACTGCCTACTCGGCAGCATCACCGAGAAGAATTACCGAACCCTCGTAGCGGCCTGTCTTGCAGACGGGCACAAGCTCATCTCAGAGTCTCCACTCGACATCAATATCGCCAAGCAGGTGAATATCCTTGCGCAGGACAGCGGCTTTGACCTGAAGGATATCGTCATATTTCCGACCACCGGAGCGCTCGGCTATGGCCTTGAATACGTTTACTCCATAATGGAGCGTGGCCGCATAGCCGGTCTGAGCGGCGATCAGCTGCTGCAGCAGCCGGTCATCTCGGACGTCGGCGCTGAGGCGTGGCGCGCAAAAGAGGCGCGTGCCTCTGACGATGATGTCCCCGGGCTTGGCCCGGCCGAGAGGCGCGGGCCGCTGTGGGAGGGCATTACCGCAACAAACCTCCTTCAGGCGGGTGGCGACATTTTCATAATGCGGCATCCAGAGGCAATGAAGATGTTCAAGGAGGCTGTGGATGAGTTTATGGGGGTCGGCTCTGTCTGAGCCGTCCGACTGGAAAGGAGTGGTGGCATGTATATTATTGGCGAGCGCATCAACGGGATGTTTAATGACGTAAAGGGGGCGATTCTCAACAAAGACGGCAGCGTCGTCCATGACCTTGCCAAACGCCAGGTCGCTGCCGGCGCAGATGCGCTCGATGTAAACGTCGGCCCGGCTTCCAGCGATGCCGAAGGCGCACTCATGTGGCTGGTTGAGGAGATCCGCAAGGTCTCCGACGCGCCGCTCTGCATAGATACGGCTAAATGGTCTGTAATGTCGAGCGTCATACCGAAGGTCCCCGGCGCCAGGATAATCAATTCATCCAAGGCCGATCCCGAGGAGCTTGAGCAGTACATGGGCCTTGCCGTTGAAAATGATGCGGCCCTCGTGACGCTGACCATCGACAAGCAGGGCGTTCCCAGCGACGTTGACAGGCGGGTCGAGATGGGCGCGCTGATCCTTACAACCGCTGAGGCCGCGGGCCTGCCGGCTGACAGGCTCTTTATTGACACGATCATACTGCCTGTCAACGTAGCGCCGCAGCAGCCCTTGAGCGTGCTCTCGGCTATGCAGCAGATACAGATGCTGGCCGACCCGATGCCACACCTGCTGCTCGGTCTTTCAAATGTGTCCCAGAACTGCAACGAGCGAAGCCTCCTCAACCGGACTTACCTTGCGATGGCCATTGCGTGCGGACTTGACTCTGCGATAATGGATCCGCTCGACACCGAGCTGGTTGACGCGGCAATTACCGCAGAGATGATGATGGGTAAGTCTATCTATTGTGATTCGTTTTTGACAGCAGAGCGCAAAAGAAAACAGCTCAGCTCCTGAGGCGGATAAAATGGAAATGTCGTGCCCCGGCAGAGACTCCCGCAAGCTTGACAGCCAGGTGGTGCGCTGCCCGGAGTGCGGTGCACACGTTGAGATATTCAGCGATGAGCAGAAGGTACGCTGCCGCTGCGGAGAGCTCATCCTGCGGGAGGCGCTCCCGTCATGCATCCAGTGGTGCCCTGCGGCCGAGCGCTGCCTCGGCCAGGTGATAGACCTGCGAGAGGTCAGAAAGCGCCTTGCTGCATTGCAGCAGGAGACCGGCGGCGCCGAATACGTCAAGAAAATAAAACGCAGGATCGAAGAGGCCTCCCAGGAAGGCTCGGACGCGCCCCCTTGTGAACCACCGGAGACGTAATGGCCTTAGAAATGCCGCGCCAGAGCAACTACCAGGTTGCAATCGACAAGGCCTGGTCGCAGCTGGATGGGCGAAATGCCGGCGATCTGGTGAGGCTGGGGGCGGAGCAGGCTGGTCGCCTGCAGGGGGTCTGGCGCCTCGATGTGCTGGGTGACTCCTTTGAAATAGACATTCCCGAGAGGCGTATGGCGCTTGCAGGGCAGGGAGGAGGGGCCGTTGAGATTTCTGCGGCATGGGGGATACTTGTCCTGCATTATCTGCTGGCTGAGGTGCCGGTGCCGGCCCCGACCGGCCTTGTCTCCTTTGAACAGATACCGGAGGCGCGCGCTTATTCTGCACCTTACCGGGGGCGGGTGATCGAGCGTTTCTGCCATACGGTGGGCCGCAGCTGCGAGACCTTTGTCTCTGCGGCGCAGGCGTTGGGGGGGCAGCGGGTCGCCGGAGGTGACTGTGCGATGCGGCTGTTAGTGTTTCCGCGAGTGCCGGTTACAATAGTGTGGTACGCGGGGGATGATGAGTTTTCGCCGGGTGCCACTTTCCTTTACGAGGATGTGGTGTCTTCGGTGCTTGTGACTGAGGATATAGTTGTGGCTTCCGAACGCCTGGTCAGCCGGCTCTGCGGAAAGCCCTGGTAGGTCGCTATGCCTGCCATATATATCACCGCTACGGGCCGAAATGCCGGCAAGACGACAATAGCCCTTGGGCTGCTCGCAGCGCTTGAGGAAAGGGGCTACAGTACACAGTACTTCAAGCCGGTGGGCCAGCATTTTTGTGAGCAGGACGGGCAGCTGGCCGACAGCGACGTCTGGCTGTGTCGGGAGGCTACCTGCAGTCTCACCGAGGCCGAGACCATGAGCCCGGTGATCATACCTGCCGGCTTTGTGAGTGCTTACCTGTCAGATCCGAAGCCGCTGGCCTTGCGGGAAAAGATCATCGCAGCCGCCGAATGCCTCTCTCTTAAGGCCGACGTGCTCGTGGTAGAAGGCACCGGACATGCGGGTGTAGGGTCGTGTCTTGACCTGTCGAATGCGGCCGTTGCGAGTATGCTGGGTGCATCAGTGCTTATGGTCGTGCCGGGCGGCGTTGGCAGGAGCCTTGACGAAGTTTCGCTTAACATGCGCTTTTTCGAGGGGTGCGGTGTGTCGCTGGTGGGTGTTGTTGTCAATAAGGTCTTCAAAGAAAAGTACGAAAGGGTGACCTCTTCGCTGGCATGCGGTCTTGAAAGGCTGGGGACTCGCCTCATAGGGGCAATCCCTTATGAACCGGCGCTGTCATTTCCCACAATGGACCAGATTCGCCTGGAGCTTGATGCGGCGGTGCTCAGCGGGCAGGATATGCTGCAAAATGTCGTGGAGAATACCATCGTCGCAGCCATGACAGCACAAAATGCGCTGCGTTACCTGACCAGAGGTACGCTGGTAATAACGCCTGGGGACCGCGTGGACAACATCCTCATGGCGATCAGCGCCGACGGCAGCCAGAGCACAAGGGGCCGGAGAAAAATCGCCGGTGTCGTACTGACAGGCGGACTGATGCCGCACGTGACGATCATGCCATTATTGAAAAATGCCGGGTTTCCTGTGCTGCTGTCCCAGCACGACACTTATACCGTATCTTCGTGCATATCGCAACGCGTGTTTAAGATAAACCCCGGCGACAGCGGCAAGATCGCCTCTGCGCGAAGCTTTGTCAGGGATTATGTGGACCTTGATGCCATACTGTCGAGCATCGGAGTCGGATCCACCGGCTGAGCGCAGCGGGCAGGCAAGGGGGATGTATGGCCTGCATACTGATCGTGGAAGACGACGCTGGGTTTCAGCCGGGGTGGCTGCAGCACCTCGAGCCCAGGGGGCATGAGATTGTGATGGTCGCGACAGCAGAGGAGGCCTTGGAAGTCGCAACAGAAAAGACGTTCGACCTGGCAGTTATAGATCTTATCCTGCCGGGCATGGACGGTGCCGAGTTGATAAGGCAGCTGCGTAAGGATGAGGCGACCTGCGGTATCACGATTGTGGCCTTCACCTGTATGCTGAGGCAGATGGGCCTCGGCTTTGACGCGCGAGACAGGGTGTGGCTGCCGGCAGACGAGGTGCTTGACAAGACAGAGGGCATAGAAGCGGTTGCTATTAAGATAGAGGCGCTTCTTATGGGATCATCGCTCCGCGGCAAAATGAACCGCGGACCGGAGGCAAACCGAGACGACTTGGCGAAGGAGTGAGTAATGGGGGCACAAATTATCGATGGTGAGGCCGTTGCAGACAAGATCAGGCAAGAGGTCGAGAGCGACGCAGCAGAGCTCAAATCAAAGGGTCTGGCCCCGCACCTTGTCGCTGTACAGGTCGGGGAAAATCCCGCCAGCCGGATGTACACCAACATGCAGGCCAAAAACTGCGAATCCGTAGGGATTGAGTACGACTTACGCACTTTCCCCGAGGATATTTCTCAGGCAGACCTGATAGGCGAAATCGGCAGGCTCAACAACGATACTGCAGTTACCGGCATGATCCTGCAGATGCCGCTGCCGCGACAGATCGACGCAAGGCAGGTTCAGGTAATGATCGCGCCTGAAAAGGACGTGGAGGGCATGCATCCTGTAAACATGGGCCGGTTGTTTTACGGCGGCGGTCATGTCGCGCCATGTACGCCCCTGGCGGCCGTTGAGCTTCTCAAGAGAACCGAGCCCGACCTCGCCGGAAAGGAGGCAGTTGTTGTCGGGCACAGTGAGATCGTCGGCAAGCCTATCGCCATGCTTCTGCTTGAAAGCCTTGACGCGTCTCCGACCGTCACTGTATGCCACGTCGCCACGAAGGACCTCGCCGCCCATACGAAAAGGGCAGAGGTGTTGGTAGTGGCAGCCGGGGTGTCCCAGGCGCGCTGGCTCGGCTATAATCGCAAGAAAAAGAAGGGCGAGGATGTGCAGCCTCCGGCTCTTACCCCTCTGGTAACCGCCGACATGCTCAGGGAAGGGGCCGTGGTTATCGATGTGGCCATTAACCGAATCCCGAAGGGCTTCGACGAAACCGGCGAGCCTCTCAAGAATAAGAAGGGCAAAAACGCGATGAAGACCGTAGGCGATGTCGACTACGAAGGGGCGCTTGAAAAAGTCGGCGCAATAACGCCCGTGCCAGGTGGGGTTGGTCCGGTGACTGTCGCGATGCTGCTGCAAAACACTATTGCATGCGCGAAGGCGATGGGCTGAGCAGACCATCGAGGTAAATCGCGTTGGAAAATGCTGGAGGGCGGCCCAAGTGCCGCCCTCTGCTCATATATGTAACGGCCGTTTCAAGCGATAGTTTTGCTTTAGAGCCCCGCCGCCTCAATGATGTCGGGCACGCAGTGATCCCAACCAAGGGTCATGAGGTGAGCGCCCTGGCAGATATCCTTCATTTCACTGATGAGGTTGCCGCAGATCTCCGTCGAGACCTTTTCACGGTCACCTCTGGCTGCGTCGCTGAGCAGCTTTATAAGGTTCTTGGGCACCTGCACGCCCGGCACGGAGCGGTTCATGTACTTTGCCATCCCCGCCGATTTGAGCATCACAATACCGACGAGGATCGGCACATCGAGATGCTCAACGCGCTTCATAAACGTCTCGAAGGTCTTGGGATCATAAACGGCCTGCGTCTGCACAAACTGTGCGCCGGCCTCGACCTTCTTCTCCAGCTTTATGGCCTGGGCCTCGGGGTTTGCCCCGCATGGTGTGACGCAGCAGCCCTTGAAAAAGGTCGGTGCGCCGTCGAGAGCGTTTGGATTGCCCTTCATGTCACGGCCAAGGTCTGACCCCTCCTCCAGAATCGTCATCGCCTTGAGTAGCCCGACCGAGTCGAGATCATATACTGGTTTGGCATCCTGATGATCGCCCATCACAACGTGATCGCCGGTAAGTGACAGGACATTTTCGATACCGAGGACCGCAGCCGACAGCAGGTCGCTCTGAAGTGCGAGGCGGTTGCGGTCGCGGCAGACCATCTGATAGACCGGCTCTATGCCTCGGTCTATCAACATGTGGCACAGGGCCATGGAGCCGTTGCGCATGACGGCCGTCTGGATGTCTGTGACATTGACCGCCACGACCGTGTCCTTGAGGTACTCCTCGGCCTCGTGAAGGACCGGTGCGATGTTCGTGCCCTTGGGCGGGCCTATCTCGCCGGTGACCACAAATTCGCCGGCTGCGAGTCTTTCCTGGAGTTTGCTCATCTTTTCCCCGTCACTTTTCTATTGGCTCGGCCTCTTTTTCTTCTTCCTGTGAAACCTCGAGCGCCCACCTTATCGTGCGGCGGTTGGCGTCGGTGATGTCACGATTTCTGTAATCCTTTGCAGCTGCGTATCGCATGAGATCCTCAAGGCGTCCAAGCTTTTCCAAACGCTCAAAAATCAACTGCCAACCGCACGGGCGCTCCGGCGAAACCTCGCAGCTGCCGTCATCCTGGGTGCCGCCGCATGTGCCGTTCACAAGGCTCTTTGCACAGAGGGTTATAGGGCACAGCCCACCGGTGTAGGCTATCATGCACTCGCCGCACTCCGCGCAGCGCTCCGCCGACGGAAAGAGCCCCTGGTAGTCACCCATGCAGACGGTATCCATGGCGGGTACTGCCCGCCGCGCGACGATGTTTCCAGTCGCCTGAACCCCCACACCACAAGATCCGACGAGTATGGCATCGGCCTGCTTTAGCTGTAATACAGCACGCCCAAGCTTGATTCCAACGACAGCCTTGTTGCAGATCATGTCGACAAGCGCCTCACCGCTGACACTCTTGCCGGCGCCCTCCAGTGCGCCGGTCAACTCATCCACCCAGGGCTGGCCACCAGTGTCGCACCCTATAGGACAGCCCTTGCAGCCGAGGATGAATACCGTCTCGGCACCTTCGAGCGATTGGATTATCTCTTCGATGGGCTTGCGCTCTGTTGCGTTCATAAACTCAACTCTCCTGTACCATCGGCGCTCGGCGCGCAAGCCGCGCCAAGCATTTCCAGATGACTAAGGACCGATTTGACAAGGTGCTCAAGGCCCGCCGCGACAGGCTCCGAGAGCCCTATACCCCATTCCACAATCTCCGGCTCGATGCCGAAAACCGTTACATCATGAAAAGGACGTCCACTCAGGGCCTCCATACGAAGCGCCGGAAGCACCGAAACCTCGTGTAGCGAAAGCATCGCGCCTGACACCCCGTCAGGCTGCAGCGTGTGGTCGAGCCGCAACCTGTATACACTTCCCGGTGGTCCAGATCCCCTGACCGCGTCGATGACGACAAGAGGCACAGTCGGATCGAGAGTCGATATGACGTCACTTACCGCAAGTCCAGCATCATTGATACGCACGCCTGCCGCTACAGCGGCTTCCAGAGCTCTTGCAGCTGCCGGGCCGGCGCCATCATCCTGCATGAGCATGTTGCCCACGCATACCACGTTTGCTATGACTTCACACAATGCGGTAAACCCCTCGCACAGCGCCCCTGGCGTCCAGTAAATGCACCGAGCAGGCTAAGCAAGGATCAAAGGAACGGATGATGCGGACAATCTCAAAGGGATTTTCGGGATCCTTAATCTTTGTGCCGTTGAGCGCCTGCTCCATCGGGCCGGGTACCCCTTGCTCGTCCCTCGGCGAGCCGTTCCACGTTGTTGGAACAACAAGCTGGTAACGGGATATCTTGCCGTCCGTGATATCAATCCAGTGGCCGAGCGCGCCCCGTGGCGCTCCGGTGAGGCCGACGCCGGAGGCTTGCTCAGGTATCGTGACCTCGGTTGCGGCCGGCTCGCCCGGCACGAGCTCGCCGAGCCACCCGCGCATAGCGCCGGCGACCGCCTTTGCCTCGAGCGCCCGTGCAAGGTGCCTTCCCAGCACTGATGGCAGGACCTCTGCGCCTGCGCCCGCTTGTGACAGCGCTCCTTCGACGAGCTCTCGCATGATGCCGTCGCCGGAGGCGCAGGCCACCATTGCGCGGGCGAGGGGCCCTACCTCGGCCGGGCCGCCCGCCATTCGGGGGGCTTTCAGCCATGAATACGCATCAGCCTTTTCGGCGGCCGGTGTGGTCTTTCCCATGGCCGGGTGCTGCGTGCAGTCGCTTGTGTAGCGCGAGTGAGCGACCACTTCAGTGAGCTTGGATATGTCGACGCCTTCCAGCGTTCCGTTTGAATCGAGCAGGCCCGCCGGCTGGAGCCTCCTGCAATCGAGGGCGTTTGACGGGCCGTCTTCAAGCGGAAAGGTGCCATAAGAAAGATAGCGGCCACAGCCGGAACCTATTGTGAAATAGTCTTGATAAGCTCCCGCCACGGTGAAGATGGCCGGGATGTAAACGTCATCGACAAACTCCGAAATCATCTGGAGCTTGCCACTGAAGACCGCAATCTTGTCAGATGTGACCTCGCTTGTAACCCCGCCGGGCACGAGCGCT
>SLPQ01000187.1 GCA_007131925.1 Candidatus Brocadiia bacterium | reverse complement strand
AGCGCCACGTGCTCGGCCGTACAGGCCATCGGCAGGTACTTAAGCCACGCCTCGCCGACGTCATCCGGCGTGAAGTCAGGGCCGTACTCCTCAAGTATCAGGAGCCCCAGAAGCGTATACGTTAGGTCATCGTCGGCGCCTATCCGGCGGATATGCCGCTTGAGAAATGCCTTGCGCGGCGTCATACCGTAATGCAGATGCCGCGGCCCCAGTTGGGGCTTTGGGTCCATCGCCCAGTAATCGGTCAGAGGGTATTGCATCCGGAAGTAGCGAGCCGCCTCTCGAATGCCGTCCTTCGACATCCCTTCGCAGGGGATGCCCATAATGCAGCCTGCCGCGCGTCCCAGCCAGGCTCCCAGCATCCTGTCATATAGCCCGGCATCGTCGAGCTCAAGCGGGATCCGCCGCACACCGCGGGGTCGCAGCTGTCTGATGGAGTTCAGATCGTCAGGCTCCCTCTCGGCCAGCTCCCGGGGCACGGGCATGTTCACGAGGCTTTCCTGAGCCTTCATAATGCATCCGGCCAGCTCCCGCAGCACAGGCTCATAATCCGCGCTGTGCTCGCGGCGCAGTGAGAGCCAATCGAGCGCACTGCGAAAGTCTTGTTCAAGTTCGGAGAAATAGCTCATCCTGAGTTCCTTTTCTGCGGAGTCTTTACACGAACCTCACTGAGAGTATGCTATGCTT
Source organism: Candidatus Brocadiia bacterium (assembly GCA_007131925.1). Classification (GTDB taxonomy): domain Bacteria; phylum Planctomycetota; class DG-23; order SLPQ01; family SLPQ01; genus SLPQ01. The sequence goes on along the minus strand of SLPQ01000187.1, from coordinate 2,732 downwards.
CCATCATCCGTAGTCAACAGTCGAAAAGAGAGACGGCCAATGGTCGAGCCCGTGCACATAGGCAGAGTCACCATCCACGAAATGCCGGACCACATGCACGCCAGCGGGCATGTTGCGGGCGGGCAAATCGGCACTGCTTTTACATGTCTCTTGTGGCATCCGGGGCTGGAAAAGCTCATCTGCGGGAGCACCAGCTTCGCAGGTGACCTCTTGCACACCTTTGACCCGGCCACAGGTGAGTTTGAATGTCTGGACTACGGGCGATTCGGCGAGCCTTACGAGATGAAGATTCACCGGGCGCTCGAGTTAGGAGGAGACGGCTGTGTTTACGGGGCCAGCTCGTGCCTCCACGATGTCAACAAGAGGCACCTGGCCCCAGGCGGCAGGATATTTCGCTGGGACCCACGTACGCGCGAATTTTCCCACGTGGGGATGCCCTGTCCACCGGACTACATTCAGACGATCAGCCTCGACTGGAGCAGGCGCATGATCTATGGCATGACCTATCCGGTCTTCAACTTTTTTGCATGGTCGCTGGATGAGAGGGCCCTTGTCCACAGCCATTTCATGGAAAGTATCTGGCACGTCGGCGCCATCGACGAGGATGGCGGCTACTGGGGCACTTGGGGCACTGATCGTAATCTCTTCAGATATGACCCTGTGGAAAACAGCTGCGAGTTTTTCAACCACGGCCTGCCTCCGGCTCTCGGCAGCGCTCTTTACCACGGCACATGGCCGGTCGATTCGATGGTCGCCGCAAGAGAAGGGCTCATCTACATCGGCCTGCTCAGCTGCGAGATCTACGCTCTCGATCCAGCCACTGCCGAGCTTGCATACGTGGGCAGACCTCTGCCGAGTGAGCGCTGCCCCAGTCTTGCCGAAGGTGATGACGGCCTTATATATGGCGTCGGCGGCAACAACAATGACGTGCGTGTCTTCACCTACGATCGCCAAACCAACTCCTTTGACATCATAGGGATTCTGCGTGACAGCATATATAATGAACCATGCTTTCGCCCGCATGACATCGTCAAGGTGGGTGAGACTCTCTACATCGGTGAGACAGACAACCCCGCGCGCGCCGGCAACCTCTGGGAGTGCACCTTGGAAAGGTAGCCTGCGTGCAGGGGAGATGCTCCGGGAGGGCCACAGAGGCACTTGAATGGCCAGCCCCGGCGCATAGCATCCATCTCCGGAAGAGTAGAATGAGCGGGCGGTGCCTGCGCTCGCACGGCATGCAAGGAGACCCGTTTGGAAATCGACAGCCTTTTCAGCGGAGAATGGAACTTTCTCGGCCTCGACGCGAAGGCCTCATCCCGTCAGACCGCCCGGGCGTGGCTCTTGCCCGTGCCCTACGAAGGTACTACCTCGTACGGCGCGGGTACGCGCGACGGACCTTCTGCGATACTTGCCGCCAGCCGCCAGGTCGAGCTTTATGACAGGGAGTTTGGATGCGAGTGCGCGGGAGAGTACGGCATCTACACCACCGCGCCGCTCGAGCCCGTAGCTGCATCGCCGGAGGCGATGGTGGCTGCTGTGGAGAGGGCGGTCAGGGCTTTTCTGGAAGGTTCGCCGGCGCCTCAGGTACTGGGCATCATCGGCGGTGAACATTCGATATCGTCGGGCACTGCGCGCGCGCTGGCTCATATGGTGCCGGATGGATCGCTGGTGGCCGTGCAGATAGACGCACACGCCGACCTGCGGGATTCATATGAAGGTTCGCCCTATTCGCATGCCTCCGCAGCGCGGCGGATACTCGAGTCGTGTCCGCTCTTTCAGGTCGGCATACGCAATATATCCGCCGGAGAGGAGCCGTTTCGAAGGGGATGCGCCCGCCTGCGTACGATTTTCGCGGAGGAGGCGAACGCGGCTGAAGCGGCGTTTCTGGATGAGCTTGCCCGGTTTGTCTGCGGAAAAAACGTCTTTCTCACGGTGGACCTCGACGGTCTCGACCCCTCGATAATGCCCGCAGTGGGCACGCCCGAGCCGGGGGGGCTTTCCTGGCAGCGCATACTCGAGGTGGTGCGTACCATCACGGCAAACGCCGCCGCGGTGCCGGCATTCGACGTAGTTGAGCTGGCTCCGGTGCCTGGGCTGCGCGCGCCTGATTTTCTGGCTGCACTGCTGGTGTACAAGATATTTTCCCATGTCCTGCTGAAAGAGTCCCTGCCGAAATAAAGGAAAATGCAATGGCCAAGGTGGAGCTTCCGGAGGATTTTCAGAGCAAGTACCCGCACAAGTTTGCTGAAGGCAAAGAGCGCTTCCTTCGGGGGACGCGCATTCTGCCGGAGGCCATAACCGGCTGCGAGTCGCTTGAAGACCTTATCGACAGATGCTTTCTCGCCTACAATGCCGGGCGTCTGGCCGAGGCGTGCAGGCTTTTCACGTCAAAGATGCTCGACGATAATGTCACCGTAGGCATGAGCCTTGCCGGAGCGCTCACTCCGGCAGGTCTCGGCTCGGCCGCCGTAGTGCCGCTTATCAAGGCCGGCTATGTCGACTGGATAGTTTCGACAGGGGCCAACCTATACCATGACATGCACCACGCGATGAACCTGCCTCTTTACAAGGGCTCGCCTTTCATTGGCGACCGTGAGCTCAGGGACGTGGGGGTTGTGCGGATATATGATGTTCTACTGGACTACAACGATGTACTCATGGCTACCGACCACGTGTTGCGCCAGATACTCCTGCAGGATGAGTTTCAAAAGGAGATGGGCACTGCCGAGCTT
>SLPQ01000060.1 GCA_007131925.1 Candidatus Brocadiia bacterium | reverse complement strand
ATGCCTTGCGGAGGGATATAGATGCCGGAAATCTTTGAGTTTCCGCATTACATGCTGCCTTCGACAGGGTTTATTGATACTGGAGGAAGCCATGAAGTGCAGCCATAGCGAAGACCTGGTGGCCCTTCTCGATGGTGAGCTCCCCGCGAGCCGAGCGCGCTCACTGAGAGAGCACATTGAGAAGTGCAGTCTCTGCCGCGAAGAGGCCGCCCTGCTCAAGCGCTCCTATGAGGCTCTCGACTGCCTGGAGGCGCCTGAGGTGCCAGCTCGGTTTGTGCGGCGCGTCAGGTCTCGCGCGCAGCGTCGGCGCGTGCTGCCCATGGCCGCGGCGGCAGGGCTGCTGCTGACCATTGGGCTGTTTTATGCGGCATGGCAGGTGCGCTCCGGCGTGCCTCACAACGGTACTGCAGTGACACTCTCGCAGCTGTCGCCGCAAGAGCGCGCCGTGATAGAGAATTTCGATATACTGGAAAATTTCGACCTGCTTGCAGATATGGAGCTGCTCGACGAATACGAGATCCTGATAGAGCTGGAGCGATTCCCGGAGATCGTCTCGCTCTACGAAAATGAGATAAGGATATGAAGCTGGTCAATACCTTCACGCTGAAAACAGCCCTGATGACCATCGCATTGACACTGGCGCTGGTGGCCTGTGCGGCTGTATGGGCGGTCGCCGAAGAGCAGGGATCTGCAGCAGCTGCACCTGCCGGCGGCGAGGCAGACACGCCGGCGGGCGCCAGGGAAGCCGACATAGAGGACACAAAGCAGCCTGAGCCCGGCGACTGGCACCCAAGGCGCACTATGCGCGACGGAAGGCCTGACCCGGCCGACATCGAGGAGAGGATCAGGCGCTGGCAGGAGATGAGGCCTGAAGCGCGCGCGCTGCTGCTCGAGAGGCTCGAGCAGTTTGACGGTATGCCCGAAGAGATCCGAGAACGCCTGAAAGCGCGCCTGGCGGAATGGCAAGAGATGCCGAGCGAGCAGAAGCGGCGTATCCATGAGCGACTCCAGGAAATCCACCGTCGCATGAGTGACCGGCGTGCCGATATGCGCCGGCGGTCGATAGAGCTTAGGCGAATGCCGCCCGAGCGCAGAGACTCGCTGGACAGGGCAGTAAAGGTCATGCGGGACCTGCCGAGCGAGACCCGTGAAGAGCTTATGGCACTACCACCCCACGAGCGCCGCGCGAGGCTGCGTGAGATACTGGAGAGCCACGGAGTCTTGCCTCCCGGCTCCCCGGGCAAACATCCTCATGCCCCGCCGCCGTGGATACCCCGCGAACCGGGCGAGCGCGATATACCTCGGCCCTGGGGATCGCCGCACAGAGAGCAGTACATCCGAGAGCCCTCACCCGTAGAAGAGCCTGACGCGCCCGCGGCCGGCGTAGAGGGTGACACCCTCGTGGACAACGGCGAGGCCGCCGACTGACGGGGCGCGTTCGCTGTCGAGCCTTCTTCATCACATCAGCAGGGATGCACGCTGCCACTGGCCGCAGCCGCATCGCCGGGCACCGGCGTTACATTGCCCCCGGCGACGAAGCTCCCGCCACATGCGCACCCTTACAGCATGATAGATGTCAAGCGGACCTAAGCGAAGCAGGGCGCAGAAGCCTTGCGCTTTCGAGGCCTGGCGCAGGGAGGCGACCCCTGCATGCAGGGAAAAGATGGTATGCAGATACTCACCCGCACCAAATGCGACAGGCGACCCCTGCGCGCAGGGAAAAGATTGGGGGCGCCGCATTGCTGCGAACGCCCCCGGCGCGTGGAGTAGGGGCAAAAGTGTCAGCTTTGTGAGAAGGCCGAGAGTATCTCGTTTCTGAGCTCCTGCCAGGCCACGACCGGGTCACCGGTCTGGCTGACGTACTCCGGGTGTCGCTTTATGCCTTCTGCAGCAAGCTGTCCAGCGATTTTGATTCTTTCACGCTTGTTGGCGGCCCGTGCCTTTTCGAGGACATCGGGCCTGAGTGCTTCGTCAAGACAGATCTGCTCTATGGGAACCGAGACATCCGAATCTTCCTTCGACTCATCCTCATCGAAGCGCGTCGAGGCCACCGCGGTATCGTCACCGGGCTGGTCGTAGTAGTAACCACCCGCCTCTGCTGCAGCCTCCTTTCGAGGCCATATCTCTTCGCCGAAGGGAGCGCTGCGCTGCCATTCGAGGGGTTCGATTTTTTCCCCGGCGTCGTGCGACTGTTGCTCTTCGGCGAAGGAGGGTTCTGCGGTCTCACTTTGGGCGGGAACTTCGAGCTGAGCCTGCGTGACCTGCTCAGCGGGCGACTCTTCAGGCGCGGAGGATTCCTTGTGCTCCTCGGCCTCCCGGCCTGTCTGCCGGTCGGCGTCGGCGCGCGTGAAGCGTTTAAATCGCTCGCCTATCATCCTTATTATATCAGCATCGACGGCTGCCTGGCCGCTGGTTTCGCCGGCTTTCAGGGCCAGCTTGGCAATCTTGTTTACAAGCCGCGGAACGCCCTTCTCGCTGAACTCGTAGATGGCCTGTACGGCCTTATCGGTGAAGATGGGCTCGGCGCGCCCGGCACGCTCGATGCGATGATCGAGGTAGTCGCGCACCATCAGCCAGGATTCCATCTTTTCGAGGTGGCAGTAGACGCCGATACGCTGAAAGAGGTTCGCCCGGGCCGGGGATTCGAGCATCTTTGCGAGCTTTGGCTGCCCGGCGAGTATTATGGTAAAGAGGTTTCTGTCATCCTCCTGCATATTTGTCAAGAGGCGCAGGCTTTCGAGATTGACCGGCTTGAAGGCGTTACCCTCGTCGATGAAGACGAGCACGCGTTTGTTTTCGTCCACCGTCTCGAAGAGTACCCTGTTAAACTCCTCGAGGAGTTCATCCTTTCGCCTTATGGCGCAGGCCTCGCCCTTCAGCTGCCCGATGATCTCACGAAGCAGCATGGTGAAGGTCACATCCGGATTGGTGATGAAGGCGATTCGATACTTGTCCTGGTCGATGGTGTCAAGTATCACGCGCAGACTGGTGGTCTTGCCCAGCCCGACCTCGCCGACGACCACGGCAAGACATTCGTCCCCCTCTTCGATGGCAAAGAGGACCTCGCCTACGGCCTGCTCCACCGTCTGATGCGCGCTGAAATACATCGAGGGGTCGGGCACGTTGTCAAAAGGTGGACGCTTCATCCCCCAGTATTCGTAGTACATCTGCTCGCCCTCCTAATCCCCGTCGGCCTGGCAGCCGGAAAGGAAATTCAGCACGTCCTGAAAACGAAATCTCAAGCCTCTTCCCATCCGGAAGGTCTTGAGCTTCTTGTCGCGAGAGTATCCGTAAAGTGTCGAACGAGAGATATGCAGCATTTCGCATACCTCCTCGGCAGTCAGCAGACGAAGGTAGTAGTCAGGCTTCATGAACTGAAGCTTCAGCACCACCCTTTCATTTTCGCGCTCCTTTTGCGCCTCCACAATAAAGCGCCGCTGCCCCTGGGAGGTCTCGTCGAGATGTCCTGCGCTCCAGAGCTCATCGACGACCTCCGGGCCGAGGTCGAGGCCGACTGCGCTGGAGTCCTGACGGCTGCTGTCACACTGGCCTGTCAGGGCGGCCACCGATGAGCCGCCGCTGAAGGTCTCGCCCGTCGGGTTTTCCAGGCGCCTTCGAGCCCTGATCTCTGCCCTGGTGGGAGATACCTCCAGGCGCCGTCTCACAATGCTTATCTTTTCCATGCTCAAGACCCCTACACGGCGTACATAAGGCCCAGGTTAGCCTGATTGCAGCTCTCGAAATCCGGGGTGCCGAAACCCGAACATGCCGCTTTTTCGCGTGAGGGCTGCCAGACCCTTCATTCACCTCTGGGAATATAACCCGGATTCAGGGCTTGTCAAACCAGCCGGCACTTCGGGCGTGCTTTGGCTGTCGTGAAGCACGGGTACGTTCGTTTCTTGGACTTGTGGAGGCTATTATTCCGAATTAAGGGAAGTGTGGTGGTCCACTGTGCTTAGCCGAGGGGAGTGCGATGGAAAGGCATGTTATCGGTGAGGCGAAGGCAAGGGAGAAGGCCGGCCCCCCGCAGTGGCCGATCGCGGCGATCATGGCCGCCGCCGCGGTGGTGCGGCTGCTGGGAGTAGGTTATGGCCTACCTTATGCGTTCGATTTTGAGGAGGAGATCAATATCAGGCAGGCTTTCACACACACCCTTGACCTGCGCAGGACAAAGATGGTGCCCGAAGATACGTCCACCTCGGCTCTGCCGGCCTACATTTACGCTGCGCAATACGGCGCTCTGTACGGGTGGGCGGGACTTTGGAGACGCGTGTCGAGCCTGGACGAGTATCGCGCGCTATTTTTAATCCGTCCGGGTCTTTTCATTGTGCTGGCGCGCCTGGCGTCGGTCGCATTCGGGCTGGCGGCGGTGTACCTTGTGTATGCGCTGTGCAAGAGCGCATTTGACTGGGGCGTCGGTGTAATGGCGGCTGTAATGATGGCGCTCTCGCCGCACCAGGTGTGGGCTTCGCGGCTTGCGACAGGAGATGCAATTGCGCTTGTTGCCGCGCTGGGCGGGCTCTTTTTTCTTCTGAAGATGGTTATGGAAAAGGACTTCACAAACGCCCTCTACAGCGCGCTGCTTCTGGGGCTTGCAGGCGGAGCCGCCTTCGAATACGTGGCGTATCTTCCAGCTTTCATGATTGTGTACCTTGCGGTGATCCCCTGGCACTACAAGGTAAGATCCACCATCCTGGGCTTTCTGCTGGGGATACTGTGCTTTGCTGCCGGCACATTGCTTGTGAACATCGCACTTGTGGTGACATCACCATTCGGCTTTGTGCGCGCCTTTGCCACGACTTCGCTATCGCGCATGGGTGTATCGGGCATTTTTGACCTGTCGCGGTTGAGGGAGATATTCGGCCGCCTGGCCTCTTTCGATGTTTACGTGGATGGCATCGGCTGGGCGCTGCTGACTGCGGGGGTGCTGGGTCTACTGGCCGGCCTTGCGGTCGCGAAGTGGCATCGCATGCGATATCTGGCGGTGCTTGTTTTCGGCGTGGTGCCGGCGGCGCTTCTTTTTCCCGCGGACGCATACGGTTTCAAAAACTGGGCCTTCATGATGACGCCAGCCCTGGCCATCGGCGGAGGAGCTCTGCTGTATCGGCTGTTCTGGCGTCCGCACATGCCCGCGGCGGCCGGCGTAGTGCTGCTTGCCCTCTTCACCGCCACTCTCACGGCGCAGTCTGCAGCCCAGACCAGCATTCGCACGGCCCGCGAGACTGCCCGTGACACCCGCACCCGTTATGCGCAGTGGGCCGTCGAAAACCTTCCAGACGGCTCTGCGGTCCTGGCTACGCCGGGGGCACGATACCTTCAGGACATGCGCCGGATAGACTGGGGCGGACGGCACTGGCAGACTTACAGAGAGCAGGTGATGTCCGCCTGGGGTGACAAGGCCTTTGCGGTGATCCTGACCGGTCTCAAACCGACTACGCGCCTGCCTGTGGCGGTCCCGCCCGTGGAATATGTCGCGGTGGACTACTGGTCCGAGCGGCAGATGCGTCTTCTGGCGGAGAGTTCCATGGAAAATCTGGCGCAGAGGATGGGCCTGCTGGAAGAGCAGGCCGAAAAGGCCCGGCGGGACCTTGAAAAGATCGAAAATGCCCGCACAGAAGGGGAGTTGCTGGTGGTTTTTGAAGAACCTGAGCACCCGGCAAGGGGATACGGGCCGCAGATTGAGGTCTTCGAGGTCAAAGAGGTCGACCTGCCGCAGGAGCCCGACGACGCGACAGGCGCTCACGCCGACACACAATAGCAGTCATCGCACCGGTAAGACGCATGGTGCGGGCTGGTTTCGCGCAAGCCGCGCCTTTATCGTGTCGGCCCTGTCTTCCCACATTTTCGGCGCAATATATGGCAAAGTTTTCCTCAAGCGGCACGACGCGCAGTTGACTTGCGTCCGCGTTTTTTCTAAACTAAGGCTAGTGCGGCGCGGGCAGGGGCTCATTAGCGAGCGCGTCTATTCAGATCGCCTCTGTGGCCGGTTGGGCAAAAGGCAGCTATGGAATCAGTTCGCGAGACCGACGCGTACAGAAAGCCTCGCAACACCGCTGGTAAGGTCCTCACAGCCGCGGGTTTTCTGGTGCTGGCGCTGGCGGTGCTGACTGTCGTCAGGCAGATAGGACCGGAGCCGGATGACGACCGGATAGTGCTCAACATGTGGGACATCCCGGCCGCCGGAGTAACCACTCCCGAGACCAGGGCAAACAGGGCCGTTCACAACGCATTCCTCCAGAACAACCCCCACATAAGGGTCGAGCAGACCCGCGGCATCCGCGTGGAGGGCCCGGCCAGGGAAAGCGCCTTTTACATGGCGATGGCAGGCGGCACCGGGCCGGATCTTTTCCAGATAAATATGCGCAGCATCGGCTCTTACATCGAGCAGGGGTTTGTCAGACCGCTTAACGATTTCGTCAAGGAGTGGCCCGAGGCGGATGACCGCATCCTCGACGAGGTGCGCCCGGCACTGACCCGCACCTTCATCGAAGACGGCCAGGTCCGCACAAATATCTACGCCATCCCGGTTCGCTATTATGTGATGGGCTACTACTACCGCATGGCACACTTCCAGGATGCCGGGCTGCCCATAGACGGGGCGCCTGTCGAGGACTGGACGTGGGAGACGCTCTGGGAGTATGGCAAGAAGACCACCTTCCCCGAGGAGGGGCGCTTCGGCCTGGTTCTTCCCATGGGTCTTTACGGCGGCTGGATGTGGATGAACTTCGTCTGGCAGGCAGGCGGCGACATTGTACGCGAGTACGCTGTGCATCCCGATACCGGCCGACTCATACCGGTGCCTGATCCGGACGCTGACGCGTCCGAATGGATCATCGACGACGGAGTCGACCTGCGCAGGGCCGAGCGCACCTGGCGAGCAGTCTATGATGAGCCGGGAGGGATCAAGGCACTGGAGTTTTACAAGAAGCTGCGCCGTGCGCCATGGACACGCTGCGCAAGCACTGACTGCCGCGGACAAAACATAGTCTACGACATCACGGACGAAATGATGGAGTCCGGCATCGCCAGGTGCCCCGAGTGCGACGAAGAGGTGTCCATAGAGACACTCGAGGATCGCAACACCCTTTACCGCGGCATCCTCTATGTCGATCCGACAGCGGACATAACCGCGATTTTCGCCACGGAAAGACGCGCGGCCATGATGCTGTGGGAGTCGGCCGACACGGCGGTCGGCGCTACCTGGCTCGACCCCGACGAAATCGGCCTGATGCCCACCCCTGCGGGCCCGACGGGTATACGCGCAAACAACCTCAACGCCGGCATGTGGGGGATAAACTCTCAGCTCACTGACGAGCGCAAGATCCGCGCGGCGTGGGAGTATATAAGGTGGCTGGCCAGCGACGAGGCCGAGCGGATACGCGTCGAGACTCTCATCGAAGCCGGCCAGGGTCGTTACCTCGACCCCGAGCTACTGGAGAAATACGGCTTCGAGGAATACAGCCGTTATGTGCCGAGGACCTGGGCATCGGCGTACAGGCAGCTTCGCACCTATGGGCGCGTCGAACCGTACGCGCCAAACTACCTCAATGTTCAGACCGCCGAGCTGGCCATACCGATAGACAGTGTATTTACAAGGCCTGATGCCGATCCCGCCCGTCTGCTGAGGGCCTCTGCATCGAAGGTCAATGACACTATCTTTCAGGAAATAGACCTGGATGTAATGCAGGCCAGGCGCAGGATCGCCTACGTCGTGGCCGCGGTGGTCGGGGTTATCCTCATCTTTATTGTCGCCGTGCTGGCCAGGTCTGTGAAGGGGCTGGTCGAGGCGGCTGCCACGCGCAGGCGCATGGGTCTGAAGTTCGCCCAGACGAGCATGTTTGCGGCCTGGGCGTTCATGTTGCCGGCTGTAGCCACCGTACTGCTCTGGCGGTATCTGCCGCTGATACGTGGCGCGTTCATGGCGTTTATGGATTACCGGATCATCGGTGAATCCACATGGGTGGGGCTTGACAACTTCATACTGCTTGCCGGCGACCCGGTCTTCTGGTGGTCGCTTCTGATGACGCTCTTTTACGTGTCGCTCTCAATCAGCCTGCAGTTTACTGCGCCGATAATACTGGCTCTTCTGCTGGCCGAGGTGCCTCGCGGCAAGATGCTTTATCGCATAATCTACTATCTGCCGGCGATCACCTCGGGTCTTGTGATCATGTTTCTCTGGAAGAAATTTTATGATCCCTCGACGGGCCTTTTCAACAGCATACTCACCACCTTCGGTCTGCCGCGCTCCGACTGGCTGGCATCCGGCACGTGGTGGCTTCCGATGGTATGCGTCGTGATACCGATGGTCTGGGCATCGGCCGGGCCGCGATGCCTTATATATCTTGCCGCGCTCAAGAGCGTACCCGAGGACATGTACGAGGCAGCCGATATTGACGGCGCCTCGACCCTGCAGAAGGTCACGCGCATCACGCTGCCGTACCTGAAGCCGCTGATAATCATCAACTTCGTAGGCGCCTTCATCGGCGCCTTTCAGGCGATGGAGCAGATATTCGTGATGACTGGCGGCGGGCCGGCACGCGCCACGCACACCATCGGCCTCGAGATATGGTATAACGCCTTCATGTACCTGAGGTTCGGCTACGCCACTGCCGAGGCGTGGCTCCTGGGGACGATGCTTATCGGTTTCACCGTCTACCAGCTCCAGATACTCAAGAAGGTCAAGTTTACAACGGCCAAGGTGTAGAGCGATGCCGATAATCTCCCAGATAGGCAGGAAAGCGTGGCGGATGCGCCTGCTGATCTGGTCGATTTACGTTATCCTCACCGTCGGCTCGGTCACGATGGTCTATCCCTTCATGATGATGCTTGCGCTGTCCTTTTCCAGCAGGGCGGACTTCCAGGAAAACCAGGTCATACCCCGCTGGTTTTACTCGGAAGATGCCCTGTACAGGAAATTCACCGCCGCCAAGTACAACGAGATCGACATCTACAACCGTCGTTTCAACACCCGCTACGGTGATTTCGCATACGCAGGTGACTTCCGGGGACTCTCGCTGGCCGCGGTCAACTGGCCGCACATAGTGGCCGTGCCGGTCGATCTTGACGACCCTGTTATTCAGGCGCGCATCGAGGATTATGAGGACTTCAAGCGCGACTTCATCGAAAACAACCCCATAGCCACCGAGTGCCTCTACCGCACCTCCCGCGCCCAGAGCACAATAAACCTGCTGCTGGAACGGTACGTGGATTTCCTCCTCGAAAAATACGGCTCCCTGAGAGGCATAAACGAGGCTTACGGCGAGGAAAACCGCGAGCTGCGTGAGATCGTCGCAATTCGCGAGCAGTCGATCTTCAAGACATATCTCCCGCCCAGGGGCGTCAAACACGAGGACTGGGCCGAGTTCAAGGACATGCTGGCGGCCGAAGATCTGGAATTTATAAATATCGGAGACATCGAGAGCGAATGGGGCAGGTACCTGCAGAGCATCTACGGGACCGAGGAGCGTTTCAACGAGAAATTCGGCACCGAATACAATGCCTTCTACGCCGTGCCGCTTCCCTTTACGCTGCCTCCTCCCGGCGAAACCGAGGCCCAGGACCTCTGGCGCAGGCACTGGATTGCTTTCGCCAAAGAGCGCGTGCCGCTGCGCTTTATGCAGATCCAGGACCCTCATGACCAGTACCGCGAGCACCTCAGAGAAAGGCACGGCGACCTGGAAACTCTCAATGCCCTCCACGAGACGTCATACGGGTCGTTCGATGATATATTTCTGCCGGAGGAGATATCCTACCTGGGCACGGTCACAAACGACATCTATTCGTTCATACTATCCGACCGCGTGCCCCCCGAAGACATTACGATCAAGTCGGCGCGCTGGTCTTGGATGGACTATCTCAATGCGAGATATGAGACGCTTGAGGCGGCGAATGCCCGCCATTCACAGCGTTACGACGATTTTGCCGATGTGCCCTTGCCAAGGCGACTGCCTTTGGGCCTTACTGATGTCGAACAGGCCGACTGGAGAGAGTTTTTAACGGAAGTCATGCCGATAGAGTATCTTCTGGGCAGCTTTACACGCGAAGGGCTCGTGGCCTATCTGCAGAGCGAGTACGGCTCGGCCGAAGACCTGAACCGCTCATGGGGCACCGACTACAGCTCCATACATGACGCCCGTATGCCCTCAGCCGGTGACCTCACGCCTGTCCACGAAAGGGACCTGCGCCGGATGCTGGCTGAGCATTATGTGCCGCTGGCGCTGGTGGTCATCCCTGAGGACATACCTGCCGGGCCTTACCATGACTTTCTCGAGGCCAGGTACGGCTCGATCGACGAATACAACAGGGCCATCCGCCTTTACCCCTCGTGGGAAGATGTGCGGCGACCGATGTGGGAGGTCGAGTGGCAGGATTACACCGCGAGGCGACCCTGGCTGACGCGGGAGTTTTTCGTCGGCAACTACAGGGCCGTAGTCAACTACATGGCTCTGCATGGGCATGCATTCTTGAATACTCTTATCCTGTGCTCTGCGATGATCTTGGCAGCGCTGACGGTAAACCCGCTGTGCGCCTATGCCCTTTCGCGATTTCAGCTTTCCTATGCCAACAGCATTCTGCTCTTTCTGCTGGCGACGATGGCGTTTCCGGTCGCCGTCACGCAGATACCGAACTTCCTTCTGATGAGGGACTTGCGCCTCTTAAACACCTACTGGGCGCTGATCCTGCCTGGGCTGGCTCACGGGTATTCGATATTTCTGCTGAAAGGCTTTTTCGACAGTCTGCCCCAGGAGCTCTTTGAGGCTGGACTTATCGACGGTGCCAGCGAAGTTCAGATGTTTTACCGCATCGCCCTGCCGCTTACCAAGCCCGTGCTTGCCGTGATCGCCCTGGGAGCCTTTACCCTCGCCTACGGGCAGTTCATGTGGGCCTTCATCGTCTGCCAGGACCCGCGGTACTGGACGATCATGGTATTTCTCTACCAGTTCCAGCAGGACTATTCAGTGCCTCTCGTGATGGCGGGGCTCGTTTTGGCCAGTCTGCCGACACTCGTAGTCTTCGTCGCAGCACAGAAGGTCATCCTGCGCGGCATTGTCGTCCCTCAGATGAAGTAGCCTGGCAACCGCTGCACGACGCCGCGGCGCCGCTATACCTCTCGCCATGGAAAAAAGACTTGCCCTGACCCTGTCGTGGTATTACGATATGGTAAATCGTAGTACGCCGGCATGCAGGTCTTAGCGCCAGCCGGTCTTAATTGCAGGCTCCTCGCTGAGAGGCAGTGATGACAGGCCGCTTTCACATAGCGCTTGGGATTTCAGCGGCTGCCCATGCGGCCCTGATTCTGTTATCCCCCATGCCGTGGTCAGCAGCGGATGCCGGTCTTGCCGGACAGGAGCATGAAATAACAGTCCTCGGCGTCATAGAAGCGGCCGCAGCGCCCGAGCACGCTGTAGAGCCGGAGGAGGCCGTCGCATCGGCAGGCGCCACAACGGCTACGCCGGGCAAGATCGATCAGGCGCACCCACCCGAGCCCGAAAAAGTCGAGCTCCTGCAGGCAGATACGAGCCCTGTCGAGGCCGATACATTAGAACCTGAGCCGGAAGGCGAGCCCCCCCTCGCCGAGCCCGACATGCCGCCGCAGCGTCCTCAAAGCGACCTTCCGATGGAGAGTTTAGAGTTTGAGCCTCCTGACCTGGAACCGCTGCGCCGGGAGCTTGAGATCGCCGCTCGGCGCCTGTACGACGAGCTGGACAGGTTCACAGAGGCATTCAGGGAAACCACCCGGTCCGACCAGACAGGACAAACCGCCGACGCGTCCGATGCCCATGACCGTAAAGATCCGCTCAGTGCCGTCGAAAGCGCGCCGACCTCGACGCGCCATGCAGAAGAGGCATCGCCAGGCCAAACGCAAGACCCCGGCACCGCCCAGGTCCAGGCGGGGCGCATCGCCGATGCCCGCACGTCATACCTGGCCGGCATCCGCAGGCGCATCGAGGCCAACAAGTATTACCCGCGCGCAGCCAGGCAGCGCTTCAGGCAGGGTACGGTAAGAGTGAGCTTTGTCCTCCTGCGCGACGGTATGGTTGAAGGGATCCGGGTGAGTGCCTCTTCCGGCGATGCCCAGCTTGATCGCGGCGCCGTGCAGACCATTGAGCGCGCAGCTCCTTTTGAACCCATGCCCCAAGAGTTGCCGGAGAGCAGGCTGACTGTAACCGTGCCCATTGAGTACAGCGTGCGTTGAGAGAGGAGACTGCGGAGGTATTCGAGTAACGAATCAACAGTAGCGGAGAGGGGACGGCCTGCCAGACTGCGCCCCTCTCCGCCGGCCGGGCGGCAAGCCGTCCGACGAGTGCCATTGTAACGTCGGGTGGTCGCCGCTCAAAGCGTTTTACCCGATGCGATGGAGGTGAGAGAGATGAGTCGGTCTTTGCTGGGGGTGTTTGTGGCGCTGTTGATGGCGCCGGCATGGTGTGGTGCCGCAGCGGCGGTCCAGGATGACCAGGCACAGCCGCCGGAGGAAGTGGAGATAGGCAAGGTGCAGGTAGTGGCATCACCGATCGTGGAGCCGACCGTAACGACCCGCTACGGCTCACAGATCTCTACCGTCACCGCAAGCCAGATGGAAGCTATGAACGCGCACGACTTCGCAGGCGCGCTCAGGCGCGTGCCGGGAGTGACCATATCCCGCTTCAACCCGGTCGGCAGCTTCGGCGGCCGCGAGGGAGGAGCCGTCTTTATTCGCGGCATGGGCGGCTCGCGACCCGGCAGCGAGATAATGACTATGATCGACGGGGTGCCCAGGTTTGTGGGAGTATGGTCCCATCCCCTGCTTGACACCCTCAATATCGAAAACGCCGCGCGCATCGACGTGCACAAGGGCGCAAGTCCGATAGTCTCGGGCAGCGCAAGCCTCGGGGCGTTCGATCTCGTCCTGAAAAGACAGCTTGAGCCCGGCTTCTCCACGAGGCTCTTCGGCTCTATGGGCTTTCACAATACCTGGATGCAGACCATCGAACATGGCGGCATGTCAGGGCCGT
>SLPQ01000141.1 GCA_007131925.1 Candidatus Brocadiia bacterium | reverse complement strand
GAAATACCCGCCGGCGATGTAATCTCTATAGAGCCTGTCGAGCCTCCCGAGGCCGAGCCGCCGGTCTGGCAGGGGCGATTCCAGATAGGTATAAGCGGCCAGACGGGCAACAGGGAGAGATTTCGCGGGAACGCCAGGTTTGACATCAGGCGCGAGAGCGAGGACGTGCTGCTGAGCGGGTACGCTTCGGCGCGCTACGCGTTTGACAACGGCCGCAGAAGCGAAAACGCACAGCGTGCCGGCGCCCGCAACGAGTATATAGTCAGTCCGATGGCCTTCTGGTACACGGCCATAGATCTGGAAAGGGACGAGTTCAAGAACCTGGATCTGAGAACTACCGTGAGTGCCGGTCTCGGTCGCACGTGGTGGCGCGACGGCGCCAACTTCTGGAAGACAAGCGCCGGTATCGGTTTCACGCACGAGGATTTCCGCGACGACGGCAGTGACATCGCCCCGGTCACCGAGTTGGTCAGCGACTACAGCAAGAGGCTAAATGACATACTGACCTTTACCAATGCCACAAAGTACGTCCAGGATCTGGATGATTTCAGCAGCTGGCGCGCTTCAAACGATGCGGCCCTGGAGGTGGATCTGACCGAAAACGGCGCCTGGCAGCTCAGGGTGGGCCTGCTCCATGAGTATGACAACTCACCGTCGCCCGACGTCAAAAGGCTGGACACCTATTACTACCTCAACGCTGTGAGAAACTTCTGAACGCACTGCGGCTCGGACTATGGCAGCCGCGTGAAGGCCGCCGGAACGGGTACGCCACATTTTTCGAGCGCGTCGAGTCGTCTGAGCGCGAAGGTCATTGAAAGCGCCGGCGGCGACCAGCGCGCAGCGCCGGCAAGGGCAATGGCGCGCTCACTGTGCCTGAGAGCCTCTTCATGGCGACCCAGCGCGAGAAGAAGCGCCGCCTTTGTGTCCATGAATTCGCCCATAAGCGGCTGCAGCGTGAGCGCCCATCGACACAGCCGGAGCCCTTCGGCCACCTCGCGCCCCGATAGCGCCGATAGCAGTGCAGCCTCGTGGTAGGCGCGCGCGTCCTCCGGTTCGGCGTTTATAGCGTCGGCAAGACGCCGGGCAGCCAGTACATAAACGCCGGACGCCTCCTCTTCGCGCCCCTCGCCGTCAAGCACCACCACGAGAGCGGCATCAGCGGCGATGCCAGGGGGATAGCTGGCGGCGGCGTTGCGAAGACCGGTAATGCCCTCTTCGATCATGCCGCCTGCAGCCAGATGCATCGCCTCGAAAACGGCAATCCAGTACTGGCTCTCATGCGGAGTGAGTATCGAGATATCGCCGCGTTCCATAGGCCTGGCAGCAAGCTTCATCACCCGCGCGGCCTTATCATAGTCCTCATTGGCATAATGAAGCACCGCAAGCTGCAGGCACGAGAAAATGTCAAACTGGCTCTCGGTCGGATAGACTTCGATGATCTTTCCGTAGAGAGCGCCGGCTACCGACGGCACACCGCGCCGGAGAAATTCCTCGGCCAGGTCATAAAGGACGGCCTCTTTCTCGCCTGCGAGGGCAAGCGCCTCATCGATGATCTCGGCGGCTCTCTCCTGGCGCCCCGCCGCACTCGATGCAACTGCAAGCCAGAAGAGAAGCCGCACGTCACCTTCGTGATGCTCGAGAGTCTCCTCCAGCCGCTCGACCGCCCGGTCCGCGCGGCCTGTGAGAAGCTCGCTCTCGGCCAGCATCGCTGCAAGCTCAGGGCGGGGACCGTCCGCCTCCCATGCATCGGTCAGCACTTCCCGCGCCGCCTGATACTCGTAGGCGGACATAAGGCGCTCGGCACGCTCAAACGCACCGGACGCGTCGGCCGGCACCTCGCCCGGGTCATTGCCCGGGGCAGAGCATGCCTGCAGCAACGTGGAGATCATGATCAGCACAGCGACTTTTCGCATGAGCACTGCCCTCAGACGGCAAATCCTTTCACGGTATCCGCAACGTATTCGATCTCCTCGGCGGCAAGCTCGGCAAAGACCGGCAGGGAGAGCACCTCGAGCGCGGCCTTTTCGGTAACTGCAAGTGAGCCCTTCTCATAGCCAAGGTCTGCGTAGCACTCCTGCAGGTGCAGCGGCACGGGATAGTAAATCTCACTGCCGATGCCCTTTTCCCGGAGGTGATCACCAAGATCGTCGCGCTTATCGACGCGGATGGTGTACTGGTTGTATATGTGGCGGCGGCCCGCTGCCTCGACCGGCGTGCCGACAACGGCTGCGTCGAAAAGGCTGTTGTAGCGAGCGGCGTTTGCGCGCCGGGCGTCGTTCCACGTGTCGAGGTGGGGCAGCTTGACCAGCAGGACTGCCGCCTGCAGTGCGTCGAGGCGTGAGTTCATACCGATGTGCTTGTGGTAGTACTTCGGCCGCGCGCCATGAAGCCTCAGGATGCTCAGCATGTCATAAAGCTCGTCGTCATCGGTGGTGACCATGCCGCCGTCGCCGTAGCCGCCGAGGTTCTTGGTGGGAAAAAAGCTGAATGCGCCCATCGTGCCCAGGGCGCCGGCGCGCCTGCCATTGTACTCTGCACCGATGGCCTGCGCGGCGTCTTCTATGACCGCAAGGCCCCTGCGTGCGGCGATGTCGTTTATCCAGTCCATCTCCGCACACTGGCCGAAAAGATGCACCGGCATGATCGCCTTTGTCCTGTCGGTAATGCACGACTCGATAAGGTCTGGGTCGATGTTGTAGGTATCCTCGCGTATGTCCACAAAGACTGGCTTCGCGCCGAGCCGCGAGATGCTGCCGCCGGTGGCAAAAAAGGTAAAAGCCGACGTTATCACCTCGTCGCCCGCCCCTACACCCAGCGCCCACAGGGCCAGAAGCAGCGCGTCACTGCCGGAGGCGCACGCCACCGCGTGCCTTGTGCCGCAGTACCCCGCAACGGCCTGTTCGAGCTCTTTGACCTTCGGGCCCATGATGAAGTGCTGACTTGACAAGACCTCTTCGATGGCCTGTTTTATGTCGCTTTCGATCGTAACGTACTGCCTTTTCAAGTCCAACAGCGGAACCTGCATCCAGCTCTCCTTATAAGCACCGGCGCTTGCGCACCCTCAGTCGAGATCCTTTTCCTCGAAAAATCTCAGCGCAAGCCCCCCGTCGGGGCCCCTCTTGACACGCACTACCGCCGCCTCCCCATTCACCGCCTGTATCGCCCAGTGATCACCTTCGCGCGACGGCACGCCCAGAATGTACTCAACCCTGGACCCATCGCTCGCGCCGTCCTCGACAGGCATGACTATCCAGGCCCCACAGCGAGAGACGTTCTCCGTGCGCCCCTTGCAGTAGGCTGCGCTCTTGTGAAACCTGACCCATGCCGGCCAGGCTGCGATTTTTCTCGGGTGGCGTCGTTTTCCCATCAATCACCCGCAAGTTTGTGAAGATGACGGCAATGTTACAGACGCGGCGGGTGCACTTCAACGATATTCCAGCCGCCGGGGATTGCAGTACGCAAAGCTCAGGGTGAGCGTCGGTGCCGGGCGATGATGAAACTTTGTGACCATCCGGCGGGCTGTGGAGCTGCCGCTGCCTGCACCCTGGACAGAGGCGTACTTGAAATCGCGCCGGCATGGGCGGCCCGGCGGCGGGTTTGACAGGATACCGCGCGCGCCGTAAAATTTCGTACTGGTCGTCATGAGGAGGCTTTCTGTCCATGCGCTTTTTCGACTGCAACTGCCATTTCGGTCTGCCCGCCGATCCGCGAAACAAGCGCCCGGTGGATGTGACCACCCTTCTTGATGCAATGGACCGCTCCGGCGTCGAAAAGGCGCTCGCCTGGCACGTCGCACAGAGGGACGCAGGCGCAATCACCGGCAATGACCTGCTCGCGCGCGCCATAGCGCCGCATGACAGGCTCTATGGATGCTGGGCGCTGCTTCCGGACCAGACCGGCGAGCTCGGCGGTATCGGAGAGTTCATCGATGCGGCTCTGGCCAGTCGCGTCAGGGCCTTTACGGCGTGGCCGGAGGAGAGCCACTTTCTGCTGCGGGGCGAGGTGCTTGGGGATGTGTTCGAAGAGATGATACTGAGGCGCATCCCGCTTCTTTACAGGTGCACCTGGGATGAGTCCGGGGAAAGCTGGACACGCATTTATGACCTGCTTAAGTCCTTCCCGCAGCTGACAGTCATACTATGCAATGTAGGCTGCTGGGGGCCTGACAGGCTCTTCAGGCCGCTTCTGGACACATATCCCAACGTCTACCTCGAGATCAGCCAGTACATCCTCGACGGCGGCATCGAGAGCTTCGTAGAACGATACGGCGCGGGAAGGCTCTTGTACGGATCGGACTTTCCCAGCGCATATCACGGCGGCATGATGCTGGCGATTGCACATGCCGACATAAGCACCGGCGACAAAGAGGCCGTGGCCGGTGGCAATATTGAAAGGCTTCTGGATCGAGTACTCACATGATCTCTGATTGCGAGCTTGCCGAGGCATTCTGGCGCAGCGGACGCACCGACGACTGCCCCGTTATCGACATGCACGGCCACATGGGGCCCTTTACGGGGATATGGTTTCCAAGGGAGACGCCAGAGGCCATGATACACACTATGGACTCAGCAGGTGTCAGGCTTCTATGCTTCAGCCATCATCTCGCCTTCAAGACGCCGGAGGTTTCAAACGCCGCCTCCATAGCGGCCACGCGGCGATATCCGCAAAGGCTGCGCGTATACATGGCCGTGAACCCGCACTACCCCGCCGCGCTTTCGCGGGACCTTGAGAGCTGGGACGAATATTCCGACGTGTACATAGGACTTAAGCTCCATCCGACGTGGTTTCAAATCGGACTTGACGACGTCGCATTTGAGCCGGCCCTTGCGTTCGCAGAGCGCCGGGGGCTGCCGGTGCTCACCCATACCTGGGGTAACGACCCGTACTGCGACGCCGGGGCGGTCCGGCGGGTGGCCCGGAGGCACCCGGAGTGCCCCCTTCTACTTGCCCACAGCCTGCATGACAGCTGGCAGGAGGCGATCGATGTGGCAGGCGAGTTCCCAAACATATACCTTGAGCTGACCGCTGTGCTCGATGATCGACCGGCTCTTGAGATCTTTGTGGAGGCCGGGCTCAGCGAGCGGCTTCTCTTCGGCACTGATCTGCCGTGGTTTGACCCTCACCATGGAATAGGCGCGGTGCTCTCTGCCGAAATCGAGGACGAAGACAGACACAATATTCTGCACCGAAACGCCGAGCGGCTGCTGGCGCGCGCCGGTGTCGAGACTCAGATGCTCTCGGGCGGGAGGTAGACTTGAAGGAGGCGGCCAGTCGCAGTCAGAAAGTCCTGACCACCCTTGCCGAGGCGGCAGAGATCGCGGAAAACCTCCGCCGGGCCGGCAAGAGAATCGTCTTCACAAACGGCTGCTTTGACATCATCCACGTCGGGCACGTACGATCACTGGAGGAGGCGCGCTGCCTGGGCGACTTTCTCTTTGTCGGCATAAACAGCGACTCATCCACCCGCGCCCTTAAAGGAGAAACGCAGCCCGTCACACCCGAAGGCGAGCGCGCGGAAATACTCTCGGCATTTTCGTCGGTGGATTTTGTCCTGATCTTTGACGACGCCACAGCTGACGAGGTCATCCTGGCACTGCGCCCCCATATCCATGCAAAGGGCACAGACTACACGCCGGAGACTGTACCTGAGCGGGACAGCGTGCTCTCTTATGGGGGAGAGATCCGCATAGTGGGAGACCCGAAGGGGCACTCGACTCGCGACATTCTGGCTCGCTTGCAGGCCTGAAAAGGGAGGCAACAGTGCGTAACACATATGAAAATCCGCTCGCCGAGCGATGGAAAGCCGGCCAGACGGCGGCGATCTTTTCACCTGACCGAAAGTTCAGGACATGGCGCTTACTCTGGATAGCCCTGGCAAAGGCTCAGCAGCGTTTGGGCCTTGAGATAAGCGACGAGCAGATAGAGGAGATGGAGTCCTTCCGCGACCAGGTGAACTACCGGGACGCCGAACAGCGCGAGCGCGAAACCTTTCACGACGTGATGAGCCACGTTCATGCCTACTGCATACAGTGCGTGAAGGCCGGGCCCATAATCCACCTGGGAGCTACCAGCGCTTACGTCGGGGACAACACTGACTTGGTGCAGATGCGTGAGGCTCTCGGCGTTTTGGGGCGCATGACGGCGGCGGTGATCGCTGCACTCGCGGAATTTGCCGACAAGTACAAGGGACTGCCTACTCTTGCTTTTACACATTTTCAGCCTGCGCAGATGACCACTGTGGGCAAGAGGGCGTGCCTCTGGATTCAGGACCTTTTGATCGATCTCGACGAGATAGAGAGGCTCCAGCGCGAGCTGCCCTTTCTGGGCGCCAAGGGCACGACAGGCACACAGGCGAGCTTCTTGAAGCTCTTTGATGACGACCATGAGAAGGTCAAGGCGCTCGACCGCATGGTTGCCGACGAGATGGGCTTCGAGCGCCTGCTGGAGGTAAGCGGCCAGACGTATCCACGCAAGCTGGACTGGCTGGTGCTGTCGGCCCTGGCGGGAGTAGCACAGTCGGCATCGAAGTTTGCAAACGATCTGCGTCTTCTTGCACACTTGAAGGAGGTTGAGGAGCCTTTCGGTAGGAAACAGATCGGCTCCTCCGCTATGGCCTACAAGCGAAACCCCCTTAGAAGCGAGCGGATAAACTCCCTGGCGCGCTACGTGATATCCCTGGCCGCCAATCCCGCTTACACAGCCGCTGCGCAGTGGTTTGAGCGTACCCTCGACGACAGCGCAAACCGCAGGCTCTCCATACCCGAAGCATTCATGGCCACAGAGGTGATACTCGACGCGTGGCACTATCTGGCGGCGGGCCTTGTGGTCAACCGCGAGGTGATAGCCGCGCATGTCCGCCGCGAGCTGCCGTTCATGGCCACCGAAGAAATATTGATGGAAGCCGTGCGCGCCGGTCAAGACCGCCAGGAGGTGCACGAGATAATCCGCGTTGAAAGTCACAAGGCCGCCGAAAAGGTGAAAACAGGCGGCGAAAATGACCTGCTTGACAGGCTTGCAGCGGCGCTTGAGGGCGACTGGAGCCCCGACAGGCTGGACGAGCTGAGAGACCCCGCGCGCTTTACCGGCCGCAGCGAGCGCCAGGTTGAGGAATACCTTGCAGGCACCGTAGCCGAGAGACTACTTCCTTACGACAGCAAGGAGGGCCCGAGGCAGCCACAGGTGTAGGGCAAATTGTCAGCTTGCCCCCTGCATCTTCAGGATGACAAGCCTGACAGCCGCCACTATTATCCCGATGACGCTTGCAAGGAGAATGAGGATAACCACCTCGGTGAAGCCTCGCTCGCCGGGTAGCCTCGTGGTCAGTTGCAGGCGTGCATCCCTCCGGCCGTTGAGAACCGCTGCGGCTGCAAACTGCCAGCGCGCCTCCACGAGGCCGCCCCTCACCGGCTGCACAATGTCGGCGGTGCCGGTGCCCTCGATACCTCGCATTGAGACCAGGTAGCTCAGGCGCGACCGCTCGATGTGTGTACGTATCTGGTCGGTGTCATAGGCCTCAACAAACCCCGCCGAGTATGGGTTGTCCCTGAAAGTCTGCGCATGGTCCCTGGCGACTTCAAACGGCGTGGGGCTGACACTGGCGGAAAAACCCAGCTCCCTCGGGCTTTCCAGGCCTACTGAGATCGCGCGATTCCGGAAATAGCTGGTCCTGGCGAGCTCAGAGATACTGCTGAAGTACACCGTGATGTCGTAGACCCACCTGCCCGCCTCCGGCAGCACCGAAATCTCGCTTATCGATACCGCCTCCGAACCGACAAGCAGGCTGTCGACAATGGCCCTTGTGAGCGGCGGGCGCACCGGGTCGCTGGGGCCGTCATAATAACGCATGGCCGCGTTGTAATCGATCTGGCCGTGTACTCTGACGGTTCCCGATCCATCCGGGTTAAGGCGAATCTCCTCGTTGTATTCGAGGCACCCGTTCAAGGCCAGGCATACCACCGTGACTACACCCACCCGCAAGAAAGTATATCGCCCTGACGCCATCCGTATGCTCCTAAGCAGTTTTGTTCCAAGGCCGGGGGTATTGTAGTATCGCCGGACGAGCCTTCAAGTCCAAACTACCACTCGTACAGCTCCCCCACTATCTCTTCAACGCAGTCTTTGAGCGTCACTATGCCCTCGGCACGCCCGTCACGCTCAACTATGCCCATCGGCCGGCGGCTTTCGCGAAGCTCCTTGAGCGCCGCGGTGACCGGCACATGGGGGGCAAAGCGCTGCGGCAGCCGCATGAGCTGTCGAAGCGACGCTGCATCGCTTTCGACGTTGTAGCAGTCGAAAATGTTCAGAATTCCCTGAATATTCTCCCTTTCGCCTTTGTAAACAGGGTACCGGGAAAAGCCTTTTTGACGCGCCAGGCGCCTGAGCTCACCCCAGGTTATCTCCTCCGGCACCGCAGCCACCTCCTCAAGGGGCGTCATTGCTCTCTGCACCGTCACATGCTCGCCGACGAGTATGTTTTCGGTCAGGTCGACCTGGTATCGTGAGAGAACGCCTTCGCTGTGGCCTTCACGAATATAAAAGCCCAGGCGCTCCCTGGTAAAAAACTGCTCAAACGGCTCCCCTTGCGCCCCGCCTATCCTCACAGCAATGCGCGTCACGGCCCGCAGCATGAGTACGACCGGTGCAAGGAGCACCAGCATCACCTGGTAGGCGCGGGCCAGAGGATACACGAGCACGTCTGCGGCGTGGCGAAAGATGTTCTTGGGAACGGCCTCGACTACGATGAAAAATACCACCGCCAGTACGACGGTGCTCCACGCCTCGGCCCACGGCACGCCGGCCTCCTGCAGTGTCGATGCGACAACGAAGGTCACGAAGTATACCGCCAGGTTTTGTATGACCAGTATAGCCGAGATGAGTTTTTCGGGCTTGTGCAGCAGCCGGTCGAGGATGCGGGCCCGCAAATCTCCGCTTTCGAGCCTGTATCGAAGCCGGACGCGCGACAGGCTGTAAACGCCGACCTCGAAGCCGGAGTTCACCGCCGCGGCACACATGGCAAAGACAGCTGCGATGGCAAGCAGCCAGCTCACTGCTGGCCTCCCTCGGGCGCGTCATGGCTTATCAGCTCGGCGCGCACCGTCACTATCCGATGCCGGGCCACATCCTCGACGGTAAAGCGGACATTTCCGTGCTCGACCGTGTCGCCCTTTCGCGGCACGCGGCCCAGCAGATAAACTATGAAACCACCGAGCGTCGAGAGCCTCTCATTTTCGAGGTCCTCGCCGAAAAGCTCGTTCCACTCCCTGAGAGAGAGATCTCCCGCCAGGCGATAGCCTCCCTCCGGAAGCTCAGTTACCAGCTGCTGGGGCTGCTCGTACTCGTCGCTTAAAGGGCCTACGATCTCTTCGACGAGGTCGGCAAGCGTGACAAGGCCGGCGGTCCCGCCGTACTCGTCAACCACGATCGCCATCTTGGCACGCCTGCGCTGAAACTCATTGAGCAGGCTCTCGGCGGTCTTGAATGTCGGCATGAAAAGCGGCTCATCCATGATTTCAGCCAGGCTCGAGGCCGGCTCCAGAAGCGCCCGCTTGACCTGAGCTATGCCGATAATGTGGTCGAGGTCGCCCCTGCACACCGGCACCCTGCTGCGGCTTGTACGCTCAAAAAGTGCTACAAGCTCTTCCAGCGGCGAATCCTCTCCTATCGACACCATGTCCACGCGCGGGGTCATAACCTCGCGGATACGCGTCTGGTTTAGCCCCATCACCTCCTCAATCATCTCTCCTTCGTGCGGTGGAATATGTCCCTGGGAGCTTGCCACTTCCAGGAGCATCGAAAGCTCTTCTCTTGTTATCCGCTTGGGCCGCCCGGCCACGCGCAGCACTGCCCTCGTGATGGCACTGACCAGCGCACCGACCACGTAGCGCACGGGGGCCAGGATGTAGTAGATCGTCATCAGGGGGCCTGAGATGAGCTGCGAGAGGGCCTTTCGATACGACAGCGAGACAGCCTTTGGCACCACCTCGCAGAAGATTATGACGGCAAACAGGCTTCCCACACCGAGTGCGGCAGCCAGACCCCCGCGGCCCTGCTGCGCGAGATCCCAGGCCATCACGGCAGTGATAGCATAGAAGAGGACGTTGACAATGAGATTACCGAAGAGTATGGTCGCCAGGATTTCGCGTGGCGTCGTCAGCAGGTCCGCCACGCGCCTTGCGCGACGCGAGGGGCTCTTTCTGAAGGCGGTGAGTGTCTCGCGCTGAAGGCTGAAAAGGGCGGTTTCCGAGCCCGAGAAAAAAGCACTGGCCGCCAGGAGGATTGCAAGCAGCGGTATAGACGCCCAGAGAGGTATCATCAGACCACCCCCTGCGGTGTGGCCGGTTCTGAGCAGGTTTGATTTTTGAGAGTGACAAACCTACGCCGGCATGTCCGACAAGGCCGATCTCTATCCTCAGCGCATTCCGGAATGTCCATTTGTGAGGACGGCCTCCAGATAACACCTGGGATGCTCGCCTGCCGCCGGTCGCGGCGCGGACCTGACCCGCAGCCGTACAGCGACCCGGATCTCTGGTGGTTTCCCAGGCACCGGGAGCGCTCTTGCGCGCATCTCTGGCTCAGCGCTTGGAGAACTGTGTGGCGCGGCGGGCCTTGTGAAGCCCGTACTTCTTCCGTTCGCTCATCCTCGGGTCGCGCGTCAGGAGCCCGGCGTCACGCAGCGGGCCACTGAAGTGCTCATCGATCTTTACCAGCGCCCTGGCGATACCGAGCGTGGCCGCACCCGCCTGGCCGGTGAAGCCGCCGCCCTTGACATTGGCCATGCAGTCGTACATCCCCAGTGTCTTGGTGATCGTGAAGGGCGAGCGCACACGCTGCCTGTCGCGGTCTTCGCTGAAATACTGCTCGAGGTCCTTGCCGTTAACGTATATCCTGCCTCCTCCGCGGCGCAGCCTCACGCGGGCGATCGCAGTCTTTCTGCGGCCGAGCGCCCACACTTGCTCGACCGGCGCATCGACCTCTTCGACAGCCATTTCGCTTACCTGTTCCTGCTCGGACAAGCGAACCTCCCTTATTTCATCTCGAGTTCAACCGGCTCTGGGTTCTGCGCATCGTGCGGATGGGCGGGCCCGGCGTATACTTTGAGCTTCGTAAGCATCTTACGGCCGAGCTTGGTCTTGGGAAGCATCTTTCTTACAGCCTCGCGCAAGACCCGCTCGGGGTGCTTTTTCAAGACGTCGGCGACTGGTGTGATGTGCTGCCCGCCGGGATAGCCGCTGTATCGCTTGTAGACCTTGGTCTGCATCTTGTTGCCGGTCAAACGCACCTTCTCGGCATTTATCACGACGACAAAATCGCCGCAGTCCACATGCGGCGTGTAGGTCGGCTTGTGCTTGCCCATAAGCACGCGCGCGATCGGTACGGCCAGGCGCCCGAGGACCTTTTCCTCGGCATCCACCAGGATCCACCGTTGCTTGATATCCTTTTCGCTGGCGACAAAAGTCCTCATTGCCTTCTCCACTGCATCACATCACCCGCGGGAGCATCGCCCCTCCGCAGAAAAAACAACAAGTTTACCCCGCTGCGGCCTCTTGTCAAGCGCTTTGTTCGTCGTTTGTCTCGTCCGGCAGACCTGATGGCGTATAATCCTCCCTGAAGGTCTTCTGAAAGTCAAAGCCATCCGCGAAATCTTCGATGTCGTCGCTGTCAGTCTTTGACATGAGCTCGGCCTCCACCAGCGCAAAGACTATGCGGCCGAAATCCAGCGAACTCTCGATACCCCACTGCCTGAAGACCGCCTCTCCCATCGCCCCGAAGTTTAGCAGCGCGAAGTCCCGTATTCCCTCAAGCAGCTCCCTGCCGCTCACATGCCTGCGCTCGCCGATGCGCTTGAGCGTGAACTCAAGCCCCTGGAATACGAAAAGATAGGCATGGATGTCGTAGCGCGCCTGCTTTCGTGCGACAGCGCGGACCTTTTCGAGAAACTCGGCCGATTCGCCGCTCACCGGGAACCTCCGGAGCGCTTGCCGCGTCTGGAGCGACGTCGCGGGGGCCGTGCCGGCGACTTTTTGGAGCCAGTCTTACCCGAGGCGCCGGGAGGACTCTTCTGTGCGTCCGGCTTCGCGTCTGCCTTCTTATCGTCGTTGCCGCCACCACCTTGCCCGGACTGACTTCTCTCGCGCTTCTTGCGCACAACGCTGACTATATCATCCGCGTCGACGCGCACCCGGTTGGCACTGGCCGTCTGAATAGTGACGGTCTGGCCCAGTACATCCATGTCGACCACCTTACCTTCGCCCGCGGCACAGGTCAGGTGGCAGCCTTTTGAGGGGAGGTTTGCCTTCAGGTCGCGGTACTGCTGGTCCTCGTATCTCAGGCAGCACATCAGCCTGCCGCAAACGCCGGAGATCTTGGAGGGGTCGAGGGTGGCCTTCTGGCTCTTTGCCATGCGCATTGTCACAGGCTCGAGGGACTTTATAAAGGACTTGCAGCACATTCGCTGGCCGCAGTGGCCGCACTCGGCCAGAAGGCGCGCCTCGTCACGCACCCCGATCTGCCGCAGCTCGATGCGGGTGCGGTACTGCCTGGCGATGTCCTTTACGAGCTGGCGAAAATCCACCCGGCCGTCTGCCATGAAATAGAAGATTATCTTTTCCGAGCCCAGGAGGTGCTCGGCGTCCACAAGCTTCATCTTGAGCTTGAGCTCACTGATGCGCTGCCGGCAAAAGGCCTTCTCAGCTGGAATGGCCTCATCTTGTATCCGGCGAAGCTCAGCCTCGTCCTGCCCGGTGAAGAGCCGCAGTACATCACCTCCGGATGCTTCCTCCCCTTCATCGGCCTCCCTTGATTCAACGACAACGCCCTCTTCGCTACCCCTATCGGTGCGCACCACTACCCGGTCGCCACGTTTCAGGCCGGTCAGCTCGCTTGAAAACCTATCCACAACACCCATGGCGCCATAACGGACCATAACATTGTATTTCATGGAGCACCTCTATGCTGTAAACTCAGATTGCAGGCGCCTCAGCGCGCCCACAACCCTGTCTGCAACCAGCCGAACATCGGCATTCATATCT
>SLPQ01000196.1 GCA_007131925.1 Candidatus Brocadiia bacterium | reverse complement strand
CTCGGCATCAGCATTCCCGAAAAGGACTACGCCCGCATGCACACCCTGGGCGAGTTGCTGGATTACATCGAGCAAAAAGGTGCGGGCTGAAGGTGTCGTTATTCATTGCCGCTCAACGCCGCCATCACCGGTGACGAAGCCGGAGAGAAGCGGAGGTTTTGGTATCCGGTGCATGGCCTGGTTATGAGTCATTTACCGGCAATTTCAGCTGCTTTTTACTCCGCCACACCCGAATGATCAGGTTGTGGCTTCCCCGACACATGTTTAATCTTTCGGCCATCCAGCCCAGGCCGTAAAGTCAGCCGCCGACATCGGTTTGGCGTAATTAAAGCCCTGGGCATAGCGGTAGTTGAGAGTGCGTAAATAGGCCTCCTGGGCGGCAGTCTCCACACCCTCGCCAAGAGCATCAAGCTTGAGGTGATGGCTCAATTGCGACAGGCTTGCCACAACACCTGCGCCGCGCCCGTCGGGCGTGTGCCAGACAAAGACTTTGTCGACCTTGATAAGGTTGAACGGCATATCGATCAGCCGCCCCAGCGACGAATAGCCAGTACCAAAGTCGTCCAGAGCCAGAGAGAAACCAGCGGCCACAAGCTCGTCGATGACATGGCTGACCTCGGCAAGGCTGATATCCAGCGCATCCTCTGTGATTTCGAGCTTTACGCAAGCCGGGGCCACGCCCATCGCTTGCGTGATCGCGATAAAGCGGTCGGCAAGGCCCGGCTTACGAAGCTGAGTAGGGGCGACATTGACCGACACCCAGAATGTCGCGTTGCCCGGTAGTTCCTGCCAGCGTCGCAGTTGGAGGCAGGCGTCCTCAAAGACCTGCCCACCAAGTTCATCCATAAGCCCCAGCTTTTCTGCGAGAGGGATAAATCGATCCGGTCCGATAGGGGCCTGCCCCACATCCAGAGGCCAACGTAACAACGCCTCAGCCCCTACTGCCTTGCCAGTTTCCAGATCTATGATGGGTTGATAAAACAGCACCAACTCCTTTCCGGACACGGCAGACTGCAGATCACTTTCAAGTTTCATTTCCTGGCGTCGCTCCTCCTTGATACTGTGATCCGCCCAGCGGACGGGATCCGTGTCAGTACTGGCCGCATCTTCAGTAAGCTCTTCCGCGAGAAGCGCTAGCTCGCGTGCATGGCGGCCATCGGTCGATGCACGGGCGATCCCCGCGCTAACCTCGACCCGGAGGACTTCACCTGCAACTTCGAAATCATTTTCTGTAACAGCGGCGATGAAAGAACGTGCTCGTGTCATCAGATGATGGTCTGGATCACTTGCCGCATCACCATCCACAGGGATAATCACCGCGAAAGTGTACTCATGGGAACGGGCAAGCGATTCATTCAACTCAAGCCGGTGGCCGAGGCGTTTAGCAATATCGCTCAAGAGCTGGTTGACGGCTTCAACACCGAAGGCCTGATCAATGCGGTCCAGGCGCCGGAACTGCAACGACACCAGCCCGATCACCGATTGAGACGCGGCCGTCTCGTCAATGAGGCGCTGCAGCCGCAACAGCATGTGCTGATGATTCAACGCGCCCGTGACCGGATCGTGGTTGGCACCGGTGGAACTCAGGAGTGCGTTCAGTCGCCGGGTCTGACCTTCCAGTCGGTTCTGGGCCGGATCCAGGTCTGTTATCTCTTGCTGCACAGAAAAGAAATAGTCATGCCCTTCACCATCATGACGCAAACGGGTAATGGTCCACTCCACGAGATACGGTGTTCCATCCTTCCGATAATTCCAGGCTCGCCCCTCAAAGGAATCGCCGGCACGCAAGTTTGACTTGAGCCGGTTCAAGACCGCGCGATCCGTGTCCGGGCCCTGCAGGATGCGTGGTGTGGCTCCCAGAAGTTCCTCCCGGGTATAGCCCGTCATGCGAGTAAAAGCATCATTGACATGCACGAGCACTGGCCCTGGCGGTTCTAGCTCGCCAGTAGTAATGACTACCGAAAAGTCTGATTTCTTAATGACTGTCTGCAGGAAAGGGGGTATATCTGTGAGCTTCATTGGCTCGATCCTCATGGAAGTTGCGATCGCTTATCGCCAGCCATCAGCCGCGCGAGGTACGAGCGTCGGTTGTATGGCTTTGTTGGGCGGTATGGTCGCCCGGCTTAGGGGCGCCGCCAATAGACCGGCAAAGTGCGTTCACTGTACCTCCAGAAGCATCCGTGCGGACTTGACTTCGACCCACGGCTGCGCGCGCAGGTCGGCTTCCGTGAATGGCCGGTGCGCAGCGCCTACAATGAATAGAACGCGCTCATCGGGGCCTTTCGCCAGCGCTCGAAACAGCTCCGCCGAGATCTCGGCCGTGCGGGCATGCCAGTACATCAGTCGCCGGCTGAATGCGCCGGCCTCGTTGTCCATCTCTCGCAGCGTCTCCCACTGCACCCTGCGATCCATCTCCTCGTATTCGTCGCTGTTCGCATACTGCAGCAGCGCCACCAGCGCACTGCGCCCGCCCTCGGGCCGCCAGGCATTCGCCATGATCGCCCGGTGCTTATCAAACTGTTCCTGCACCTCCGGACTATCGATCACTTGCTGGCCCCCGTGCTTCATGGCCGCCTGCATGCCGCGGGTCTCGTCCTCTTGTGAGTCTGCAGTGCATAGCTGATGAA
Source organism: Candidatus Brocadiia bacterium (assembly GCA_007131925.1). Lineage (GTDB taxonomy): Bacteria > Planctomycetota > DG-23 > SLPQ01 > SLPQ01 > SLPQ01. Next base: position 811 of record SLPQ01000196.1, on the reverse strand, counting down.
GCCCCGACTTCCGGGCCAGCGGCACACCCAGGGAGTACGCCTCGTGGACCGAGTTGAGCGTCTCCTCAAGCCGTTCCGCAATGGGTGCACCGACAATCTCCGCCGCCTCCTTCCGTTCTGTTTCATCAAGATAGGACCAGTTCAGCACTGCGGAGGAAAACTCGTAACCGGCGAGCTGCAGCCCGATGACCCGGATCCGCCCCGACGTATCGAGCTCATCCCAGCGAGAAACGAGCTGTTGTGCTTCGTCGCGCGCATCCGCGGGGCTTCGTTCCAGCACGGCCTGCATTTCCACACCAACCGGGACGATGATGGTCGCCAGCGGTCGCCCCGCCGTCTCCGGCCGAAGCGTCATCGCGTTTCGGGCTGGGTCCGCCATCAAGACCTCGATGCGCTCGCCGCTCATGCGTTCTACGCAGACCTGTGTGGGCTCGAAGGCCGACAGGGCTTCTACGGCCTCTGTCAGTTGTTCGTTACTCGGCGAGGGCTCCAAACCAGTGAGATGTGGGGTGCCAACGACCGTGATGGTCTGGGCTCCGACAGGCATTGCAAGAAACATCCCGAATATCCATGCGGCAGGTCCGATAAGCGCGGATCGAGTCAACCCCCTCGGGAATTCAGAATTTTTCTCGAGGACCCCATCAGAAGCGCTCGAAGCGGACACCGAATTGTTTGATCGCATCGAGTTGCTCCTCCGTCCCGTACAAGATGCTCAACGCCAATGTTCAGCGGCCGGTTTGGAGGCGCACTGCGCCGGAAAACCGGTCCGGTGGAGGCCCGTCAGGGCCGGAACGAACTGCAACTACTTGTT
>SLPQ01000037.1 GCA_007131925.1 Candidatus Brocadiia bacterium | reverse complement strand
GCGTGGGAACTCCACCGGAGGGGCTGTACTCGTATGCACCGATGTCATACGCCTCGCCCTGCGGGCGCGGCGTGCCGTCGAAGTCTTCCGTCACTTCCTCAAGGGTAGTGCCGGCATCTATTGCGGGTGAGCCGGGGTGCAGGCGATAGTCGTGCGATTCTGCGTCGACGAAGAGCTCCTCAGGTGTTGAGATTATGGAATTGAGATCCCAGCCATGCTGCTGCCATTCTGAGAGGGATATCCTGGTGGAGCCGCCGTCTACGCTGAAGCGGTCGCCCGCCTGCACAACGTTGTAGTCGCTCTCGAAGCCGCTCACGGATGAGCTGTAGGTGAGGATCACACCCCTTGCAGGATGATGATTGTAGATTATGTTGTTTTTCAACTTGTTGCCGACGGGAGCCGACCTGCGCTCATGATGCGCAATGTTTACAGCCCAGCGGCCGTTTTCCGGCATGATGATGGTATTATTGTAGACGAGATTTCGGCTTGAGCCCTCGGCGCCATCGATAGCGTAAAGCGATATGCCACTGCCTCGGTTGTCGAACAGGATGTTATTGCGGATGATCGAGTCGCTGATGCCGTCGTAGTTGAGGCCTGAGCCTGAGTTGTTGTCATAAGCGAGGTTTCTCTCCCAGACACTGTAACGGATGATGCCCGTCCCGCCGAGCGACAGGTCCGCGTTGTTATGGATGCCACAGCCGGCATTGGAAAAGACTATGTTGCCGCGTATTACCGCATGGTCGCCGGGCGTATTGGAGTGATATATGCCGTGTTCGGTGTTGTTGTGAGAGACGTTGTTTTCGTAAAGTGCATATTCGTGGAAGCCATCAAATATGCCTGTAGATCTGCGCCCGTTGTTGGCCGCATGATGAACGTGGTTTCCACGGATTGTTATATGTCTTGCGGGGGCATCGGTCCTGCCGCGGATGTCTATGCCGCGGTGGGAAAGACCTCCGTCCACTTCGAAATCTTCTACAATCCAATAACCCACGGCCGGAGTTCCGCGGTTTTCCAACTCAAGAATGCCGTTTTGTCGCGCGGCGGCGGAGGGCTCATTGAGAATGGCGCCCCACTTTGTCTGGGAGCGCAGCGTCTTTGGTGCGTCGGGGCGGCCGGAGCTTGAAATGCGTGCGCCCACGTACGTGCCCGGCCTTACTGTGATCGTGTCGCCAGGCTGGATGCTGTCAACGGCGTGCTGGATCGTGCGCCACGGCGCCTCGGCCGTGCCGGGGTTTGCGTCGTCGCCTGCCATGTCCACGTAGTACTCGCTTGCATGGGCGGCCGCTACGGCCAGAAGAAAGGAAAGTATCCCTGTGGCTACTGCCGATCTGCAGGATAACATATTCAGGCCCCCTTTTTGCCTTGTCTTTACTTCTCCAAGAAAACTGACTTCTCTATTCCCTTCCTTTATAACTAATCGTGCCCTGTTTTCCCGCCAAAAGCGGCAGATCTCCGGCACAATGTGAAAATCGCCCTTTTCGGCCGCCGAGCGTGCCGCTGGGCGTACTCCTTCAGGTGCTCTCGGTACATGGTGTTGTACGGTGTGCGACGTTTATTGGCCGACGGTCCTTGCCAAAGGCGTCTTTCTCTCTGCTCTACGGCTGCATTTTGCATGTGGTGCCTTTTTCGTTGCGGCGTACCCCGCCCGGCGTAAAGTAGAGGCCGAAAGATGCGCAAGGGAGCGGATGAAAGGAACTCGGCAAGTGAAGACCTCCGTCGAATGTGTGCCGTGCTTCGTAAGGCAGACGATAGACACCATGAGGGGCCTGGGTACCGGGGAGGGGCAAATCGCCGAGGCGCTCCGCGAGGTGATGGGCAGAGTTGCGGTTTTTGACTTTGCCGAGCCGCCTGCGGCCATGGGCAGGGACATCCATCGCCTTATAAGGCGTGCCACTGGCGTGAATGACCCCTTCGCCGAGGTCAAGCGCCGCCAGAATGAGTTTGCCCTCGAGGTGTATCCGAGCGTCGAACGCATGGTCAGGGAAGCTCCCGACCCCTTCGAGGCGGCCGTCAGGGTGGCCATAGCGGGCAACGTCATCGACCACGGCTCCGAGCGTACGCCCGCCGAAGAGGACATGCTCGCCACTATAGACAGGGCGCTCCACGATCCTCTCGAAGGCTCGACGCGCGCCCTCTTTGCCGCGGCCGAAGAGGCTTGCAGCGTCCTGTACCTGGCGGACAACGCCGGCGAGATAGTCTTTGACCGCCTGCTGGTCGAGTGCCTCGACACTGCGCGCGTGACGCTTGCGGTCAGGGGAGGCCCCGCCATAAACGACGCCCTGATGGCGGATGCAGCGAGCGCAGGCCTGACGGATATCGTCCGCGTTATAGATAACGGCTCCGATGCACCCGGGACGATACTTGCCGACTGCTCTGAGACGTTTAGAGAGGCATTTGAATCGGCCGACCTTGTAATCTCAAAGGGACAGGGAAACTATGAGACCGTGTCGGCACCGCCGGGCGGGCAAGTTTTCTACCTGCTCAAGGCAAAGTGCGCAGTCATTGCCGGGCACCTCGACTGTGAGCGCGCCGCCATGGTTGTAAGGCGCGATAGCGATCAGGGCGCGTAAGCGAGGCAGGCGGTATCCGCCCAGGCGGACCTGCCGAGGGGTGCTGACTTTTCTTGCAAAGCGGCGAATGTGACCGAAGGTGGCTCCGAAGGAGGAAATCGCGATGATGGTTGTGCTTTTCATTGGCTGCACGCTGGCACTTGCAGCGTGGGCTTCGTTGGCCTGTGCATGCGAAGAGACCGGACAGCCCCCTTACCCCATATGGCCCATCCCGCGCGAGGGCACGATCGAAAAGGACAGACTGCTCCTTGTAGATGCGTGCATTGTCGTGCCGGAGGGCAGCGAACGTGCCCAGTATCCGGGCCGGCTGCTGGGCGAGCTGATACAGGATGAGTTTCTCGTTGCGCTGCCCGTAGTCGTGGGGGCTGCGCCCCAGGGCTCTACGCCCATCCTTGTCGGCACGGTGGAGAGTGACATGATCCGCGAAGCCGCCGGCGACAGGGTAAGCGCTGAGGACCCCGGTGCTGAAGGGTATTATATGAATATTGATGCCGACGGCGCGCTCATCGCCGGCTGCGACTACCGCGGCGCACTGTACGGTGTGTCTTCATTTGTCCAGCTCGTGCATAAGTGGGGCAAAAAGAGCGTAGCCGTGCGGAAGGGCCAGATCAAAGACTGGCCATTTCTGCCCTTTCGCTGGGTGCATGTGTATATTCCCGGCAGGCAGGCGCTGCCCTTTGCGCGCCGGTACATGAGGGACTTTCTCCTCAGGTACAAGTTTAACGGCCTCATCATGGAGGTCGGCGGAGGCATGCGCCTCGACAGCATGGGGGAGATAAACGTAGGCTGGGAGCGCACGGTAAAGGAATGGTATGCCCATGGCGAGACTATCTGGAAATTTGGCGAGGGCATCCCGCTGGGACCGGCCAACCGCTTCGCT
>SLPQ01000167.1 GCA_007131925.1 Candidatus Brocadiia bacterium | reverse complement strand
GTCCTTTCTCTGGGCGCTGACCACATGCCAGGACCAGAGGATGTGGACGCTGATGGTCTTTCTGCAGCAGTTTCAGCTCGAGGCCCAGTCGGCTCCCTACGTGATAATGGCTGCCCTGCTGCTTGCTGCCATTCCCACTATGGTGGTCTTTCTCTCAGCGCAGAAGGTACTGATGCGGGGCATCGTGGTGCCTACGATGAAGTGATGCGCCGGGCCGCCATCGGCCTGCGCCTGCAAGAAGCCGTCCCTTCTCACCAAAGCCGCCGGGCCACCGCCCTGAAGGTCCAATGGTCGTACATTTTGGCTATCACGGCCAGAGGGGCGGGGGGCATACAGCACATCTTATTCACTACACTTACCGCGTCCGGCCGCTATTTTGAGACCACGCAGAAAACGCCGCGTGCCCTACTCTCCGGCGAGCACATCCGAGTAGTCGTACCGGCCCGGGCCCTGGCCTGCCAGCCACCTCGCAGCCCGCAGCGCTCCGCGGACAAAGGCATCGCGTGTGTGCGCGCGGTGAATGAGCTCGAGTCTTTCCCCGAGACAGGAAAAGAAAATCGTATGCTCTCCCACAATGTCACCTCCACGCACCGCATGCACCGCGATCTGGCCGGGCGGACGCGCGCCGGTTTCGCCACGGCGTCCGTAGATCACGTCCTTTGGGCCAGCCCCCGAGGCGGCAGCTATACGCCTGGCCGCCTCCAGCGCGGTGCCGCTGGGTGCATCCTTCTTGAACCGATGGTGTGCCTCGACTATCTCGACGTCAAAGTCCTCTCCAAGCATGGAGGCCATCCGAGCGGCGATATCAAACATAACGTTTGCGCCCACGCTCATGTTCGGCGCAAGGAGGATGGGAATCTCGTTGGCAACTTCGTCTATGCGGGCAAGCTCTACCTGCGTAAAGCCAGTCGTACCGATGACAAGCGGCGTGCGAAATCCCGCCATTTCCTCAGCAAGCTGCCAAGATGCATCGTGAGATGAGAAATCTATGACCACGTCGGCCCCGCCCGTGTAACGGTCACTCAGCACGACGCCTTCGGGCGCATCGGCCATGCTCTGCCTGAGCGGCATCCCGACACCGGGACAGCCGGCTGCCTCTATCGCCGCAGTCAGAAGCAGGTCCTCGGCCGCTGCGGTAAGAGCCACGAGCCTTCTTCCCATGCGCCCCAGCGCTCCGTGCACGGCAACCCTCGTCATGGTGCGTCTCCTTCCAGTACTTCCACTATCTCTTCGAGATCCGCCTCGACCTCGACAGGCAGATTCTGCCAGCGGGGCGGCCTGTCGGTGAAAAGCCCCAGCTGCCCGGCCAGCTCCGCGGCGGGCAGGCTGTTGTACTTGACGGGAAGATCAGGGTCTTTAAGGACGTTGCCCGTGATGACGCAGACTACCCTGTCAGAGCTCGAGATCAGCCCTTCATCGATCAGGAGCCTGGCGCCGGCGACGCTTGCGGCGCTGGCCGGCTCGCATCCGGGCCCGCTGCGCGCGACCAAAGCCTTCATGTCTGCAATCTCCTCGTCAGGCACCTCACGTACCACCCCATCGGTGGCCTCCAGTGCGCGCAGGCATTTCTTAAGGTTCACAGGGCGGTTTATCTCGATGGCGCTTGCCAGAGTGTGCGCACGCAGGCCATCCCGGTCGAGCCGCCCGTAGTACCGCGACACAGCCTCCTCATCGACATGACCGGCATTCCACGAGAGGCCGCCATCATTTACAAGCGCCGACAGGGTGCGCGCACCGGTGGAGTTTATAACGGCAATGCGCGGCAGCCGGTCGATCAGGCCCAGGTGGGCCAGCTCGATGAATGCCTTTCCAAAGGCCGAGGAGTTGCCGAGATTGCCGCCGGGCACGACTATCCAGTCTGGCACCTCCCAGCCGAGCGCCTCAAGCACGCGGTACATGATCGTCTTTTGCCCCTCGAGGCGAAAGGGATTCACCGAGTTCATCAGATACAGACCCAGCCGAGTCGAGGCTTCCTGCACCAGCCTCATGGCGTCGTCAAAGTCGCCCCTGATCTGAAGCGTCAGTCCACCGGAGTCGAGCGCCTGGGCCAGCTTGCCATAGGCGATCTTTCCCGAGCCGATGAAGATGACCGCCTTCATCCCGAGCGCCGCGGCGTAAAGGGCCATCGATGCGGAGGTGTTGCCGGTCGAGGCGCATGCCGCGCGGGTGGCGCCGGCCATCCTCGCGTGCGTGAAGGCTGCTGCCATGCCATTGTCCTTGAAGGACCCGGAGGGGTTAAAGCCCTCGTACTGCAGGTGAAGCTGGCCTCCCGAAAGGCCAATCTCGCGACCGAGCCGGACGTTATGATAGAGAAGCGTCTGGCCCTCCCCGACCGTCACGAGGGGCATCTCAGTTGTCTTTGTGCGGGCAAAGGCCAGGAGCTCGCGGAAGCGCCATACACCCGAAAAGTCGAGCGGACGCGTCCGACGGGCCCAGCGCTCTTCAAACCACGACAGCCGTGCGGGTGTTTCGAGCCTGTCCCAGTCGTAAGCGACATCCAGAAGATCGCCGCATTTCGGGCACGCAGTGAGCACCGCGTCAATGTCAAAGGTCGCAGCGCAGTCCGGGTGGATGCACCTCTGAAACGCCCATTCCCCCAATGCCGCCTCCTTCCAGAGCCAAAAAGACGCTGTAAGAGTGTTACTTCTTACGGTAACGCTCGCTCGTCTTTTTCAAAAAATCGTTTTCCTCTCTTGTGAGACTCGACGTGCCCTCGCGGAAGATCTTGTCCAGTATCCTGTCGACTTCTCGCTGGTACTCGGCATCGTCATCTATGTGGACCGACTCTCCCCTGTCCACAAAGCCCCTGAAACGCCCCGTCGAGCGTCCCTTCAATCGCAGCAGTAGCCCGGTCAACCGCCGCCAGCGCGGCAGTATCACGGGTGTAACGCGCGGCTCAAACTTCACAAAAAGATAGCCTGCGCCCAGGCCCGCCAGGTGCGCCCAGTGGGCTATATTGCCGCCGCCCTCGACTGCGGACAATATGTCTATAACGGCAAGAAGAATCACGAAATGCTTCATCTTCATCGGAAAGATGAAAAAAACGAGGATCATCATGTCAGGAAAGAGCATCCCGCACGCCGCCGCAACACCCAGCACACCCGCCGAGGCGCCGATGGTCGGCATGCCCGGAAAAAGCAAACCCTGTGCTATCGCCCCGGATACGCCGGCTATGAAAAAAAGCCACAAAAACCGCTTCGTCCCGAGCCGTCCCTCTACCAGCCCGCCTATCATCCAGAGGAAAAACATGTTAAACAGGATGTGAAAAAGACCCCCATGGAGAAACATGTATGTAACGACCTGCCAAATACGCCCCCTGCCGAAAGCGTCCGCCGGCGTATAGCTGAAAAGGTCCAGAAAGCGATCGAAAAGCTCCGGCGACTGGCCCCTCAGGATAAACTGCAGTATGAAAACGCCGATGCACGTGAAGATTATTCCCTTGACCCCCGGCAAGAGCGGAGAGCCGATGCGCATGCCCCCGCCATGATAGCGCGAGCCGCCATAGTACCCGGAGCGATGCACGTCGTCATCGAGGTTGTAATATGGGCGAATCACGCGCCTTCCCCTCTCTCACGTTCTAAGAAAGAATCGGCAATGAAGATGGCGGCGATTGTCTTTACATCTTCGATCCGACCGGTTGCGGCCATTTCGAGCACCTCGGCAAAGGGCATCTCCACGGGTGTAATGACCTCTCCGGCCTCGAGTGCCGGCCGGCCGCGCGAGAGGCCACGCGCCAGGTAGCAATGCATTTTTTCCGTCAGGACGCCAGGGCTGGTGTAGAAGGTTGCAAGATGGACGATCTCCTTTGCGACAAGGCCGGTCTCCTCGGTGAGCTCGCGCCCGGCGCACTCACAAGGGTCCTCGTCGGCTTCGAGGGTGCCCGCGGGCAGCTCAAGCAAAGCAGCGCCTATGCAGGCGCGGTAATGTCTTTCCAGCACAACACGGCCATCATCCAGAAGAGGCAGGACGACCACGGCCCCCGGGTGCTCGACCATCTCGCGAGTATGGCGGGTGCCGTCAGGCAATGCCACGTTATCAAGTGTAACGCGTATTTTTTGCCCCTGGTAGATGGTTTTTTTCACCGGAAGATACTCCTTGCAAAGTGCAGAAATGAGGATACCGCAGGTTGCTCTTAATTCAATAAAAATATGGGCTTGCGCCGACTACCGGGTACCGCCGGGGAGCTGTTTTCACTTGACACTCTTTGCCGACAGCCTATACTTCGGTGGATTCGATGGCGGCCTCTATTAACGGCCTGTTCGCGAGGTGCCGCATATAATGGCTCATGCGCATTACGACAGGAAGCTGGCTTTTACGCTCGTTGAGATCCTTGCCGTTCTGGCGATTATGACGATCATTGCGGGGCTGTTGCTGGCCGCCTCGATGGGGGCACGCAGAAGGGCCGACAGCGATGCAGCACAGGCGGGCGTTGATTTCATATCGAGCCAGATCGAGGCGTATTACAACAGGCGCGGCCAGCTGCCACCCGATCTCAACGAAGATGGCATCACCACCGAGGCTGAGATCTACCACACCCTCGATGAGTGGAACTTCCCAGTACCACCCGCCCGGCGCGTGGATCCCTGGGGAAATCCTTTCGTCATCGTATTGCAGCGGGATTACGGGGAGGTTTTCCCTATAGTAACCGGCGGCCCGGATGGTGATTACAACCGGGCGCCCTTCAACAGGATAAGAGAGATGTACGGCGCGACCGCCGACATGCCCAAGGATCTGTACAGGGGGGACCCGACAAATCCTTTCAACGACTCGGTGCTGAACTTTCAGGTTATATCGGCTGGGCCCTCAGGGCGCATCGTCAGAGACGTGGAAGACGACCCCTACGACTACAGCACCGATAATTTCGTCAACTGGTAATTTGAAAATATTTTCCGGAACTAAAATCGCATTTGTGCGTAGTTCTATAATATGAGCCGCCAGAAAAAGTGTATTTGCGTGGTATTATCATATATTCCGGAAAGGAGCTGGTGATGGTGAGTATGGGTGCAAAAAGCAGCAAAAGGGGCTTCACCCTCGTGGAGTTGCTGGCTGTAATGGCGATTATTTCAATCCTTGCAGCGCTTCTGCTGCCAGCCATAAACAGGGCCCGCGTCGAGGCGCGCGTAGTGCAGTGCAAGAACAACCTCAGGCAGATCGGCCTTTCCCTGCTCAGCTACAGCTCCTATTTCGATGGATGGATGCCTGTGGATGGGGACGCCTACGACCCCGACTACCAGGGGCAGCTCGGCACCGCAGAGATATGGGACGGTGAAACCGTCTATACGGACTTTTCACAGGGTCATTTCCGGGGCCTGGGCCTGCTGGCCATGCTCAGCAACAGGTTTATCGGCGATCCGATGGTGCTCTTCTGCCCGGGTGACGGGCGTATCGATGTCGGCCGCAACATATCCATACTGAACAACAGAACCATTGGAGAAACGGCCTCCGGCTCCTACCTCTACCGTCAGCTCGACGGTCGCAGGCCCGCCGATGCAAGAAGGGGACGGATCGGTTCACTGGGATACAACCCCGGAAAGTCCCAGGTCAGCGATCCGACCGACCCGGACACCATGCTCGACGACCGGCCGGTCAGGGCCATAGCAGCGGATCGCAACTATCTCGGCTTTCGACATGAGGACGTTGTTGACCCCACGCAAAGGATCAACCACGACGGCAACACCGTGAACATACTCTTTGATGACGGCCATGTCTCCAGCGCTTTGAACAGCTGGCCGAATTCCCCCAACGATTTCAGGCTCCACATGCAGATCACCGACCCCCCGACCGAAACCGGCGGCACGCTCGAGGAGGAGCTGGCCAGGGTCTGGGTGCTCTACGACGAGCAAAACTGATCTGACTTGGCGTTGAAAAGAGGGGCGCCGTCCCAGGCGCCCCTTTTTCTTTTGCGCGATGGTGATGACTTCGGGACAGCGCCGGAGACGCCGAACGAGAAATCGGACCGATCTGCGGGCGCAACCCCGGGCGAAGCTCAGGCTTCCTGAGATGAGGGCGCACCCGCCAGCAACAGAAAATCCTTGATGACGGCCATGTCGCCGGAGGTGATGTTGGCGCTACGTCGTCTGGCCTCTCTCAGGGCGCGCGGGATGAAGCGGCGCGCCATGGCAAGCTTCTTGCGTGAGTGCTGCGCCTGTAACAGCAGGTGATAACCGATAAGGATATCTATAGCTATGTCCACGAGGTCGCGCGCGTAGAGGTCAGTGTAATCGCTGCCGCGCTCCTTTGCGAAGCTGACGCATCTTGCCAGCTCAGAGCGCATGGCGCGGAGCTTTTTCGAGAGCCCCACAAGCGGGCGCTCAAAGTCCATGTCCATCTCTTTGAAATAGCCCTCGGCCACACCTGAGGTCACACCCCGCACGGCAGCGACGATCTGAAGCTGACTGGTCCCTTCGTAGATGGGAGCTATGCGGGCATCTCGCCAGTATCGCTCGACGGGGTAGTCCTTCATGTAGCCGGAGCCGCCGAGTATCTGTATGGCATCGGAGGCGACACTTACGGCAATCTCGCTGGCATAATACTTGGATACGGGCGTCATGAAGGCGGCCAGCCGCTTATACCGGCGCTGCTTCTGCTTGAGCTCGCGCGCCACGTCACCTTCGATGCCGCCCTTTTCGAGCTGTTCCTGCAGGATAATGTCGATGTCCATGATCCGCGATGCGTCGCAGGTAAGGCTGCGTGCGGCCTCCAGGCGCGTCTTCATATCGACGAGCAGGTCGGCTACTGCGGGAAACTCCTCTATCGTCCTGCCAAACTGCGTACGCGTATGAGCGTAGGCGCGCGCCTCGCGAAAGGCGGCCTCCGCGATGCCTACCGACTGGGCCGCTATGCCGACGCGTGCGCCGTTCATCAGGGCCATTGTATAGGTGACGAGACCCCGCCGGCGCTCGCCGATGAGATAACCTGCCGCATCGTGAAACTCCAGCTCGCACGTCGGCGAGCCGTGTATACCGAGCTTGTCCTCGAGGTGGCGCACCTGTATCGCATCCTGCCGCTCGCAGAGATAGAGCGAAAGCCCCAGTCCTCCGGACTCCTCCGGCTCGCTGCGCGCCAGCACCAGCAGGACATCGCCGCAGCCGTTGGTGATAAAGCGCTTTACGCCGCTCAAGAGCCAGGTGCCGTTTTCGGCCTCGCGCGCCTTAAGGTTGACCCGCTGAAGGTCGCTGCCGGCGTCGGGCTCGGTCAGGACCATCGCGCCTGTCAGTTCGCCCGAGGCAAGCCGCGGCAGATACTCGTTTTTCAGCTCGTCCGAGGCGAAGGCATTTATGGTCTCGGCTATGCCCTGGAGACCGAAGATATTCATGAGGCTCGCATCCGCACGGGAGACTATCTCGTTGGCCAGAGAGTAGACGAAGGTGGGTATGTTGAGCCCGCCGAAGCGCCGCGGCAGCGTAAAGCCCATCAGGTCGGCCTGCGCAAGCCTGCGCAGGTTGTCGACCACGCCGGGGTTGTAGCAGACGCGCCCGGCCTGCAGCTGATGCCCCTCGCGATCTACGGCCTCAGCGCGAGGCGCTATGAAGTCAGCGGCGATCCCGCCGACGACCTCCAGTGCCTTGCGGTAGTTTTCCACCGCGTCGGCGGTGTCTTCGGGAGCAAAGTCGTACTCTGCGGCCTCAGCGTAGCCGTGTTCTTTCAGATCGGCCAGCTCGCCCGGCCCCCAGAAATCGAACTGAAACATCAGGTCTTCGTTGTCGGTAAAAAAATTGCCCATATCAGACTCGCTTTCTGATAGCGCGTATCATCATGGGAACCACCTCGTTGATGTCGCCGGTGATGCCGTAATGAGCGATGGAGAAAATGGGGGCATTGGGGTCGCTGTTTACCGCGAGTATCCTTGCAGCGTCGCTCATACCGGCGCGATGCTGGACCTGCCCGGAAATGCCAAGCGCAATGTAGAGAGCGGGTCTGACGGTGGTTCCGGTCTGACCTACCTGGTGGCCCTTGTCGATGTAGCCCTTGTCGACAGCCGCGCGCGATGCGCCGACCTCAGCGCCGAGGACATTGGCCAGGTCAAAGACGAGCTTGAAGTTGTCCCTGCTGCCCACTCCCGCCCCGCCCGCCACGATGACACGCGCGGCCTTGAGGTTTACCCTGCGCTCGGCCGGGACCTCCTCCACCACCCGTACAATTGCGTCCTGCGCGGAGAGCTCAGGGGAAAAGCGCACGATCTCGCCTTCGCGACTGCCGTTGCTCTCGGGCATCTTCATTACACCCTCGCGCACGGTGGCCATCTGCGGCCAGCCCCACGGATTTACGATTGTGGCGATTATGTTGCCGCCGAAGGCCGGGCGTATCTGCAGGAGAAGATCCTTGTGAACTTCCCGCGAAACCGGCTCTTCGTGGTCTCCTATTTCAAGGTCCGTGCAGTCAGCGGTCAGCCCCGCGCGCAGAGTGCTCGCAATGCGAGGGGCCAGGTCACGGCCCATGCTTGTCGCCCCATACACGACCACCTGGGGGCTGTACCGCCGGATAAGTCCCACAGCCGCGGCCGTGTAGGCGTGTGTTTCATATCGGCTGAGCATATCGTGCTCAGAGAGGTAGACCTTGTCCGCCCCGTGGCTGAAAAGAGCCCGGCAGAGGCCCTCCACCCCCCGGCCTATGAGCATCGCAGCCAGCGGCACACCGAGGGTGTCGGCCAGCTCGCGCCCCTTGCCCAGCAGCTCAAGCGAGACCTCGGCGATCCGGCCCTGTACAGCCTCCACAAATACCCAGACGTCACCCTTGCGGTTTGTCGTTTTACTATCCAATGGTATGGTCCTCGATAAGTTCGTGTACGAGCCCTTCGATCCCCTCCTGAGTGGGCTGGACCTCATGGTAGCCCGAGCCGGTCAAGACGATCGACTGAATGCGCTTGACCTTGGTCGGTGAGCCGGCCATGCCACAGCGCTCGATGTCTGCGCCTATCGTGTCAAGGTCCCACGTTTCGATAAGCATATCCCCCATCGGCGAAGGCAGACCGCGTGCTTCGGCCTCGGCGGGCGACATTGCCTTTTTGTACTTCATGACGCGCTTCATGGCGGGGTAACGCGGCTCAGGGGCCTTGTCGGTTACTGTCAAAAGCGCCGGCAGGGGCGCCTCGACGACCTGCATCCCATAGTCAGTGTGGCGGCGCACCCTTATGAGAGAGCCGGCAATCTCTTCGACATCGCTGACGTAGGTCACCTGCGGGATGCTGAGCTTCTGGGCCAGCTGCGGCCCTACCTGTGCGGTATCGCCGTCTATCGCCTGGCGCCCGCAGCATACGATATCGTACGGCGCTGCATGGGTGACGGCACAGGAAAGGATGTACGATGTCGCCAGCGTGTCGGATGCAGCCGCGCGCCTGTCTGTAATAAGCGCCACGCGATCGGCTCCTCGATATAGGGCCTCGCGCAGCACCTCGGCGGCACTTACAGGCCCCATGGTCAAACAGGTGACGCTGCCACCAAAACGCTCTTTGACCTCGATGGCAAGCTCAAGCGCATAGAGGTCCTCCGGGTTGAAAATCGCCGGCAGGGCGGCGCGGTTTACCGTGCCGTCCTCCTTCATCGCGTCTCCGGTGACACGCTTGGTGTCGGGAACCTGCTTGGCAAGAACAACGATGTCATACGGCATCCGCAAAACCTTTCAATCAACCCAGAGTGTGGATTTGGACCTCTGCGGGAAATACCACCCGGTCGCTGCAGGCCGAAAACAAAGCCTGAATGTGGCTTATTTTTACTTGGAGAGGCAAATCAAGTCAAGCGCAAACGGCAAGACCTCACCCTGCCCGCCTCGCTAATCAATGTCCTCGCGAAAGCCGCCCAGAAGGCCCCTGAGCGTGACGCGGCCTCTCACGCTGGCGCTTCCTCGAGCACCCTTCCACATCTCCCGCAGCTTCATGATGTTCTCGCGCTCCTCTTCAACCGGAGCGGAGGGCTCGAAATCGAAATCAAACCCGGTCAGGCGCCAGATTGATTCGCTAGCCTCGTAGCGCACTTGCTCGCTTCTGTCTTCGAGCATGTCAAGCAGGCGCTCTACAGCGGCAGGGTCCCCGAGCCGCCCGGCACCATAAGCCGCACGCGATCTTACCTGCTCTACCGGCGAGTCGTACAGTCTTTCCATCGCCTCCCGCGCGCCCCTGGGCACTCCCATGGCTTCAAGGACCTGCATGGAGTGAAACAGCACGCTCTCGGCCCTTTCGCCTCCAGTAGCAGCCGCCTCTGCAGCGATCCGCACAAGCATTTCTGCAACATCCTCCCCGGCGCGTGACAGCATGATCTTAGCGCGCGCTATGATGACTGCGGCTTCGGATGAAAAGACGGCGATGACCTGTCTCGCCAGAGCCACCTCGTCCATCTGGTCGCCGGGGCTGCTGAGGATGTCCTCGATGAGGACCGAAGCCTCTGCGACCGTCTCGTCCTCTTCGTCATTGCCTTGATCCGCCTTCTCGGCCACCTCCCTTGGAAAGGCCCGTGGGATGGCCGAAATAAGCCGCAGAAAGGCATCGTGTGCCGCCTCTTCGGCCACCAGCAGCCGCCATGCCCTTGCAGGGATGATCCCAGCCTCCGCTGATCTCCTGTCGGCGTCTTCTATCTCGAAATAGATGTTCGTCTCTTTGAGGACCGCCACGGCTGCCTCCAGGTCCTCCTGCGAGGTCACGATGGCTACCTGCACCACCGGCGGAACACCCTCCTCCTCTGGCTCCTCCTGGCGCGCGCCCTCGCCGTGGCTGGCATAGGACTCGTCCGCATCGCCCTCCTCCGGCAGATCGTCGAGCAGTTCGTCGCCGCAATAGGGGCATGTCCACATCTCATCTTCGAAGGATTCTCGGCAGAAAAGGCAGTACTTCATTGCTGCATCCCGCATGGGCTCCCTGTACATATCACTTTGAAATAACGACACCTTTCGCTTACACTTTATCATCATGGCTTAAATAAGGCAACGAGTGATGACGATGAAATCAGAGACAAACCGCAGCCAGACCACCGTAGAGACCGCCTGTGCCTTGTGCGGCTCCGGGGGCAGCGTACTCTTCGAGGGGCGCGACCTGCTTCACGGCGTCGATGGAAGCTTCGGCGTATCTGAATGCGGCGAATGCGGCTTTGCCTTTACGAGCCCCCGACCCACTGAAAAGAGGCTGGGTGATTACTATCCCGCTGAGTATTCGCCGCATGAGCCTCGGATCGCCGATGAGTCAGGAGTGAGAGAGCGCGTGAAGCGGGCGGTACTGGGGGCATTTTTGGGGTATCCGGTCGAGAGCCGCCTGCCGGTGCCCCTCCTGTGGCCGGCATACATGGCATTTCGCTGGAATTCGAAAAACATCTTTTATGTGCCGTGGCACGGCCAGGGCCGTATACTCGATGTCGGCTGCGGCTCCGGGCGGTGGCTGTGGCGGCTGAGCAAGGCGGGCTGGCGGACTGCCGGGCTGGATATCAGCA
The DNA here is from genome assembly GCA_007131925.1 of Candidatus Brocadiia bacterium. Taxonomy (GTDB): domain Bacteria; phylum Planctomycetota; class DG-23; order SLPQ01; family SLPQ01; genus SLPQ01. The sequence continues at coordinate 1,725 of SLPQ01000167.1, read as the reverse complement.
GGGCGGCGGCCGAGACCGCTCAAGAAACGTATGGAGTGGAGGTTAAGGTCGGCACATATCCACACAGGCATTATCCGGACGGATCCTTTGATGTCGTCACCCTCTGGAACAGCCTTGAGCACATGTGGGATCCGCTTGGTGTCCTGAAGTCTTGCGCGGCGGTGCTTGCTGGCGGGGGGCTCTTGTACATGAGCGTTCCGAACTTCGCGTCGTTCGGCTCGAGGTACTTTCGGGAGAACTGGTTTCCACTGGACCTGCCGCGGCATCTCAACCACTTCACCCCGGGTACGCTTGCCGCGGCCGCAGGCGCGTCGGGCTTTGAAGTCTCCCAAACGACGGCATTGAGGCGCACAAGCGCCCTGCGCAAGAGCGCCCGTTATGCCCGAAGCACGGGCGACGCCAGGCTCGCCGTACGCGTCATGACCACGCGGCTGGGCGCCGGAATCATGTCTCGGCTCTTTGCCACAAGGGGACGCTGTGAACTGATGGTCGCATGCTGCCGCAAGGTGCGAGATGATCTACCGGGGACATGAAGATATGACCGGCTCCGATTTCAGCGCACACAACGAAAAGGTCGTGAGCCTCTGGGAATCTTACCACGCACAAAGGCCGAGGCGCGTTCCGGTGATCTTCGGCATCAACCCGAGGTTTATCCTGCTCGATCCGAAGCTCAATGATAATGCCGTCACCTTCGAGCGCTACTCCAGCGACCCGGAAGTGATGCTGGATATCCAGCTGAAAACCGCCGAGTATATCAGGCTCAACATCCCGCAGGACGCCCCGATGGGCCTGCCTGAGAGATGGAACGTCTCGGTGGACCTTCAAAACTACTATGAGGCCGCATATCTGGGAGCGCCGGTGCGCTTCAGCGAGGGGGCGGTACCGGTCGCTGAGAAGTTTCTGACCGACCAGAACAAGTACGAACTGCTCGAAAAAGGCCCCGTCGATCCGCATAAGACACCTCTCGGGCGAAAGATGCGAGAGATCTACTACTACATGCTGGCTCGACGAGAGGAGGGGTTTCTATACAGGGGCCGTCCGCTGGGGGAGGTTGTGCCGCGCGGCCTGGGGACCGATGGGCCGTTTACACTTTTTGTGAGCCTACGTGGCGAGAGTGCGCTCGTGGATATGTACATCGAGCCGGAATACTTTCACCGGATGATGGCCTTTCTGACCGATTTTATCATTTCAGATATCCGCGCTACGAGGCGGCTGGCCGGGCGGCAGGAGAGGCCGGAGAGCTTCGACTTCGCGGACGACTCCATCGAGCTTCTCGGCGCTTCTGACTACCGCGAGCACGTCTTGCCTTATCACCGGCGACTCATCGACGAGCTTGCGGGGGCCGGGCCGCATTCGATGCACATCTGCGGGGACGTGCAGCGGCATTTTCCCACGCTCAAAGCCGAGCTGGGGATCCGCTCGATAGACACGGGCTTTCCGATTGACTGGAGCACCCTGAGAGATGAGGTCGGCGACGATGTGGAGATTTACGGAGGCGTGCACGCAGACATGCTGCGGCGGGCCGGGCCGGAAAGGATCACCGCCGAGGTAGAGCGCATACTCGGCTCCGGTATAATGCGCGGCGGGCGGTTTGTGCTGCGCGAGGCCAACAACCTCGCACCGGGCACGCCTCTTGCCAATCTCCACGCCATGTATGAGGCGGCGCGGGAGTACGGGCGCTACAGTTGATCGATGACGATGCGCGCGGCCCGGAGCGACTCACCG
>SLPQ01000118.1 GCA_007131925.1 Candidatus Brocadiia bacterium | reverse complement strand
TTGCACTCGGCAGACATACTCGGAGTCTTCGAGCTCGGCGGCGCGCTCGGCATGAAGCTGGCAGACACCACCGTCATCGCCGTCCAGCCCGAGCTCCTGGCGCCCGCAGCGCGCCTCAGCGCGAAGGTCGCCGCCGCCCTGCCCGGCGCGCTCGATCTCCTGAAGGCGGCGCTCGGCTGAGAAGCTTCAGGGCGGCCCTCGCCCCCTCCGGTGTCGCTTACCATTGCTGCAGCAGCTCTGCGTTGTCAACCCACATAACAAAAAATGGGGTCTCAGCACCGCGTTTCTTCATGTACACCAGAAACGGCCCCTCGATATGGTACAGGCTTGGAACGGGCAGCATGTAGGTCTTTGCCTCGGCCGATACTTCGGCGCCGGAGCGGTCGAGCCTGAAAACGATCTCCTGGGTCGCCACGTCGATTCGCTGCCCCAGTGCCGACGGATTGGTGATGCTCGCCCCCAGCAGGTCAGAGAAATCATGCCTTACCTTGAAGAAAATATCGGGCACAAGGAGTTCATCGTTTATGCCAAGCCCATGTCTGTCCGGAGGGACGTCCTGGCTGTCGGCTGAGGCAGGAATCTGCGCGAGCGTTTCGGCTAGTGTGTCCTTTCTCTCCACGAGGGCGACTACGACCTGGTTCGGTGCGGAATTACGGCAAAGGTCGATGGCAAACATTTGCATTTTTTCAATACCTCTCCGGAATATCACCCGCGGCTGCGCTCGAAGTCGTTGGTAGGCGTAGGCGTCCTCGCTTCTCACGCCGAATGTCTGTATCCTTGTCTCGTGACCTTCACAGTCAGTAAAGATCACCGGCCGTCGACTGCTGAAGTAGGGCATGCTGAAACGAACGCCCGCCTCAAGGAAGGCGTACGCAACAAGTGAGTCAGCCGCGATGTCCGAAAACCGGGGCGCTTGACGGCCCGGGAACCTGGTGGCCGTCTCTCTTGCGATAACAGCGAGCACTCCTTCCTCTACCCAGCCCGCCTTTGCATAACAAGCTTCCGGCAGAAAGTCGGCGGGGTCGGCGGCGCTATTAAGACGATGGGCGGACATACTCGCCGGCTCAAGCTCGACAGGGCCTCCGACGATATCCTCTTCGATCCTCTTCCACGCGGCCGTGAACGCCGCACTCCAGATGGCATTCTTACCCTGCTCTATGGGAGTGTCGAGCGTGGGCACTATCTGAGTTCTGCTCAGATCTCTGGAGTCACCGTCAAAACTGAGCCTCAACCTTCGCCCAGGCAGCAGATGGCGCGGCGTCCACCCGTAGAAGATGTGCAGATAGCCGACGGTGGCGGCCGTCGAGGTGAGCAGAACCATCACCAGCAGCCCCCAGAGAGCCACACGAATCCAGCGGCGCTTTCCTCCCGTTCGATGCTTCATATCCCGCCTCCATTTCTCCTGCCAGATATGGCTGGTACGTCTGACGAGCGCGAATGTTCCAACTCATTTCGGGAAGTGGGGCTCAGCGGCCGCCCGAAGGTTTCTCTGACCGGCTGTCAAACTGGCACTGCGTGCAAAGGCCGGTGCGGCCAGCGCCTGCCAGTATGGCAGGGGCGCGGGGGAGACCTGAGAGGCATGTGCCGGCATATAGTGGTACCATAGCTGTCAGGCCCAATATATTGTTATACTTCGCGAATGGTACGGCTTTTGCGGGAACAGCGCTAGGGAGGTATTGTAAGAATTTTCCGGCAAGCAGAGGCATTTGCAGTCAAATCAGGTTCGAAAGGAGGATCCTAAATGGCCAAGCAGTTAGCCTTCCATGAGGAGGCGCGTGAGGCCCTTGCGCGCGGCGTAGATAAGCTTTCCCGCGCGGTACGCTCGACTCTCGGTCCTAAGGGCAGAAATGCAGTTCTCGACCGTTCGTGGGGTGCCCCCCGCATCACCAAGGACGGTGTGACCGTGGCCGAGGAGGTCGAGCTTGAAGACCCTTATGAAAACATGGGGGCTCAGATGGTCAAGGAGGTTGCTTCAAAGACCTCCGATGTAGCCGGCGACGGCACGACCACCGCGACGGTCCTTGCACACGTGATATTCGCCGAGGGTCTCAAGAACATCTCAGCGGGCGCAAACCCGCTGGCAATTACGCGCGGTATTCACAAGGCCACGGATGCAGTCATAAAGGACCTTACTGCGCAGGCCACCGAGGTGAAGGGCAAAAAGGAGATCGCCGAGGTCGCCACGGTCGCTTCCAACGGCGATCAGGAGATAGGCAAGATGATCTCCGAGGCGATGGAAAAGGTAGGCAAGGACGGCGTCATAACCGTCGAGGAGGGCAAGTCGCTCGACACTACCGTGGATGTTGTCGAGGGGATGCAGTTTGACCGCGGCTATCTTTCTCCGCATTTTGTGACCGACCAGGACACGATGCGCGTCGATCTCGAGGACGCCTACGTCCTCATCCACGAGGACAAGATCTCCCAGGCGCGTCCGCTCGTGCCGCTGCTGGAGAAGATATCGAAGTCGGGCAGGCCGCTTCTTGTCATAGCCGAGGACGTTGAGGGCGAGGCGCTCGCGACGCTCGTAGTCAACAAGCTTCGCGGCATCATCAACTGTGCGGCTGTAAAGGCGCCGGGATACGGCGACAGGCGCAAGGCGATGCTTCAGGACATAGCGATCCTGACCGGCTGCACCCCCATCATGAAGGACCTCGGCGTCGATCTCGACAATGTCGATGTCAAGGAGCTCGGCCGCGCCAAGAAGATCACCATAGACAGCGAGGCGACCACCATTGTGCAGGGGGCCGGAAAGACCTCCGAGATAAAGGCACGCGTGGATCAGATTCGAAAAGAGATGGAGACCACCACCTCCGACTACGACCGTGAGAAGCTCCAGGAGCGTCTGGCCAAGCTCGCTGGCGGCGTCGCCCAGGTCAACGTCGGAGCGGCCACCGAGACCGAGATGCGCGAGAAGAAGGCGCGCATAGAAGACGCCCTGCACGCCACACGCGCTGCCATTGAAGAGGGTATACTGCCGGGTGGTGGCGTAGCGCTTATCCGTGCTATAAAGGCGCTCGACAAGCTGAAGACAAAGGGTGACGAGGCAACAGGCGTAGACATCATCAGGCGCTCCCTCTCAAAGCCTGCCTGGCACATCGCCCAGAACGCCGGCGCCGAGGGCGCGCTGGTGGTCAGGCGCATAGTCGGAGGCGAGGGTGCATATGGCTTTGACGCGCTCACCGGCGAGTATACCGATATGGTAAAGGCCGGGATCATAGACCCCACCAAAGTCGTGCGCACGGCACTGGAAAACGCCATCTCGGTTGCCACAATGCTCTTGACCTCCGACTGTCTCGTGGCGGACGTGCCCGAAGAAGAGCCCGAAATGCCCGGCGGCCCCGAAGGCATGGGCGGCATGGGCGGCGGCATGGGCGGTATGGGCGGTATGGGTGGCATGGGCGGCATGGGCGGTATGGGCGGCATGATGTGATAATCCCAGGCTGGATTTGAAGATAGACAGGAGGAAAGTAACATGGCG
>SLPQ01000138.1 GCA_007131925.1 Candidatus Brocadiia bacterium | reverse complement strand
TCGCCTCGATCCCCGGCGCCAAATCCGCCCCATCCGGTGCAAAGCGAAAGTGCATCGTGTCATCAGGCATTGCCGGCTCCCGGTTTTTTCAAGGCGCCTTCGCAGGCAGACAGCGGAGATATTCTCTGCAGGGTGGCGCGGGGGGCTCTAAAGCCCTCCCGCGCCAAGAGGAGCTGTTCCGCGCCGGCATGATGTGCGCTTTTGCGCGCGCCCCTCACCCAAGGTGCGGATGTAACGTTTCAGAGGAGCGCTTTTCGGCGGATGTTGCGCATGGAGCGGGTGATGGAGGGGCGTGGAGTTTTGAAGATCCTGGCGATCTCGGCATGGCTGAGTCCGCATTTGAAGTAGAGCTGCACGATCCCCCACTCGCGCGGCGTGAGCTTGTCACGCGAATCCAGAATGGCGTCGATTACTGCGAGTTTCCTGTCACGAAAGGTAACGTTTTGCATGTTGTCAAGATACATAAGCTGACCTCACCGGGGCCGCCTTCGAGATCTTGTCCAAGCCGCCATGAAAAGGTGCAAACTGGTGCGCTTTCGGCGTGCAGTCGAAAAAGGACAGCCAGGCGTCCGCCTTCTGCGCACCGCTCAAGAAAGAAAAACCCCTGGCCCGGCCGGCATCGGTCGGCAGGGTATCCCACGCCGAGCCGGCTATCCACGTGGTGGAGTCCACAGAATCAAAGGGAAAGCGCGCCATTATCTGCCGGTCGGTCATGCGAAAGCCGTGAAACTTCACCAGCGGCACTCCGTCGGCGTCACAGTAGCGCCGGAAAACCTCATCCAGCATGCGCCACATACGCGCCCTGGATATGCCCGGACCTCGCGCCAGACCTACCCGCTCGTAGCCGAGGCAGAGATCATCGAGCAGCCCCCAGGGCTCCCCTGCATGAAAGACCGGCATTGGCGAAAGGCCCCTCGCCTCAAGGAACGCCAGGTTGGAAAGGCCCAAGCGCCAGTCCCCTATGACGTCGAGGTTTGCATACCAGGCCACCTGCCCCTCCACGCGGGCGCAGTAGTCCGCGTACTCTCCGATGTCCACATGCGCGCCCCCGCGCCACACCGACCATGCGCCGCTGTCGAGCGCCAGCGAAGAGAAGTGCGCCGGGTCGCACCACACGCTTCGGTGCCTGTATAGAAAGGAATACATCACCGGCCTGCCCTTCATCAGCCGCATGTACTCCCCTGCCGGGAGCGGCATTCCAGTGAAATAGACCTTCACAGCAGCTCCCTGGCGCGTGCGAAACCCTCCATCTGGTGTCCAGCACAGACGAAAAGGCGCCTTACGCGTGCGTTTCTTCCTCGTATAGCAAACTCCCGGGTGGCCTTCTCGCTGCAGCTTGCCAGGTCGCAGCGTCGGTAGGCATCGATCGGCACAACCCTGATCATAGGTACCCCCTTCCATTAAAGTTGGCGTAATACACCATTGCCGGGCGGCACCGCTGCCGCCCAATACCACCTAAGTGCCCTTCCGGAGACGAGATAAGACGTGAACCGCCCACTGCCCGGGGACTGTGCCTTAATGACTGAGTGCAAAACCCGGGCCAAATAAAATCCTCCATATATCTATTTGTCATACATATGTAGAAAAAAAAGCCCGCGAGTGACATGACAGGCAAAGCCATAAAACGATTTGTCATCGGCATGGCAACTAAGCCTCGTTGTCGGCGGCCGTAGGCAGTAATTCAGGTGCCTTTGAGGGGATATTATACAGCGCTATGACTATTAGTCAAGACTGTCATACGGAAAAACACGTTGAGCAGGTGTGCGTACGGGCTCAGCAGCTCGTCTCGGCAAGATGGTTGAGTACCTCGATACCGCGCGCGATCGTATCATCGCCAGCGGCATAGGATATGCGAAAATGCGTGTCTTTCTCGCTGAAAACGCCTCCGGGGATGACAAGGAGCCCGTTTTCTATGGCCCGTTTGACAAAACTCTCACCACCGCCGGGCGCCTCCGGGAACATATAGAATGCTCCGCCCGGTTTCTTCACATCGAAGCGGGTCTTGAGACCTTCGTATATCATGTCGCGCTTGTGGCGGTACTGCAGCCGATAGTCGGACGGGTCTACCTCGAGGGCCGCCATTCCGGCATATTGCACCATGCTGGGTGCACAGACAAACGAAAACTGCTGCAGCTTCGTCATTTCAGCCACTATGCCCGCCGGGCCGGCCGCATAACCGAGCCGCCAGCCGGTCATCGACCATGTCTTGGAAAATCCGCCCAGAAGCAGCGTGCGCTCCGGGTAAAACTCCACCAGGCTGCGAAACTCCCCGTCGTAACAGAAAAACTCATAGATCTCGTCGGAAACCGCATATACTCCACGCCTTTCCAGCACGGCCGCGATGCCGGCAAGTTCTTCAGCTGTGTATACCGCGCCGGTGGGGTTGTTCGGACTGTTGAAGAGTACCAGCTTTGTCCTGTCGGTTATGACCTCTTCAAGGCGGGCGGGATCGATCTTAAAGTCCGGATAGGTGTCGAGGAAGACCGGCGTACCGCCACAAAGGTTTACAAGGTGCTTGTACATGACAAAGTAGGGGTCACTGATGACGACCTCGTCGCCAGGATCTACCGTCACCAGCAGAGCAAGCATTATGCCGCCGGAGGTACCGGAGGTGATGAGGAGCTCTTGTCCGGTCCAGCCGCCGCGGCTCTCTGCAAGGCGCTCGCGGACCCTCTCTCGCAGCTCCGGGTCGCCCTGGGTCTGGGTATAGCCGTTTTTGCCGTCGCGGATGGCGGCGATGGCCGCCTCCTTGACCTCTTCGGGTACATCATAGTGAGGCTGGCCAATGGACAGGTTTACAGGTTCTTTGAGGTTGGCGGCCAGGTCAAAGACCTTGCGGATCCCCGATGCATCGATTTTGGCCATCCGGTGCGCCGGTTTCACAGAGCAGCCCGCCTACTCTGGAGCCTTTTCTTCGGCCTCTTGCGCTTCGGCGGCCTCCTCTTCCTCCTTCTTTGCTGCCTTGCCGTGACGCCGCTTCATGACAAACTGGCGAACCTTCGGCAACCCGAAAACACTATCTCCCTCGTCCCAGCGCCCCTCATCCTCGAGTATCGCTATGCGCTCGGCGCGAGAGAGCACACTTCGCTGGCGTTTGAGTGCATCCCTGGTCTTGAGGCTTTTGTGAAGCGTCATTGAAATCTCCTTCTTGCTGCCGCCTTTCGGCGGCTTTCATCTTGCTGCTACAGGGTGTTCACATTCTGAAAGAAAGCATCCGAAAAGGTTTCATTCTTATACCTGAGCGCGCGGACCTCCCTTTGAAGCCGGACGGCCTCGTCGCTGCGGGTTGTCTCGAACGACCCTATCGTCACGTAGAGGTTTCTTCCATTTCTGCTTGTCACAATGCGTGCTTCCCGGTAACCCTGCTCATGGAGCCATTCCACAAACTCCTCGGCACGCTCCCTCTGCGCGGCGACGTTCAAGTATGTCGACACCCGCAGGGTATAAAGCCCCGGACCCGCTACTGGCGCCGGTGCCGCCTCGCTCG
>SLPQ01000009.1 GCA_007131925.1 Candidatus Brocadiia bacterium | reverse complement strand
TGTATGTAATAGACCGGGTTTTCCATCGAGCGCTCTTTTGCGAGCTCGAGGTCAAAGTCGAGCGGTGCGTCGGTCTTTCGCGCGGTGAAGAAGTAGCGCGTCGCGTCGATACCGACCTCCTCAAAAACCTCCCGCAGCGTGACAAACTGCCCCGCGCGCGTGGACATCTTGAGCTTCTCGCTGCCGCGCCACAGCGTGCAAAACTGCACAATCAACCCGTGAAAGGCCTCCACAGAGTGCCCGAGCGCGCGCATGGCCGCCTCAAGCGTCAAGAGGTGTCCATGGTGATCGGGCCCGACCATCATTACCGCGCGGTCAAAGCCCCGCTCAAACTTGTTTTCAAGATACGCTATGTCGGGCGTTCGGTAGGTGTAGGTGCCGTCCGAGCGTACGACCACCCTGTCCTTCTGGTCGCCCAGCCCACCTACGCGCATCCACACCGCCCCGTCACGGCTGTAAACAAGGTCGTCACGCCACAGCCGCTCCATGAGACTTTCAACAGAGCCGGAGCCCTCAAACTCTCCCTGCGAAAACCACATGTCAAAGGACACGCCAAACTCGTCTAAGTCCCTTCTGATGCCCGCCAGTATCTCTGCCGCCGCATACTCGCCGCTGCGCCTGAGCGCCTCGGCCTCGGCAAGCGCAACAAGCGCTGCACCATCGCGCTCATAAAGCGAGCGCCCCAGCCTGGCGATATAGTCGCCTCTGTAGCCGTCATCGGGAAAGGGGCAGGATACTCCGGCCGCCTCCGCATAGTAGTGATAGACTGAGGCGCCCAGCAGCCGCACCTGGCGGCCGGTGTCGTTTACGTAATACTCGCGCGTCACCTGAAAGCCTGCATACGCCAGTATGTTGCAGAGCGCATCTCCGACTGCCCCCTGCCGCCCGTGTGCGACGGTAAGCGGGCCGGTCGGATTCGCGGACACAAACTCTATATTATAGCTTATCCCCTCGCCCATGCGCGAGCGCCCGTAGCCGCCGGCCGCCGCAGCGTGAAGTATCTCTTTGTAGTAGCCCATACCGAGGCGAAAGTTGAGAAAACCGGGCGCCGCCACCTCTACAGACTTTATCATGCCGGCGAGCCCCCTTGCGATGAGACCATCGAGAGCTCCCGAGAGCTCCGCGGCGATTGCCATGGGGGCACGCCTGAGGGGGCGTGCGAGCTTGAGGCATGCGCTGGTGGCAAGGTCGCCGTGTGAAGGGTCGCGCGGCGTTTCAATGAGTGCGACGCGGCGGGCCTGCTCGGCGGTTATCTCAGCTGCAAAGGCGGTCGTGATGGCCTCGGCGACCGTCTCCTGCAGCTTGTCCCTGAGATCCATCGAGTTTCACCTGCATTCAATGGGCGCGCGCTGCCGGTGCGCCCTTATTCAGTGTAAGCGCCTGTATCGCGCCCGGTTGCTCAAAGGTTTTCGCGCCACTCCACCGTCGGCGCATCGCCCCAGAGCAGCTCAAGGTCGTAGTACTTTCTCAAATCCTCACGGAAAACATGGACGATCACCGGCCCCGCGTCAATGAGTACCCATGACGCGCCCTCGAGGCCCTCTATGTGCACATGTGTGTAGCCGACTTCTTTTTTGAGATGGTCCCGCACCTCTCTGGCTATCTGCTGGATCTGGCGCTTGTTGCGGCCGCTGGCGATCACGAAGTAGTCGGTGACTGTTATCTGCTTTTCGACATACAGGACCGTGATGTCCCCGGCGCGCATCTCGTCGGCGATGCGCGCCGCCATCACAGCCGCCTCGCGCGCTGCGGCGTCCTGGCCCGCTGTACCGCGCCGTGCACCATGCGCCACGTCGGAGGTCCTAACGTCCAAGGCCGAGCCACTGGCTTATCGCAGGCGCAAACCTCACCACTACGCCTGCGAAGACCACCGACACCATGCTCATCAGCTTGATGAGGATATTAAGCGACGGGCCGGAGGTATCCTTGAAGGGGTCGCCGACGGTGTCGCCGACGACGGTGGCCTTGTGGTTGTCGCTGCCCTTGCCGCCGAGAGCCCCGGTCTCTATGTATTTCTTGGCGTTGTCCCAGGCACCGCCTGCATTAGCCATGAAAATCGCCATGGCAAAGCCGCAGGTAATGCCACCGGCCAGAAGTCCCAGTACTCCCGACACGTCAAGAAGGAGCCCGGTCATCACGGGCACCACCAGTGCCAGAAGGGAGGGCACGAGCATCTGGCGCTGCGCGCCGGCGGTCGATATCTCGACGCAGCGGGCATAGTCCGGCCGGCCGGTACCCTCCATGATGCCGGGGATCTCCCTGAACTGCCTGCGCACCTCCTCTACCATCTCCTTGGCTGCCTTTCCGACGGCCTTCATGGTCATGGCCGAGAAGAGAAAGACCAGAAGTACACCCGCAAAGAGACCGCACAGGACCTTGGGGTTTATGAGCGTAACGTTGTAGAAGTTCATGAACTGCAGCAGCGATGCGTTGCGCGATGCGACTATCTGCACGGACCTGTCATCAATAGTGGCACGGTAGACGTTGTCATCATCCGGCTCGCCGAGGTATGCATCCGGCACGGGGCCGCGCTCGAGCACCTCTGGCAGGTCTGTCAGAGCCATCATACCGGTGAAGGCCTCCTGGGCGGTGCCCGGCCGGGCCTTCATTGCAAACTTGCCATGGCCTATGTAGTAGAGCACACCAAGCTCCGCGTCAGCCTCTGTGCCGGCGGCGGGAGCTTCGGCAACGATAGCCGTCATGGCTTCGCGGCTCTGCCCGACGCGCACCTGCTCGACATACGCGGTCATCAGCGCGACTGCGGTAAGTGCCGCCGAGGAGATTGCAAAGCCCTTGCCGACGGCGGCGGTGGTGTTGCCAAGGCTGTCGAGGGCATCGGTGCGCTCGCGCACCTCGGGCTCCTGGCCGGTCATCTCGGCGTTTCCGCCGGCGTTGTCGGCGATGGGGCCGTAAGCATCCGTGGCCAGGGTTATGCCGAGGGTGGAGAGCATGCCGACCGCGGCGAAGCCGATTCCGTAGAGACCCAGAAGCATCGTGGTAAAGCCGCCCGCAAACGAATATGCAAGCAGCACCGCGATGATGACCGTCGCCACCGCGCTCCAGGTGGACTTCATGCCAAGAGCTATGCCTGATATGATGACCGTGGCGGCGCCTGTCTCGGCGTTTTCGGCCACCTGCCTTGTCGGCTCGTAGTCATAGCTGGTGTAGTACTCGGTGGCCTTTCCGATCACTATCCCGGCAATCATACCCACTATTATGGCCACCCATACACCAGCCCAGGAGACGCCCGGGATGTCCCCAAGCAGCCAGTAGCAGACAAATCCCGCCGCCACCGCTATGAGTGCACTCGAGCCGAAGACTCCCAGGTTGAGCGCGCCCATCAGCTGTTTCATCGATGCGCCCTCCCTGCAGCGCACCATGAATATGCCGACTATCGAGAGGAGTATGCCGATGCCGGCCAGCACCATCGGTGCCGCCAGGAGGCGTATCGCCTCCTCCTCCACACCCAGCGTCACTGCCGCGGAAACGCCCAGCGCCGCAGTAGCCAGAATCGAGCCGCAGTACGACTCGTAAAGGTCCGCGCCCATGCCGGCTACGTCTCCGACGTTGTCGCCTACGTTGTCGGCGATGGTGGCCGGGTTTCGCGGATCGTCCTCCGGCATGCCTGTTTCGACCTTGCCCACCAGGTCAGCGCCGACGTCGGCGGCCTTGGTATATATGCCGCCGCCCACGCGCGCGAAAAGCGCATATGAGCTTGCGCCCATCACGCCCGCGAGCATCACGACAGTCACCTCCACAAGGCTCATGTGAAAGCCCTCTATCCAGGCCGGCGCCAGCCTTGTGAGGATCAGAAACCACATCGTCATGTCGAAAAGGCCAAAGCCGACCACCACCAGCCCCATCACCGCGCCCGCGCGAAAGGCGATCGTCAGGCCGCGGTTGAGCCCCTCCTTGGCACCCTGTGCGGTGCGGTTGGAGGCCATGGTCGCCGTTTTCATTCCGAGAAAGCCGCACAGCCCCGAGAAAAAGCCGCCCGTCAGAAATGCTATGAAGACGACCTGGTGCTGCACACCCATCCGGCCCATCATGAAAAGCAAAGCCGCGACGACCACAAAGAATATGGCCACGACCCTGTACTGGCGCCTGAGATATGCGTAGGCGCCTTCAGTGACGTGCCCCGCGATCTCCTGCATCTTCTCATCACCGGGGTTGGCCTTTTTCACCTGGCGGTAGAAAACCAGGGCGAAAAACAGCGCCGAAAATGATCCGATCGGCACCACCCACCAGATCGGCGGGATGGAGATCACACTGCCTGCGGCGGCCTGCACTGCCTCATCGGCCGAGGCCACGGCCGAGACCAGCAGCACAAAAAGACCCGAAAGGCCGGGCCTTGCGAGCCTTGCGAAAATCGACATGAAGTGCGCCCCTTTCTCTGCAAAAGATTTCTCGCGGTACGGTGTGTCCCTGATACTGAATTACATTCCGAGTCTGGCCTTTTCGGCCCTGATATCGAGCAGGAGCTTGTACATGGCCAGATCCTCAGGAAACTCGCTGACCATCGACAGCGCGGCCGACTCTGCCTCGTCAAAAACCCTCTTGGCCTCAGCGAGGTTGCCCAGGCTCGCGACATACATGCCATGCCGGAAGAGCGAGTTGGCGGCCAGGCGCCTTTCGTTAAGTGCGCTGCCTCCGGCGGCTATGGCAAGTTCGGTGGCTCGCCTGGCCCACTTGGCGGCCTCCTCGAAATGGTTCAGCCCCCTCTCCTCGCGCAGACGTCTGATGAAGTAAGGGTCTGTATTTACCTTGTGGAAATAGAGAAACGCTATGTCCAGCGCCAGCGCTGCGCTGTCCTGGTTGGTCTCGAAGCCCTTCTCGGCGAAATCGATGCCCTGCCGGATCCAGTCCCATTTTTCCTCGGCGCGGCCCCATTCCGCGGAGATATTGAAGGCGAGGTTCCATGCGTTGAACTGGAAAACGGCAGGGAAGTTGGGCTGCATGACTGCTATGAGCTCGTAATAGGCGGCCAGCTGGTAGTACTGCTTGTTGTTCAGCAGCGAGTCGGCCTGTATCCAGAGGATATCCACGGCGATGCCGCGAAAGCCACCCAGAGCCGCCGAGGTCGCCGCAGCAAGCGGCAGCTGCCGGGGCATCTCGTGGCGTTCGGCCATACCGTCACGAATTACACTGATGCGCCCCTGCACCGGCACTATCAATGTCAGGCAGAGCAGCACGATGGCCACGGCCACGATCTTGGTCCTGAGGCTGCCGGCCATGCTATGCAACCTCCTTGCGTTGAAAGACCGCCCAAGCCACACCAAAGGCTATCGCCGCATACACAAGTCCGTAACTCAAGCCCCCCCAGAGCGCCCCCAGCGATATGTACTCGCTGGTCGCCATCCTGTCGGTAGGACTGAACGCCGGGAGGTTGGGGAAAGCTATGCTGATACCAAGATAAAAATAGCGAAGCAGATAGTCGACGCCCATCTGCATCGAACGAGTAACCCCGGTGGCCATCTCAGGCGTACCATGCGTGTGCTCTGCCATGGTAAATATGCTCTCCTCGGTGCCGAGAGCGAGGGCCTGGTCTCGGATGATTCCGGTCAGGCTGCCCGTGAAGTAGACGAAAAGCGCCGTGATGACGCTGACTGTGGAGGTCAGAAACGTGCTGGCCGCCGTGGCTATGAAGACAAGCACCATGCCCTGCATGAACAGCAGGGCCAGCCCCTTGACGAAGTTTATCACGTAAAGCGATGGCTGAGACAGCACTGCCGCTGACGATGCCATTGCGCTGTAGCTGCCCATATCGTGACGCGTTATAAGGGTAATGGACACATCGCCATTTGCATCTATCATGGCCTTCGGAAATGCTATGAACCTCGGCTGGAGCGTCTCGGCGCCGAATATCTCGGTAACAACCGCGCCCGTTGAGGGGTTTCGCGCAAGAAAGAGCGCCGTGCCCACATCATCAACATATGAGAATGCGTGATTGAAGAGGACTACCTGGCAAAACGCCGTCTCACCGCGAAACTGTCTCCTGTCAAGCCCCCTGAAATGATATGTGATCCGCTCAAAACCTGAAGCGAGCGCGCGGCCACTCTCAATAATAGGCTCGCTGAGCTGCAGAGAACGCCCCTCGTGCTCCACTTCAGCGGCGTATGTACGCTTGTGCCCCTGCAGACGGGGCAGCTCTCCCTCATCCAGACCCATACGGTAGTCCAGGTAACGGATATGGGCATAGGTGAGCGTGCCCATCATCACAAGCATGATGGCAAGTATGTAGCCGAGCCCCAGCACCTTGCCGGCAAGCATATGCCAGCGGCGGGCAGGCTTGGTCATGACCGTAAATATCGTCTTGCGGCTTATGTCGTCGGGGATGTTTGGCGCGGCAAGAAATATTGCCACTACCATTGCGAAAAATGCCATCCCCCCCAGGCTGACGCGCGTGAGCTGCTGGATACGGAAGTCAGCCCTCACCCATGGCAGAAATCCGGAGACAATCACCAGGACTGCAAACAGTGTTATCGTGAAGAGCGCCTTCTTGCGTAAGCCATCCTTGAACGTTATACTCGCAACCGCAAGAATGCACGCACTCGCGTGGCTCACGCGCTCAAGGAGCCGTGAAAGCAGCGCCTCATCGGCTGATGGCGGCTTCTGCATTATCCCTGACTCTCCTGCTCCTGTGAACGGACGCTCTCGTCATCACCGGCTGTTTTTGCGACAAGCGCCGCCTCAGCCGCCTTCGCCGTGGCCTCCGGGTCGGCTGCAGCGCCCGACTTCTCACGCACCACCTTCATGAAAAGGTCTTCAAGAGAACGCGACACTTTTTCCGTGCCCATGTACGAGCCGTCAGCCTCCAGGGCCTGCTGTATACGATCAGCGGTCTCGGGCTTGACGTTTTCCGCGCGAAAGCTCACTACGCCCTTCTCGGTAAGAAGATCACTGACGTTGCCAATAACCTCGAGCCTGCCCAGAAAGAGCATCGCTATCCTGTCGCAGACATCTTCCACATCCGCCAGCAGATGGCTGCACATGAAGACCGTCTTGCCTTCTTCCTTCAGACTGACGATGAGATCTTTGATCTCGCGCGTGCCGATGGGGTCAAGCCCCGTGGTGGGCTCATCGAGAAAAATGACCTCTGGGTCGTTAATAAGAGCCTGTGCCAGCCCAATGCGCCTGGCCATGCCCTTGGAGTATTCCTTCAACTGGCGCTTACGGGCATGTTCGAGGCCCACCAGCTCTATGAGTCGGTCGATGCGCTTGCGGCGCTCCCGCGTGGGAATCTTGAAAAGCCGCCCGTAAAAGTCCAGCGTCTCCTCGGCGTTCAAAAACCTGTAAAGGTAAGACTCCTCCGGCAGAAAACCGATGCGCTGGTTTGCACTGACACTGCCTGGCGGCTCGCCCAGGACCTTCGCCCAGCCGCTGGTGGGAAAGAGAAGCCCGAGGAGAAGCTTCACAGAGGTCGTCTTGCCGGAGCCGTTTGGACCGAGGTAGCCGAAAACCTCCCCGCGATACACATCCAGGTTCAGATCATCGAGCGCCAAGACCTTGCGCTTGCCCCAGAAGTCGCGGTATTCCTTGGAGAGGTTGCGGGTTTCTATGACTGTTTCGCTCAACTTGCCACTCCCAAAAAAAAAATGGGCGGCAGGCAGCCTCACTGCCGCTGCGACTGTAGCTTCAGCATCCTCTTTTCCATCTTGCGCAGACGTCTGCGCCTTCGCTCGCTGGGCTTCTCATAGTGGCTGCTTCGCTTGATGTCCTTGGTAAGTCCCTCTTTCTCGCACATCTTCTTGAACCGTCGGACCAGCTGGTCGATCGATTCGTTCGGCCTGGCCGTAACCTTGATCATAAAACCATCAATTCCTTTCTGGATCGCAAAAAAACTGCCATGAACAAAGGAACAATCAAACGAGCCCAGCTTGTCGCAGGCGCGAAAGTCGGCATTATACCCCTTATGCCCGCCTTTTTCAAGGTCAGAAAACAGTGTTCAGACGCGCTGCATCAAAAATGCCCCGCTTTTACCTCCGGCAGCGTCGGTCATATAAATCTACGCAGCCCCTCTTCACGCGTTTGAGGCGAATGCAAGAAGAAGGCTGCATCGCCGACTTCATGCTAAAGGCCTGCACCGGCCAACGGCTCGCTTGCGCTCTATGCCCCCAGGCTCTGCTCTCTGCGGGGGTACGGCGGCGCTTCTTGCTGCTGAGCCCTCTTGTGGCAGGGTGGTGCGGGGTGTTACTGAGCCTCCATTGCCTTCAGGGGGTGCATTGAGACCCGCGGCGGTGCTGATCCGGTCATACTCGTGGCTCTGCGAAGCGGCGGATGATGCACCCGGCGGTGCGGATGCCGTCAACTGCGCTGGAGACTATCCCGCCGGCGTACCCTGCCCCTTCGCCGGCCGGATAGAGCCTCGGAGTCGAGACCGACTCGTTCGTCTCCCTGTCTCGCAGTATCCTCACAGCGCTTGACGCGCGAGACTCCACCGCCACGAGAAGGCCATGACCTATAAAGCCCGGCAGCTTCTTCTCAAAAAGAGGCAGCGCTGCCTTGAGCGCTTCGCTTATCGCCCGGCCGATAAGCGTCTCCAGCCGAAAGGAGACCACGCCCGGCCGGTAGGAGGTCTCCGGCAGCGTGTTGCTTCTGGCGCCCGCCAGAAAGTCCGATGCGCGCTGCGCCGGTGCACGCAGGCATCCGGCCGCGGCAAATGCCCCCCTCTCCAGAGACCTTTGAAATTCGAGGCCCCCCAGTGCTCCGGGCGCACACTCACCTGGCGCGATCGTCACTATGAGCGCCGCATTGGCAAACTCCCCATTTCGTCCGGACGGGCTGGCACCATTTATCGCAAGACGCCCCTTGCAAGTTACGGCAGGCACGATCATCCCCCCGGGGCACATGCAGAATGTAGCCACACCACGACTGCCGCGGGGGCGTACAGACGTTATGTACTCAGCCGCCGGCAGCACGCCGCGTGCCCATCGATATACGGCCCGGTCGATGACATGCTGGGGATGCTCGATACGTACACCCGCCTGGAAGGGCTTGGCCTCCATCTTCACACCCTGTTCGTGGAGTGCCATTACAAGATCGTCCGCCCAGCTTCCCGCGGCCAGTACCACAGCACCGGCGCTCAGCCGCTCGCAAGCCCCGACAGACACCCCTGCTGCGCAGCCTTCCTCATCAATAACAAGCCTCTCGACTTTCGTGCCCCACCTGAAGCGCCCTCCTGCCGCCTCGATGCGCCGGCGAAGCTGTGCCACCACGCCCGGCAACCGGTCGCTGCCTATGTGGGGGCGGGCATCGACCAGTATGGAGGGGTCAGCCCCGCAGCTGACGAGCGTCTTCAAAACGTCCATGACATAGGGGTCGCTCGTGCGGGTGGTGAGCTTGCCGTCGCTGAAAGCGCCCGCGCCACCCTCGCCGAAGAGGAGGTTGCTCTCGGGGTTGACCCTGCCCTCTGCAAGCAGGGCAGCCACATCGAGGCTTCGCTCGTCGACGGGCCTGCCGCGCTCGACGACAAGCGGCGCATAGCCTCTCTCGGCAAGACCAAGCGCCGCGAAGAGCCCGGCCGGCCCCGATCCCACGATCACCGGCGAGCCAGCCAGAGGCTCACGGCCGCTTGGGGGCTCTTGCCGGGCGGTCGGTGCCGCCACGCCTGCCGAGCCGGAGGCCGGGTACTCTATGAGGGATGCATCACCGGAAAACTCCACGGAATATATCTGGAAGATCCTGGGAGCGGCGCGTGCGTCCAGCGAGCGCCGAACGATCTGCATATCCCCGAGCGCCTCAGGCGCCAGGCCCACCTTTTCGGCGGCGGCGGCCCTTATCCGGCACTCTTTTGCGCCGAAGGGCACACGGATGTTGTGAAGGCGTATTCGAACGGGGGGCACCGTTGCTCCTTTCTGTCTTCCTAAGGGATCATACGGCGTCTCCTGCCGTCGGGCAAGCCGCCGGTGTCACGCGGTGCGCCCAGGGGGTGACTCATCGCACGCTCAAAGCAACATGCGTCGGGCTGTCGGCCGATGCTGTAAGCCACGGCATGGGGGCGATCAGTCTTGCGAGCGGAGTTGCGCCTGCGACAGCCGGAACGAGGTGAAAGCCGGCTCGCAGATGTGAGCGCGGCATCGAAATGGATGGGGCGGGAGAGTATCCCGCCCCATCTCTCTTGCTGAGGCAGATCGTCAGCTCTTTGCGCTGTCGCTCGGCTTGAAGACCTCATCGGCGACCAGGCTTTCGTAGAGGTGCCAGCGATACTTGACATCCTCTTCAGCCAGCTTTAGAAGTCTTTCGGCGGCCTGCGGATTGGTAAGCTTGAGACTGCGGTAACGGTTTTCGGCGTAGGCGTACTCCTCGAAGGGGACCTTTGGCTCGCGCGAGTCGAGCTGGAGGGGATCTTTGCCCTCGGCGGCCAGGCGCGGGTCGAAGCGTACGAGGTTCCAGTAGCCGCTTTCAACGGCCTTTTTCTGCTGATCCATGCCCTTGACGAGGTTGAAGCCGTGCGCTATGCAGTGGGAGTAGGCCACTATTATGCTGGGGCCGTCGTAGCTTTCCGCCTCGAGGAACGCCTTGACCGTCTGGGTTTCGTTTGCGCCCATGGCAACGCGCGCGACGTAGATATTGCCGTAGGTCATGGCCATCAGGCAGATATCCTTTTTCGGCAGCGGCTTTCCGGCGGCTGCAAACTTGGCCACCGCCGCACGGGGTGTTGACTTGGACATCTGGCCGCCGGTGTTCGAATAGACCTCCGTATCCAGTACCAGCACGTTTACGTTGCGGCCCTGCGCCAGGACATGGTCGAGGCCGCCATAGCCGATGTCGTACGCCCACCCGTCGCCTCCGAGGACCCACACCGACTTTTTGACGAGGTAGTCGGCCACCGAGAAGAGCCGCTTTGAAGTCATGTCATCCTGTTTTGCGAGGATTCGCTTAAGCTCTTCCACGCGCTCTCGCTGCTCTTCGATCTCGGCAAGTGTGGTCTGGGGTGCGGCCTTAATGGCATCAATGAGCCTTGTATTGTCCTTGAGCGCTTCAGAGCTCTCCAGCAGCTCAAGCGCCATCTCGTTGAACTTGTCCACGGCCAGGCGCATGCCGAAGCCAAACTCCGCATTGTCCTCGAAGAGCGAATTTGACCATGTCGGGCCGCGTCCGTCCGCGCGCATGGTATAGGGCGTGGTGGGAAGGTTGCCTCCGTAGATGGAGGAGCAGCCCGTGGCATTTGCGATCATGGCACGGTCACCGAAGAGCTGCGTCATGAGCTTCACGTAGGGAGTCTCGCCGCAGCCGGCACAGGCTCCCGAAAACTCAAAAAGCGGCTCCCTGAGCTGGCTGCCTTTGACCGTGGCTACGGCCACGCTCGAGACATCGGTCTGCTCGATGTTGCGGAAAAAGTCCCAGTTTTCCGCCTCGCGCTCGCGAATGGGCAGCTGAGGCGCCATGTTTATGGCCTTGCGGCCGGTCGTCTTGCCTTCCGAATCCTTTTCCTTTCCCGGGCAGGCCATTACGCAGACTGCGCAGCCGGTGCAGTCCTCAGGGGCGATCTGGACGGTGGCCTTCTTGCTCTGGAAGGCCTTGCCGATGGCGTCTGCACTCTTGAAGGTGTCTGGGGCGCCTTTGAGCTGTTCCTGGTCGTAAAGCTTCAACCTGATTGTGGCATGAGGACAGACCAGCGAGCAGCGCCCGCACTGAATGCAGGCGTCGGGCTGCCAGACCGGTATCTCTACCGCGATGTTGCGCTTTTCGTACCTGGTGGTGCCTGTTCGGAAGGTGCCGTCGACCGGCATGGCCGATACCGGCATGTCGTCTCCCTTGCCGACCATGAGCTTGGCGTTAAACTCCCTGACCTCTTCGGGCGCGTCCGCTGAGACTATGGGTGGACGGCCCTGCGTGGCGGTCACCTTGCCGGGCACCTCCACCTGGTGAAGATTGGCGAGTGTCTGGTCGACGGCGTTGAAGTTTTTCTCGACGACCTCTCTGCCCTTGAGACCGTAGGTCTTTTCGATGGCTTCCTTTATCTTTATGATGGCCTCATCGCGCGGCAGTATACCCGATATCGCGAAAAAGCACGTCTGCATGATGACGTTTATATGGGCGCCCATGCCGGTGTTCCTGGCGACCTTGTAGGCGTCGATCACGAAAAACTTCAGCTCCTTTTCCACAATGTCCTGCTGTACCTCACGCGGCAGGTGGTCCCATATCTCGTCGGGGCCGAAGGGGCTGTTCAAAAGGAACGTGGCTCCCGGCATTGCCTCCTCGAGCATGTCGTACTTCTCTATGAAGGGCACCTGGTGGCAGGCGACGAAGTTGGCCTTGTTGACAAGGTAGGTAGAGCGGATCGGTCTCGGCCCGAAGCGCAGGTGCGAAATCGTGACTGCCCCGGCCTTCTTGGAGTCGTAGACAAAGTAACCCTGGGCATAGTTATCAGTCTCTTCGCCGATAATCTTGATCGAGTTCTTGTTGGCGCCGACCGTTCCGTCTGCTCCCAGCCCGTAAAAAACGCCCCGGAAAACGTCCTCCGGCTCAGTCGAAAAATCCTTGTCCCATTCGATGCTCGTGCGGGTGACGTCGTCGTGGATGCCGATTGTGAAATGGTTCTTCGGCTCGTCTGCCTTCAGGTTGTCAAGGACGGCCTTGACCATCGCCGGCGTGAACTCCTTGGAAGAGAGGCCGTATCTGCCCCCGACGATCTTCGGGTAACCCTCTTTCCATGGCGCTATACCGAGATGCATGCCCTCGCCGACGGCCGTGCGCACGTCGACGTAGAGCGGCTCTCCGGCTGCCCCCGGCTCCTTTGTGCGGTCAAGGACGGCTATGGCCTGGACTGTTTCGGGCAGGGACTTCATGAAATGTTTCAGCGAGAAGGGCCGGTACAGGCGCACCTTCAGGACGCCGACCTTTTCGCCCTGGTTGACGAGGTGCTCTACGGTCTCGTGGGCAGTGTCGGCGCCGGAGCCCATGATCATGACGACGCGCTCGGCGTCCGGCGCGCCGACGTACTCGAAGAGATGATACTGGCGCCCTGTAATCCCGGCGAAGCGGTCCATCGCCTTCTGTACTATCCCCGGGCAGGCGTCATAAAAGCTGTTTACCGTCTCCCGGCCCTGAAAGTAGACGTCCGGGTTTTGCGCGGTGCCGCGGATCACGGGATGATCAGGTGAGAGCGAGCGCTGCCTGTGGGCAAAGACAAGCTCCTCGTCGATCATTTCTTTCATCTCTTCCATCGTGAGCTCTTCGACCTTGTTGATCTCG
>SLPQ01000016.1 GCA_007131925.1 Candidatus Brocadiia bacterium | reverse complement strand
ACGCTATGCCTGGCGCTCAGCTACGGTGCCCGTGACGAGCTCGCGCGGGCGGTGCGGCGCATGGCTGAGGGGGTCGCATCGGGGCGGCTGCGACCTGGCCAGATTGATGAGGCGCTTGTGTGCTCTTACCTTGACACGGCTGGCATGCCGGATCCCGACCTTTTGATACGGACAGCCGGCGAGATGCGGTTGAGCAATTTTATGCTCTGGCAGGCATCGTACACAGAACTATACTTCACGAATGTTTTATGGCCCGATTTTCGAAGGTCGCACCTGTGGGAGGCTATAGATGATTATGCCCGGCGTACGCGCAGGTTCGGCGCCGTAAGGGAACCCTGATGAAACGCAATCGCGTGCTTATAGGCGCGGTCACGACCATCCTTGTCATCGGTGTTCTGGCTGCCGACCACTACTTTCTGCGCGGGATACCCTCGGCTGCGCTCTTGGCCTTGGTGGCCTTCGCCGCCAGCTATGAGCTTTGCATGGTGCTTGCGGCTGCCGGAATGCCGACATTCGCCAAGTCTACAGCCTTCGCATCTTTTGTGGTCGCCCTCACGCCCGTAGTGGCGCGCATCGTGGCGCCTGATGTCAGCACCTTTGCTCCGCAGGCGGGCCTTATCTTTCTTTTCGTCGTCGTGGCATTTGCGCTTGCAATCAGGAGTACAAACGCCGCCGCAGGAGCAAAGGCGGTAATAAGCGGCACATTTGTCCTGGTTTATGTGGGGTTTGCACTCTCGTTTCTGGTACGTCTGAGGGGGCTCGAGGAGATCGGATGGGTTCTGCTGATATTTGCACTGGCCTGCGCCAAGGTTGGCGACATGGCGGCGTATTTTGTCGGTAGGGCCGTGGGCAGGAGGCCGCTTGCCGCAAGGCTGAGCCCCATGAAGACAGTAGAGGGGGCACTCGGAGCCCTTGGGGCGAGTATTTTATGCGCATTCGCGGTGTACCCTTTTACCAACGGGTGGGTCAGCCTGCCAGTCCTGATAATGTGGAGTGTGCTGCTCTCGTTTGCGGCGCAGTTTGGAGACCTGGCCGAATCCCTCTTGAAGCGTGCGGCGACAGTTAAGGATTCGAGCACTTTCTTCGGCCTGATGGGCGGGACGCTTGACGTGGTGGATTCCCTCTTGCTTTGCGCGCCGACTGCCTACATACTTGCAATCGTGGCCGGCTTCAGCGCGGCCTGATCCTGGCAGTATATACGGGAGAGTTATGTCGGAAACGACCAAGACAGAGCGTGAGATATTCTTCGACGACGAGCAAGAGAGCCGGGCAATATTCGGCATTGAGGACCGGTTTCTCAAGGCGATCAAGGGCATTTTCAATATCACCCTGGTGGCCCGAAACGACAGCGTGAAGATTTTGGGGAAAGCGGACGAGGTCGAGCGTGCCGAAAAGGCCTTTCTGGAGCTTCGCCGGCTCTGGGCAGCAGGCCTGCCGATAACCCTCACAGACGTCGAAAGCGCCGCCGAGGCCATACGGAGCCAGCAGTCCGCCGACAGCACATCTGAAAAGATCGAGGTTTTCGCCAAGCAGGTCTACGTCCGGCCGCGTACCCCAGGCCAGATCCAGTACGTTAAGGCCATGCGCAGGCATGATCTCGTATTTTCCATCGGCGTGGCAGGCACGGGCAAGACTTACCTGGCGGTGGCCATGGCCGTCAGCGCGCTTAAAAAGCGGGAGGTCCGCCGGCTTATACTCGTCAGGCCCGCCGTGGAGGCCGGCGAAAAGCTCGGCTTTCTGCCCGGCGACATACAAGCCAAGGTCAACCCATACCTGAGGCCCCTTTACGATGCCCTCCACGACATGATGGACTACGGACAGCTGAGACGTTACATGGAATCGGATATAATAGAAGTCGTCCCGCTTGCGTATATGAGGGGCAGGACGTTGAACGACTCATTTATCATACTCGACGAGGCGCAAAACTGCACGGCGTCGCAGATGAAGATGTTTCTGACACGCCTTGGCATGCGATCTCGCAGTATAATAACGGGCGACATCAGCCAGATCGATCTGCCGCCGGGTGAGAGGTCAGGGCTCAAGGAAGCCGAAAAGATCCTGAAAGACATTAGCGGTATATCCTTTGTTTACCTCGCCAAGCGTGACATCGTGCGTCACTCGCTGGTTCAAAACATCGTGGAGGCGTACGACAAGTACGAAGCCGAACAGGAAAGCGATCAAGAGTAGCGACAGATACGCGCCCGTACGAAGACGGGCGCACCGCTTGATCGCTCCGGTTGATTCGGAGGCGTTTTTTTGAGCAGCAGAGCCAGGCTCAAGTCAGTTGCCAGACACCGTGAGGGCGAATCCGGGCTACCCCAGGCGCTCTCGCGCACAAGCGCACGCGGTCGGGATTGGATTGCGGTCCTTTTGGCCCTTCTCTTCAGCGTGGCTATGGTGGTGCTTCTGGGCCTTGGCAACCCGGCCCTGCAGTATCGCCGCGGCCAGGTGGCGAAAGCCGACATCCGTGCGCGAGTGAGCTTTGCGGTAGTTGACGAAGACGCCACCCGCGCGGCCCGTGAAGAGGCCGCCGCAGCCGTGCCAAACGTCTATCGCAAGGACCGGGCCCCGCTTGAACAGGCCCTGGATGACCTTCGCAATGCAATCTCAATGGTCGAGGAGGCGGATGAATTTGCAGCACTTACCCAGCAGGACGCCGATGAAGCGGGGATAACGCCTGAGTTTTTCTCCGCCGTCAAGTCCTCGCAGGGGAAGGATGCGGCCGGGATCATCTCCACAGTCTCTGCCGCGCTTGAGAGACTCCTTGCCCGCGGCGCACTCTCGCAATCGGATGCAAGGCTGGAGCAGTCTACGCAGACCGACACGATCATCATACTTGACGGTCAGGAGCACATCACCCGTCGCTACTCGCAGGCCATACCCGCCGGGCAGACAGGCGAGGCCTTGCGCAGCGAACTGCGCGCGGCTCTTGGAGAGGAGGAACTGAGCGAGGCCCTGACGACTTTCCTTGCGCCACGGGCACGATTTCACCTCGTGCGCGACGAGGACGAGACTCGCAGGCAGCGGCGGGCAGCCGAGTCGCAGGCAGGCGAGGTCGAGCAGTACTTTTACAGGGGCGATACGCTGGTTCGTCGGGACTCTGTTATAGACCGTCCTGAGATGCGCATCCTGCAAAAGGAGCATCAGACGTACCTCGGCGAGGTTTCGTTGCTTGACAGGGCGCTGAGACTTGCAGGTCTGACTATTACGATTCTTTCCATTGTGTATCTTTTCGGGGTATACACCGCCAGATACGAGCCGCGTGTGCTGGCGCGCAGGATCCGCATGGTCGTGCTGATGCTGCTAGCGCTGCTGATAGCTATGACGGTAAAGTTCTTTATCCGCTCGCCGTTTTCATGGTATCTCATTCCACTGCCCCTTGTGGCGATGGCGGTGGCGATAGCGTATGATGAGATTTTCGCGCTTGGCTATACGCTGGCGCTGGCGGTCATCATTGGGATAGGTGCCGGCAGCAGCTTCGCGCTCGCGATCTCCCTATT
>SLPQ01000020.1 GCA_007131925.1 Candidatus Brocadiia bacterium | reverse complement strand
TCCTGCCGGTTACGATATATCAGCGTTTACTTTCATGGCAGGTGGTAGCGCGGGCATGAGGGCAGCCCGGCGCCGTCGCTCTGCCAGACAGGTCAGCGCCGGCGAGCCATCTCTGGGAGCAGAGGCATATGCTGGATGGTTGCAGGATACTGATTGTCGACGACGATGCATCGGTCAGGGATTTTCTTTGCCTGGCCCTGGACGAGGAGGGCTGCCTGACTGCCGCAGCCGCCGGGGCGCAAGAGGCGCTCGATGCGCTGAGCGAGAGTGAATTTGACCTGGTGCTCCTCGACGGCAGGCTTGGCGCCGACGAGGGGCTTGAGCTTGTAGAGCCGATCAGGCGGTGCCGGCCCGATGTCGATGTGATCATGATGACCGGCTTTGCATCGACGGAGTCGGCCGTTGCGGCGGTCGAATGTGATGTGGCGGGCTATCTGACGAAGCCTCTGGACCTGGGCAAGCTGACGGCGAGGATCTCACGGGTAATGAAGCGCCGCCGTCATTTGAGGCAGGACCACGCCCTTTACGAGCAGGCGCGGCGCGAGCTGGCCGAGCGGAGGAGTGCCGAGGAGGCGCTGCGCGCAAGTGAGGAGCGCTTTGCTTCCTTTATGAAGCATGTGCCCGGGCGCGCATTTATTAAGGATTCCGAGGGCCGCATCCTCTACCTGAACGAGCCCGCAGCGAAGGCTCTTGGCCTTGAGTCTTGCGATATCCAGGGTATGTACCTTAGAGAGTTACTGTCGCCTGAGGTGGCCGAGCGACTCCTGCTTCAGGATGAGCTGGTCCTCGACAGCGGTCGTGTGAGCGAGACCGAGGAAACGCTCGACATAGATGGGGAAAGCCGTGTCTTTCTCACCAAGCGATTTCCCATACACAGTGCTGGCGACCAGCGGCTCCTGGGGGTCTTGCGTATAGACATCACTGAGCGCAAGAGGGCCGAGCAGGCGCTCGCCGAGAGCAAGAATGTCTTCGAGCGACTCTTCGACAATACGTACCTGCTCATCGCCCACCTTGATCGCGACTTCAACTTCATCCGCGTCAACCGCGCATACGCGGCAGCCGACGGACAGGATCCCGACTTTTTTCCGGGCAAGAATCACTTTGACTTGTATCCGAACGCCGACAACCAGCGGATCTTTCAGGAAGTCGTCGATACCGGGGCGCCCTATTTCGTCTACGAAAAGGCCTTTGTCTATCCCTATAGACCCGGTGTGGTCACTTACTGGGATTGGAGCCTCGAGCCCATAAAGGACGCGCAGGGAAAAGTCAGCGAGCTCGTCCTTATCCTGCTTAACGTCACGGCCCGCAAGCAAGTGCAGAAGGAGCTGCGGTCGCTGGCCCATCAGCTCTCGCGCGCGGAAGAGACCGAGCGGCGCAGGATGGCTGCGGCCCTGCACGACTACATCGGCCAGAGCCTGTCACTCAGCCAGATAATGCTGGGGGCACTCAGGCAGTCTGCGCCTTCGGCTGATTTTGCCGCAAAGATAGACGAGGTGCGCAAGCTGATAGATGGCTCCCTTAAGGACACACGTGCCCTGATATTTGACCTTTCGCCACCGCTTTTGTACGAGGTGGGTCTCAGGGCCGCCCTTGAAAAGCTCGCCGAGGAGTTTGAGGCGCGACATGATCTCGAGTGCGTCTGCTGGAACGACAAGACTACGCTCTCTCTCTCGGAGAGTACGCGCATACTGCTCTTTCAGGCGGTCCGCGAGCTTCTGACGAATGCGGCCAAGCATTCCGGAGCCAGCATGGTTCAGATCGGTGTACGCTGTGAAGACGGTTTTGTCCGTATAACAGTATCTGACGACGGATCTGGCTTTGATGCGGACACTGCAGCACTAAAGATACACGGCGAAGGAGGCTTTGGTCTTTTTAACATACGCGAACGCATGGAAAGCATCGGCGGTCGCCTGGAGATCGACAGCCGTCCTGGAGAGGGTTCATCATTAACCCTTGTTGCGCAGGTAAACGCTTAGGGCCACTTTCACGGGGGGCACCAGAATGGCAACACGAATACTGCTGGCGGACGACCACGGCATAATAAGGCAGGGTCTCAAGAGTCTGCTGGAGGACAGCGAGCTCTACGAGATAGTGGGGGAAGCCTCAGACGGGCGCCAGGCGGTTTCCCTTGCCGGAAAGCTCAAGCCTGACATCGTCATCATGGATGTTGCCATGCCCGGCCTCAACGGCGTTGAGGCAGCGCGCCACATCACCGCAGAGTCGCCGGGCGTAAAGGTGGTCGCTCTCTCCATGCACGCCGACAGGCAGTATGTAGGGCGCATGCTCGAAGCGGGCGCTGCGGCATATATACTCAAGGATGGCGCCTTCGAGCAGCTCACAAGTGCTATTGACACTGTAATGTCCGGGCGTACGTACCTGTGTCCCCAGGCGGCGGCAGTAGTGGTTGAAAGCTATGTCCGCAAGCCGTTTGACCAGGAAGGCACCATTGCACAGCTGACACCGCGTGAAAAGGAAGTGCTGCAGCTTCTCGCCGAGGGCAACAGCACTAAGGAGACCGCGTACACACTGAACGTAAGCGTCAAGACCATAGAAACCCATCGGCGCAACATCATGGAAAAGCTCGACATCCACAGCGTCGCCGAGCTGACCAAGTACGCCGTGCGACTCGGGCTGACCAGCCTGGAGTGAGAGCTTTCTGTGCGCCCTCAGGCAGTCCTTAGCCGGATCTAAGGCTTTTCGAGGCTTCATTTCACGCCATTCCCGATTTCACAGCCTTTTGTGATCCCCTATCATGGTACCCAGTTTTGGCCGGGGATGCGAGCCCCGGCGCTACCGCGGCAACGAAGGAGGGGTACCGTGAGAAAGGAAACGCACGATGCAATGCTGTGCATGTCTGATGCGCAGTATGAGCGTCGGCAGACGGCGAGCCCCATAACACTATTGGCCCCCCATGACTCCTCCCGGGCCGTCGACTGCCGCCCAAGGCCAAAAGGCCGCGCCCGCAAAGGGCTGACGCTTCGGGGGGAGTCTCCCTTTTTGAGCCGGCCGGTTGGCGCGGCGGTGGTGAGCATGTGTGGAAAAGGTATTACATTGCGCTTACGCGCAGCATCTCTTAAGGAGGTCAGCCTGCAATGAAGGCAAGAGTTGATGAAAATCTTTGTGCGGGCACCCGAGCGTGCGAACAGGCCTGTCCGGCAGTTTTTGAAGTAGAGGACGGGCTGGCACGCGTGAAGGTGGATACGGTACCTGAGGATTCGCATGAGGCGTGCCGTGAGGCGATGGAAAACTGCCCCACCGGTGCGATCTCGATCGACGAGTGATATTGCGGCCGGCCTGCACGCGTGCGAAGCATACGAGCCGTATCCCACGGGCAGGCAGGCGGCCACAGAAAAGGAAAGGCAGTGTGAAAAATGTCGGTCACGACGCTTACGCGAAAGGCCCATGAAAAACATGACGCGACCGGGGCGTCCGATGCGCTCATGATGGACCAGGAAGAGATCAAGCGCAGTTACGAGGCGCTTGTCAGGCCTCATGAGAGTGCACTTTTTGCCGGTGCGCTGCGTTTTACAAACAATCGCGCCGACGCCGAGGACCTGCTCCAGGAGACCTATATGCGCGGCTTCGTTGGTTACAAGAGGTCGCCGAAGATCGACCAGCCGCGCGCGTGGCTCTTCAAGATCATGACCAATGCCTACATAAACAGGTACCACAAGAAAAAGCGTCGGCCGAGCTTCATCTCCTATGAAAACACCCTCGACCACAAGGTCGCCGAGATCCATGCGCCGCACAACGACAGTCCGGAGGAGCGCTTTCTGGCGCAGTTTCTCGACAGCGAGGTCAAAGAAGCTCTTGAGAGCATACCGGAGCATTTTCGGCGTTCTATCATACTTTGCGACATCTCCGGGCTCTCCTACAGCGAGATATCGAAAACGCTCAACTGTTCGCTTGGCACGGTACGGTCGCGCATATCCAGGGGCCGGGAGATGCTCTTCAACAAGCTTTACGAATACGCAAAGGAAAGAAGGCTTGTCTCCGAAAATGACAGGCGGACCCGCCGAATGATGGCCATGGCGCGCGCCGGAGACTGATCTTAGCCGGCACCAGTGTATCACAAAGGGAGAAGAAGACGATGGCGGATGAAGTGACCCGCAGAAATACGCTCAAAACCGCCGGGATCGGCGCGCTGGGAATTGCCGCTGCCGGCATGACGGGCGCCTGGGGTGGTGAGGCTTCCCCCGGCGGAGCCGGCACACAGGCTCCATACGAGCAGGCCCCTCTGCCATATCGGTATGATGCGCTGGAGCCTGTATTGAGCGAGGAAATACTGAAGATACATCACGGCAGGCATCACGCAGCCTATGTGGCCGGCCTCAACGACACCCTTGAGCGGCTCAAAAGGGCGCGCGCCGAGGATGACTACGCAGAAATAAGGGCCCTTTCACGGGATCTTGCCTTTCACGGCAGCGGGCACATACTGCATGCGCTCTACTGGGACAGCATGACTCCCGGCGGCACCGAAGGCCCGACGGGTGAGCTGGCCGAGATGGTAGAGGCAGGCTTTGGCTCGGTTGAGGCCTGCAAAGCGCAGTTTGCAGCCGCAACAAAGGCCGTAGAGGCCAATGGATGGGGTGTTCTGGCCTTTGAGCCTGTCGGCAGGAGGCTTGTCATCCTCCAGATCGAAAACCACCAGAATCTCACCATCTGGGGCGTGGCGCCTCTGCTGGTCTGTGATGCCTGGGAGCATGCCTATTACCTGCAGTACAAGAACCGACGCGGTGATTATGTGGATGCATTCATGGAGATAATAGACTGGGAGGGCGCAAGGCAGCGCTGCCTGGCTGCGATGCGCTGAAAAGATTAAGGCAGGCTCAGGAAGCGAGCCGCTGACTTTAATGGGCGCCGGGCAGCAGGTGCCCGTACCGAAAGACAGCACAGGAGGAAAGCATGGAAAAGCTCAGCGCAAAGGTCCAGAGCGCCGACTGGAAAAATGAAAAGCATGCTCCGGTCATCGAGTGTCCCGACAAGGTGAAGGCGGACGAGTTTTTCGACGTTAAGGTCTCCCTCGGCAAGGCCGTCGCCCATCCCAATACCACCGAGCATCACATCCGATGGATAATGCTTTACTTTCAGCCTGAGGGGGAAAAGTTCACATGCCATGTCAGTACTTTCGAGTTTGCCGCGCACGGCGAATCGACCAAGGGCGCCAATGAGGGGCCCGTTTATACCAATCACCAGGCCGTCTCATCGATGAAAACTACTGCGCCGGGCACGCTTCTGGCCCTCTCCTACTGCAACATCCATGGACTGTGGGAGTCGGCAAAAGAGATCGCCCTGGCGTAGATGATCCATATACCGGGCCCGGTGGGCATCACCCTCCGGGCCCACTCCTTCCTTCCTGCCGTTGTTTTTCGTTTCGGAACCGCTGCATCTCCGCCGGTGTCAACTTTTTTGAACGAGGCGGACAGATTTGCAGATTCATTCAAGGGAGGATCGAATGAAAGTCCTTATGCTTACCGCGGACGGTTTCGAGGACAGCGAGATGTACTACCCATACTACCGCATCCTCGAGGAGGGCGGGGAGGTAGACGTGGCGTCAGTCAAAGCCGGTGCGGTGACCGGCAAGCATGGTTACGTATTCGACGCCGGCAAGGCCTTCAGCGACGTCCGCCCGGCGGATTATGACGCGCTGGTGATACCCGGCGGCAAAGCGCCTGAGAAGGTTCGCCTCGACGAGGATGCCGTGGCCGCTGCCAGGGAGATATTTGAAGCGGGCAAGCCAGTAGCCGCCATCTGCCATGGCGGACAGGTACTGATTTCCGCAGGTGTAGTCAGGGGTAGAAAGGTCACCGGAGTTAAGGGTATACGTGACGACCTGACCGCCGCCGGAGCCGACTATCTCGACAAAGAGGTCGTAGTTGATGGAAACCTCATCACCAGTCGGCATCCAGCGGACCTTCCGGCATTTGCACGAGAGATCATCAAAGCGCTCGGCTGAGTCATGAAGGCAGTCGCTCCCAGCCATGCCTAGTGAAAGGAGGCCTCGATGAGTTTTACTGAGGAGGTATATCATCTTCACAGGGTCAAAGAGCGTGCTGCGCTCTGCCGGGCAAGCAACAGCGAGTTCGCGCAGTGGGCGGCAGGCTACGGTGAGATCAGGCACAGCGATCTAACGCAGGTGCGCGTCTACGAGATGGCTGACTTTCTCGTCAAGGAGGGGCGCGTCCCAGTCATTGACGAGGTCTTTGTGCGGCTTCGAGCTGCTGATCGGCTGGCCTCGGCCGCCATGTGGCTTGTGGTGCACATGGCCTATGCGCGAAATGTGTACCTTGACGGCCGCGAGCTTTCTGCCGATGATTTCAAAGAAGCTCCCGAGGGCCACACGGGAGGCGCCCTCAACATGGTCATCGCCTACAGCGGCTACCTGGCGGTTAATACCATAACCAACATAACGCGCTCCTGGCTTATGGGCCAGGGGCACTGCGTGGCGGGGGTTGACTCGGCAAATCTTCTCGTGGCAAACATGACACCGGCGCACGCCGAGCGTTATGGTCTCAGTGACGAAGAGCTCACCCGCTTTGTGCGCGATTTCTACCTGTATGAGGTTACGCCGGACGGACGTCCAGTATCCCCGCTGGGAAGCCATGTGAATGCTCACACCGCAGGCGGCCTGATCGAAGGGGGCTATCTCGGCTTTGCGGAGCTTTACTACGTTCATATGCCACTGCCCGGTGAGCGGCTGGTCGCTTTTCTTTCCGACGGGGCATTTGAAGAGCAGAAAGGCGGAGACTGGGCACCGCGCTGGTGGCGCGCACAAGACTCAGGTCTTGTAGCCCCCATCATGATCGCCAATGGCCGGCGCATTGATCAGCGCACCACCGTTAGCATGCAGGGCGGGGTCGACTGGTTTCGCGACCACCTGCGCCTCAACGGCTTTGAACCCATAGATATCGACGGATCGGACCCTGCGGCCTTTGCATGGGCGATATGGGAGATGGAGCAGCGGCTCTCGGCCCATGGCAGGGCCGTCCAGGACGGACGGGAAAGGTATCCGGTGCCACTGCCATATGCGATCGCCGAGGTTGAAAAGGGCTTCGGCTTTCCAGGTGCGGGCACAAATGCCTCGCACAATCTGCCCATAGGTGATGACACAAGGACAAATCCGACCGCCCGGCGCAACTTCAACGACGGTGCGCGCCGCCTGTGGGTGCCTCTTGACGAGTTGAAAAAAGTTCGCGAGATCCTCGCAAACCATGCTGATGCCCCCCGGCCGCTGGAGAGAGACAATGCGATTGCCGTCCGACGGATAAAGGAGCCTGAGTTTCCCGAGGTTTCCTGGCGTAGTGCCAGCGCCGGTAATGCCTGCTCACCAATGTCGGCTGTCGATGAATTCTTTCTGTCCTTTGTCAGGGAAAACCCGCACCTTCGATGCCGCGTCGGAAACCCGGACGAGGTGCGCAGCAACCGCCTCGAACGCACGCTCGAAATGCTCAAGCACCGTGTAACCGATCCGGAGCCTGACGTGACCGAAGCGGTAGACGGAAAGATAATCACGGCTCTTAACGAGGAGGCCGTCATCTGTGCAGCGCTTGCCAACAAGGGCGGCATCAACCTTGTTGCCAGCTACGAGGCGTTTGCGGTCAAGATGCTCGGAGCGATCCGGCAGGAGATAATATTTTCCCGCCACCTGAGAGAAGCCGGCCGGCCGCCCCAGTGGCTCAGCGTGCCTGTCATCGCAACCTCGCACACATGGGAAAACGGTAAGAATGAGCAGTCGCACCAGGACCCGACCCTCTGTGAGGCGCTCATGGGCGAGATGTCTGACGTATCGCGAGTGATCTTTCCGGCCGACGCAAACAGCGCCGTCGCCGCGCTCGAAGCCGCCTACCACACCCGCGGCGGGCTCTGGAACCTCGTCATTCCCAAGCGGTCGGTGACAGACCGCTTCAGCGGCGATGATGCGCGCAGGCTCGTCCGCGACGGTGCCCTTGCCATAAAGTCTGATGACAACAGCCGCATTTTGCTTGTTGCCGTGGGTGCTTACCAGCTGGAGGAGGTGCTCAGCGCCTCGGCTCGCCTGGATCAAAGAGGCGTGCCACACAGTGTCATATGCGTAATCGAGCCGGCGCGCTTTCGGCAACCGCGAGACCCGCTGGAGCATGATTATGTGATGCCTGAGGAAAAGCGCCAGCAACTCTTTGCCGAAGAGGTCCCCGCGAGGGTATTTCTCGTGCATGGCAGACCAGAGGTTTTTCTGGGCGTAATGAGGCCGCTCGACACGGGGCAGGTGCACACCAGGGCACTCGGGTACATAAGCCGCGGGGGCACATTTGACGCATTCGGGATGCTTTTCGCGAACCGCTGCACATGGGGGCACGTGCTGGCGGCTGCCGCGGACGTACTCGGGACGGGCGCGGCAGATTTTCTCAGTCCCGAGGAGTTACGGGCTGTAAATGGCCAGGGTGAGCCTCAAGTGCTGGCAGTGCCTCCCGGCACGGGGGATAACCAGTGAAGGATAATGCAATGGAGCCGATCTTCAAGAGGGCCAAGGAAAATCCTATCATCTGGCCGCGCGACCTGCCTGTTCCGGCCGAGGCGGTGCTGAACCCCGGTGCGACTGTCCAGGGGGACGATGTCGTTCTTCTCCTGCGGGTTGAAAACAACGCCGGGTACTCAGACATTCATGTCGCGCGCAGCAGAAATGGTGTGGACAACTGGAAGATCGAGAAAGAACCGCTCCTGCGTCACGGGATGCGAAAGTGGCGCTACGAACGATGGGGATGCGAGGATCCAAGAGTGGTGTGGCTTGATGACGAGCAGTGCTGGTACATTACCTATACTGCCTACTCGCAGGACGGCGCCGCTGTTGGTCTTGCGCGGACCAGGGATCTTGAGAGTGCGGAGCGCGTGGGACTGATTTTTTCACCTAACAATAAAGATGCGGCACTTTTTCCCACGAAGTTTGACGGGCGCTGGGCGGCGCTGCACAGGCCTGAGGCAGGCGGTGGGATAGAAAACATCTGGATGGCCTATTCTCGTGACCTTATCTACTGGGGAGAACACCACTGTGTGCTGCGTGAGGGAGCCGGTCCCACCTGGGATGCTGTGCGAGTCGGCACGGGGCCGCCACCGATCAAGGTTGACGACGGGTGGCTGCTCTTGTACCACGGTGTCAAGATGTACGGCGGCCTGCCTGTGTATCGCGTAGGAGTTGCGATGCTCCAGGAAGAGACGCCGTACAAGCTTGCCGCCCGTTCGCGCAGCTGTATTTTCAAACCGGAGGAGCCATACGAAAAGGCTGGCCTTATTGCAAATACTGTCTTTCCCACGGGTGTGCTTGAGCGTGGAGACGAGATATGGATATATTACGGGGCTTGTGATTCGACAGTATGTCTTGCTACAGCCGGCCGAGACGCTTTACTCAACGCATTGGAATAATGGCGCAGACACTGCCCCGCAAAACTTACCCCTGACATGCGCACGTATAGTGCGGGAGAACGGCAATGGCTCTCAAAGACCGTGGATCGAAGCTTGCAGTTAAGGTGCGCGACTTTGTTAGAGAGGGCTTTACGCCCCGTTTTGGCGAGCTCAAGGAGAGCTTTACATCTGATGAGAAATGGCGCAGGCTGCAAAGCCTGGGCACCGAGCTCTGGCTCGACTCAGGAGACATGGAGGAAGTGGCAGGCCTCTGGACTCGAGAGTTCACCGCTTTGACAACCAATAACACGTTGTTGAACCGGGAGATTCAGAAGGGCTCTTATGACGATTTCATCCTGGAGGCGGCCGCGTTGCTCGATGAGTTTGAAGATCTGGACAGGGCAGATCTCAAGCTTGAGCTGGCCTTTATACTCAACGCCCGTCACGCGCTGAAGCTGGTCGAGAGATTTGACGCCTTTGTCTCCGTCGAAGAGCATACCGACCTTGCATCGGACCTTGAGGGTTCTGTCGAGTATGCCTGGCGCTTTCACGACATATGTCCGGAGCGTTTCTATGTCAAGATTCCCTTTTCGCCGGCAGGGCTGCTGGCCACCCGACGGCTCTCGGACGAAGGCATAGCGATCAACCACACATTGGGCTTTTCTGCAAGGCAAAACTACCTGGTCGCGTCCATAGGGAGGCCGGCCTTCGTTAATGTATTCATGGGACGGCTGAACTCCCTGGTCGCCGACAACGGCCTTGGCGACGGCTCATACGTGGGTGAACGTGCCACCCTCG
This sequence comes from Candidatus Brocadiia bacterium, assembly GCA_007131925.1. Classification (GTDB taxonomy): domain Bacteria; phylum Planctomycetota; class DG-23; order SLPQ01; family SLPQ01; genus SLPQ01. The sequence goes on along the minus strand of SLPQ01000020.1, from coordinate 3,096 downwards.
CTTCACAACGTCTCGTTCGCGGCCTGCGAGACGACCCTGGCATCACCACGCGCCAGATAGGGGCAAGTCTGCGGGAAGGCAAACAGGTGCCTGACGTCGCGGGCATCGATGTCATGACGATTCCGTGTAAAGTGGCGCGCGAGTATCTGGAGCTTGGCCTGCCTCCCGAAAAGCTCAAAGACGAAACGGGGCTGGATTACCAGCCGGGGCTCGATGCCCGGATCGATCCCGAGCGCATCACGCTCGACACGCTCTGGGATCTCAATAATGAGCTTGTCGAGTGCGTAAACGCCCTCCAAAGGGAGAAAATCGAGGATTTCAGCGCATCGGACCTGGTGGGGTTTTTCAAGATGCGCGGATGCGGTGACGTCCTGGTGGAGTGGAGCGACAGCCAACAGAAAACAAGTGCCGCTGAGGGCAAGATCCCGCGCCTCGACAACTGGCGCAAACTCCTTGCCGACCGAGAGATAGCCCTCGACAGCCTGATGAACCTCGCCGGCTGGAACAGCTTCGCCGCCGACCAGAGAGAAATGGACACGCACGTAGAGCAAGTCATTGCAGCAGCGCAGGACCGCCGAAAACCCTCATCCACATAGGTGCGGCCGACTACCAGTAGCGCGGCCTGCCGTAATAGTCGTAAAGGTGCTCTTCGTATGTGCGGTTCACAGGCTCGGCGGGGTCATATTCCGGACTGCTTTCGATCTCATCGCGGCTATGGTCCACCGAGAGCAGGCGCTCTGTCCAGTCGACGTCTCTCACCCATGACGGAGCAATGAGGACCTTGCGGCCGGGAATCCACTTACGTGTGTCGATAACGAGATACCTTATGGTCTGGTTGCTCGTGTCGACGATCATGTCGTCCACATGGCCGAATTCGCCGTCGGAAGCATTTATCGAATAGCCTTTGACTTCCTGAAAAGAACGAAGGCCCGGGTCCTGCTTTGCACCGCCCGTTCGGCTTTTTGCTCCCCCAGGCATCGGCACCTGGCTTCCGGCGCCTTCCGGTGTTGTCACATCCGAACCGCTCGCCGGCTGTGGCCAGAAACCGGGGCCCGCCGGCGTGGATACATCTGCGCCCAACGCAGGCTGGGGCCAGTAGGGCGCCCAATCGAAGTGATCGGCCAGCTCCATTTCCTTCTGGCGCGAAACGGGCTCGTCCGATGCAATGCCGGGACTGTTCTTGATCTCCTCTGTTGAGAGGCTTACCGGCAGAAGGCCGCTTTGCCAGTCAGGTGGTCCGAGCGCCTGTGGTGCTATCAGGACCTTCCGACCGGGCAGCCACTTGCCGGTGTCTGCCGCAAGGTAGCGAACCTTCCACTCGCCATCGTCAAAGTAAAAGTCCATTACAGTGCCTATTTCTCCATCAGTCGCTTCCAGACGATAACCGATGATGCCGCCCAGGCTCCTAAGCATTCCCTGACTCCCTCCAAAACGGTGCGTCCAAAGTATTTGCCGGCCTGTCCCGGTACTCATGCTCGCTGCCTGCCGTAGGCGCAGGTCCATAGAGTGAGACAGTTGTCAGGGCTGCAGGGTCACAAGAAAATCGATGGCGACACCAGATCAGGTTGCCCGCGAGCGACTCTGTCGAGCAAGAGCGGGAGGGAAAACTACAGATCATCTTCTCTGTGAATTGATCTGCCCCTTCGGTTTCTGATCAATGTGTCCTCCAGATAGCCAATGCCGATCAGCACAAGCAGCGCGCCGAAGGTCACGCCGGTGGCCAGTATGATCTGGCCCATCGCCACGGTCATGCCGATGGCCGAGACAAGCAGAATTGACGCGGCGGTCGTAAGCCCCTCTACGGCGCCTCGCTTGCGATGAAAGACTATGGTGCCTGCGCCGAGAAAGCTTATGCCGGTGACGATGGCCTGTATTACACGGATAGGGTCAGCGCTGACGATGCCGCCGTCCGCATGAACGGCAAACTCCGAGACAATTATCGTGCCGAGCCTCAGGAAAAGGGCCGATGCCGCCGCGACCATCATGTGGGTTCGAAGTCCCGCGGCTTTCCCGAAAAACTCTCGTTCGGCGCCGATGACGCTACCCAAAAGCGCCGCAAGAGCCACCTGCCAAAGGATGTGTATCTGATGACCCATACCACCGGGGCCTCCAGCTCTCATAAAGCTGTTCTCTCGTCGAATCGCAATTATACCAGGCCGCACAGCCCGCTTGCAAGGGGCAGCACGCTGGCGCCGCCCGGCTGCAATGTGTAAAACCGCTCCCGCCCTTGCCGTGCGCGTGGCTCTAACTGCATGCTCCTGGCTGGTGGCCGGCATTGCGCCGGTGGGTTGTTTATTACTGAAAGAGTGTCCGGGCGCTATTGGCCTTCCTGCGCCTTTTGCGCCATGAGATGTGAGCTGCGCCGTCGCTGCCATGCCCGGTGCGCGCAGATACTTGACTGTGCTTGACACGTGCGGGCGGGCGCATTAGTCTTGGCACATTATGAGGGCTACATTTTTGGAAACAGTAAAAAGGCACGCTACACCCCTGGGGGCGACTGCGGTATTAGTGTTAGCTCTGGGCTGCTATCTGAACACACTCGGCCACGGCTTTGTGAACTGGGACGATGGCAAGCTCATCCTCGAAAACGAGCACGTTCGCGGCCTCACGCTGGAAAACCTCCGTCACATCTGGACTCAACCCATACACGAGACCTACCTGCCGCTGAGGGCGACCTCGTATGCGCTGGATTATTCCCTCTGGGGTGGCTATGATCCAATGGGCTTTCATTTGACCAACGTTGTACTGCATGGAGTGGTATCGCTGTTGGTCTTTGCAATAGCGCGCAGGCTCACCGGCTCTGATGCGGCAGCCCTTTTTTCGGGTGTGCTCTTTGCGGTGCATCCGGTATGCACCGAGCCGGTGGCGTGGGCATCCGGCAGAAAGGACCTGCTCTCCACGGCACTTTTGCTGGGTGCATATCTGGCGTATCTTGGCGCAAGAGGCCTGCCGCGCACTTCGGCTGCCGAAATGCCGGCCGGCGAAGGCTCAGCCGAGCCGATCGGATCGGTGCTTACAGGAATCAGTGTGGGGCTGTTTTTTTTCTCGGGCCTTGCCAAGGCCATGGTGGTGACTTTACCAGTCTTTATTGTGATG
>SLPQ01000059.1 GCA_007131925.1 Candidatus Brocadiia bacterium | reverse complement strand
GGCTTCGGCGCCAGCGGTGCGGTCGTATCGCTGCTGCACCGTCATATAGCGAGGGCGCGGGGAGGCTGGCTCTCGCTTAGTGCATCTCTTTTTGCGATAAGCGTGCCCGCCTCGCTGTGGGTTTCCGAGTGGATGGAGGTTAATGTCCATTTTCTGGCCTGGGCGCCGCGCGAGCTTGTGGGGGTTGCAGCGGTGGAGGTTGCTGCGCTCGTGCCGTTTTTCTTCGCGGCTGCCTGCATCTGCATCGCACTGACTGACGAGCCCGCAAACACACCTGGCCACTATGCGTCGACGCTGATGGGCAGCGGCGCCGGGGCGCTGGCTGCGCTTTTTCTAATGTGGCGTCTCTCGACCGTGGGGTTGTTCTGGGCGATGGCCGCAGCGGCCCTCGCGGCCGGGGTCATCTCGTGTCCATGGCGGCGGGCTGCCTCGGCTGGGGTCGTGGTCCTTGCCGCGGTGGCTATGGCCAGCATGGTGTTTCTCGTGCCGTTGCAGATAGAGCCAAGCCAGTACAAGATGCTCTCCTATCTCGAAAACATGCCCGGCACAGAAAGGATCTATACTACTACGGGGCCGCTGGGCCGAATAGACGTGGCGAGAAATGCCGCATACCACCATGCGCCCGGCCTGTCGCTTCAATACACCGGACTGGTCCCGCCGCATGCGATCCTCATGTATGATGCCGAAGACTCAGGCGCAATCTACGATGTCGCAGAACTGTCAGACTGGGGTTTCATGGACCATACTACCTCGGCACTCGCATACCACATGAGAAGGTCCGCAAGAGTGCTGATAGTGGGCGCGGGAGGCGGGGCCCAGATCGGGCTTGCAAGGTACCACGATGCGCCGACGATCACGGCGATCGAGATGAACAGCCAGCTCATAAACGCGATGCTCGGGCCGCTTGCCGAGAGGGGAGGGCGAATATACGGTGCTGAGAATGTCGAAGTCGTACATGCCGACGCGCGTGGATATCTTTCGCGATCGAGCGCCGGCTACGACATTATACAGCTCCACGTGGCCGGGGGCGCGGCATCAGCCAGTGCGGGGGTGCAGGCGGCGCGTGAGTCATACCTCTACACTGTCGAGGCATTTGATGCCATGCTTGAGAGGACCTCTGAGGATGGCATATTGTCGGTGGGTGTATGGGCCGAGACGCCTCCGCGTGCGGCGCTGCGCGTGTTCGACACCCTTGGCGAGGCGCTGCGTCGACGCGGGCTCGATCCTGCATTGCACCTGAGCATGATAAGGAGCTGGTCGACAGTAACCGTAATCGCCTCGAAGACGGCGTTTTCTGCGGCCGACCGTGCGCTTGTGCGTGATTTTGCGAATGATCGTGGATTTGACCTGTGCTGGCTTTGGGACATTGAAGACCGGGAGGCAAACCGTTTCCACGCGCTCGAGCGCGCCTACTATCTTGAAGCCGCCATGGCACTTGTGGGTCCGCAGCGTGCGGCTTTCATCGAGTCCTACCCCTTCAGGATAGACGCGGTCACTGACAACAGGCCGTATTTCTTCCATTTCTTCACACTGCGGTCTCTAGGATTTCTGCAGGAGCAGCTGGGGCGGCGCGCGCGGGCATTTCTGGAAGTGGGTTACCTGTTGCTTCTGGGGGCGCTTGCGCAGACGGTGCTCATGGCGGTGATACTCATTTTGGCCCCTCTGCTGCTGCGGGCGGGCCGGCTGTCGCAGGCGCAAGGCAAGAGCGCTACAGGCATATACTTTCTCTCGCTTGGCGCGGGCTTTATGCTGCTGGAGGTCTTCTTTCTCCAGAAGCTGATTCTCTACCTTGCCCACCCGGTGTATTCGGGGGCTGCGGTAATCGCCGGATTTCTTATCTTTGCGGGGGCTGGCAGCGTGATGAGCCCGCGATGGCATGCGACGCCTGTGCGTACGGCGCGAGTGGCCGGTACGGCGATACTGGCAATGGGCACGGCCTGCCTGCTTGGGCTCGACTGGTGGCTTTCGCTGACGCAGGGATGGGGTATTCCGCTAAGATTTGCCGTAGCGTTTGCGACGATAGCGCCGCTGGCTTTTGCCATGGGTCATATGTTTCCCCTGGGCCTGGTGCGTATAGGCGGGGCCGACCGTGTGCTTGTGCCGTGGGCATGGGCGGCAAACGGCTTTGCCTCGGTAGCGGCGACCGTCGCTGCGCCACTGGCGGCGATGAGGATCGGCTTTGCCGGCACGGGCGCGGCAGCGCTGGTCCTTTACGCCGCTGCGATTGCCACCTGGCGCTGGCTGCCTGGGAGTGCCGGGCCTCTGCAGAAGTCAGCCGGGACAAGGTCGGTTCGTGATGCTGTATAAGCCGATGGGGCTTGACTTGCGGGCTACGATGGTATAGAAATACCTTCTCCGTCGGGCTGCTCAGTCGAATTACTCTCGAAAGGATATGCTGATGAAGGGCGTCATTCTTGCAGGCGGGCTCGGCACGCGGCTGATCCCGCTTACGAAGGTCACCAACAAGCACCTTCTGCCGGTCTACGACCAGCCGATGATCACTTATCCGATACGCACGCTTGTAAATGCGGGCATTGAGGATGTGCTCCTGGTGACCGGCGGAAACAGCGTGGGTGACTTTGTACGCCTTCTGGGCAACGGCCGCGAGTATGGCCTGCGCTGGCTCTCTTACGCATACCAGGAGGGCGCCGGAGGGATTGCCGATGCGCTTCGCCTGGCCCGGGAATACGCCGAGGGCGACAAGATCATAGTGATGCTCGGTGACAACATAATCGAGGGGAATATCCGTGCGGCCGCCGAGGACTTTGCAAATCGTGAAAGCGGGGCCAGGATATTCCTTAAAGAGGTCGAAAACCCCAGAGAATACGGTGTGGCCGTATGCGACGGCGACAAGGTGGTTCACATCGAGGAAAAGCCCGAGCATCCCAGGTCAAACCTTGCCGTAATCGGCATTTACATGTACGACGCGAAGGTCTTCGAGATCATAGACAGTCTCGAGCCGTCGCGGCGCGGCGAGCTCGAGATTACCGACGTCAACAACGTATATATCGATCGAGGCGAGATGACCTACGAAATCCTTCAGGGGTGGTGGGGAGACAGCGGCGAGTGTATCGATGCGCTTTACAGGGTGAGTGCGCTGGTCGCCGAAACGGGCGCAAACAAGATGTCGCTCTGAAGCGGGCGGCGTGAGCAGCCGTGGCCGTACAAGACAGTCCTGAAAAGTCGCTATGCCCCCCGGGGGCGCAGGCCCGCGATATCCATGTATCGCTGCTCCTGTGCGGGGTATATTTTCTTCTTTCGGCGAACTTGCTCGTACGTGTGGGGCTCTCCTGGGACGAGGCGCTTTATATCCCCTACGCAGCCTCATATGTCGGCTGGTTCAGCGGTCTTCCCGAGACGTTCAACTGGCAGGATTTGTACAGCTCCCTCGGCCGCTTCCAGAGCCACCCGCCTCTGGCCACCTATGTCATGGCACTTTTTTTGGGCCTCCTGGGCGATCTGATGGGTGCTCTCAATGCGTCACGGCTCGCGACGGCGGCTACCGGCGCGTGTCTGCTGGCAGCGGTGTATTT
>SLPQ01000245.1 GCA_007131925.1 Candidatus Brocadiia bacterium | reverse complement strand
CAATATCATTTCAGCCTCTCTCCGGTAGACCGCAAGGGGAAGCCCTGATGGATGATTTTCTCCTCGAGATTGGCTGTGAAGAGCTGCCGGCCTCTTACATCGCGCCGGCGCTCGATGCGTTTCAAAAGTCCCTTGCCGAGGCGCTCGCCTGCGAAGGACTGCCCTTCGAGTCCATCACATCCACCTCCACCCCGCGCCGGCTCGTTGTCTTTGTGCGCGGCATCCCGAAAAAGACGCCCGAGCGCACCGTGGAGGTTGCCGGCCCGCCGGAGCGTGCCGCCATAGACGACGCGGGAAGACCCACAAAGGCCGCACTCGGCTTCGCGCGCTCTCAGGGGATCCCTGCGGAGGACCTTGTCGCGAAGGCGACGGACAGAGGCAGGTACATGTTCGCAATAAAGACCATCCCTGCTCGGCTTGCACGTGATGTACTCGCAGAGGCCCTTCCCTCCCTGATACGCGCCATACCCTTTCCGAAGTCGATGTACTGGCATGACCCGTCGTTACGTTTTGCAAGGCCCCTGCGCCGGCTGCTGGCGCTTTTTGGCGACGAGCCAGTGGACTTTGAGCTTGACGGCATCAAAAGCGGCCGCACAAGTGAGGGGCACCCATTTCTCTGTCCTGGGCCGCTGGAGGTCAGCCGGGCTGACATCACAGAGCTCTTGGAGAAGCTTCGCAACGCCTACGTGATGGCCGATCGCTGTGAGAGACGCGGCAAGATACTCGATGAGGTCCGCGAAGCTCTCGCGCGCCACGGAGGGTCTTTTGCGGAGGAGGCTCTCCTGGATGAGGTCACGGACCTCGTCGAGTGGCCGGAGGTGCTGGAGGGATCCTTCAGTGCAGACTATCTTGTGTTGCCGGAAGACGTTGTAGCCACGGCCATGATGGAGCACCAGAGATATTTCCCGGTGCGCGACGGCACCGGGCATCTGGTGAACCGCTTTCTCACCGTCGCCAACCGCACGCGCGAGCAATGCGAGGGTATCCGCGAGGGTAATGAGCGTGTGCTTGCGGCTCGGCTTTATGATGCACGCTTTTTCTGGGAGGCTGACAGAAAGACACGGTTGGAGGAGTTTGCCCGGAGGCTCGATGGGGTTGTCTATCTGGCCGGGCTCGGCACGGTGGCTGACAAGGTAGAGCGGATGAAGCTGCTGGCGCGGTGGGCGGGCGAAGCCGCCGGAGAGCGCGAGGCGCTGGATGATGCAGTAGAGGCTGCCGGTCTGTCTAAAGCCGACCTTGTTACTGAGATGGTCGGTGAGTTTCCATCACTCCAGGGCGTAGTGGGCAGAGAGTACGCACTTGCTGAAGGTAAAGACCGTGCAGTGGCCACAGCGATTGCCGAGCACTACATGCCGCGCACGCTGTCTGACAAAGCACCCGCAACGCCTGCGGGCAGGATTACCGCGCTGGCCGACAAGGCCGACACGCTGGCCGGAGCATTTGCAATGGGCCTGGTGCCGTCGGGCTCGCAGGATCCTTACGGCCTGCGGCGCGCATCGGTAGGCATCATCCGCATCATCATCGAAGCCAGCATGTCCCTGGACGTCGAAGGGCTGCTCAAACGGGCATGGCAGCTGGTCGGCGCTGCCGTCTCTGACCAGCCGAAGGCATCATTCGATGAGCTCATGGCCTTTGTGAAGGAGCGACTGTACCAGTACTATCTTGACCGCGGATATCGTCATGACATTCTGAAGGCCTGCATGGCCGTCCCAATTGACGATCTCGGCGACTTTCACCGTCGCCTCGAGGCGCTCACGGTCGCGGCTGCTGAGGAGTTCTGGGCGGACCTGGTCACGACAGTAGAGAGGACTTTCAACATCACCCGCGGCTACAACGGACCGCTGGAGGTTGACCCGGAACTGTTCACCGAGGAAAGCGAGCGGCAGCTTTATGAGATATTCATGAGCGAGCGCCGGGAGCTTGACAAGCTCATTGACGAAGGCGAGTACCTGGCCGCCAGCCGCCTTTATGCGCACACATTGGCCGAGCCTCTGCATCGTTTCTTCGACGAGGTGTACGTGAACGTCGAGGATCCGCGGGTGCGCTCAAATCGCCTCGCGCTCATAAAAATGATAAATCTCGCCTATTCAGGACGCATCGGGGACCTGGCGCTGATAGTACGCGAGTAGCCCGAAAGACGTCACATATCTATGTTGCCCATTTTGACTTGCGTACCATTTGGGGTATATTTCCAGTGGTATAAGCCTCATCGCACCTTTGCCTGGCCGTGCAGGCGTCCGCTGTAATGGCGTCCCGAGGCAAAGACATTGTGACCGAGGGCTAAGGAGGATGCGGATGGATCTTTTCGCACTGCTGGATCAGGCGATCGAGAGAAACGCAAGCGACCTGCACCTGAAGGTCGGTCGCCCGCCGCTTTTTCGGATTTCCGGCGAGCTGATTCCGGATGAGGAGCTTGCGCCACTGACCGAACAGGAGATACGGGAGGCGGTCTTCGGCATTACCAACGAGCAGGTGGTCAACAAGTTTCTCGCCGAGCTCGAGGCGGATATCGCATACGACTACGAGTCGCGTGCCCGTTTCCGGGTGAATATTTTCCTCCAGAGGGGCAAGGTGGGTGCGGTCTTGCGACGGATACCGCTGCAGATACCCTCGATAGAAGAGCTGGGGCTGCCGCTTGTTCTCAAGGAGATAGCTCTTCGCAAGCAGGGGTGGATACTCGTCGCGGGGCCGACAGGCAGCGGCAAATCGACCAGCATGTCTGCAATGGTCGAATACGTCAACCAGAACCGCTCCTGCCACGTAGTGACAATAGAGGACCCTATCGAGTTTATCTACACAGACAAGAAAGCTACTATCAACCAGCGTCAGATAGGTGTTGACACGCTCGATTTCAGCGAGGCGCTCAGGCGCGTGCTGCGGCAGGACCCGGACGTGATACTGATGGGTGAGATGCGCGACGCCAAGAGCATGGAAACGGCGATGCACGCGGCCGAGACCGGCCACTTAGTCTTTTCCACCATTCATACGCAGGATACCAAGCAGACCCTTGACCGTGTGCTTGACTCCTTTCCGCCCGACCAATCGCACCAGATACGCCAACTTTTTGCGCAGACTCTCGTATCGATAATCGCGCAGAAACTATTGCGACGCAAGAATGATTCAAAGCTCGTGGTCGCCTCAGAGGTCCTTATAAACACCCCGCACGTCGGGCAGCTTCTCTCCGAGGGCAAGATCGGTGACATCGAGAAGGCGCTGCAGAAAGGTACTGAGTATTACCAGATGCAGTCATTCAACCAGGACCTTGCAAGGCTCGTGGCAGAAGGCGCGGTCACAGCCGAAGAGGCGCTCTCTCACTCACCAAATCCCGGTGACCTCAAGCTCATGCTGCGAGGCCTCGGCAGCGGCTCCTCCAACATCAGCAAGGTTACCAAGCAGGAGGCCGCCGCTGCAAAGACCAGGCAGCCCGCCGGCGCCAGGGCGGCCGCCGCCACCGAAGCTCCGAAAGAACCGGCACCTGCAGAAAACGGCACAGCCGAAGGCAAGCTCAGCCAGAACAGGGGCTTTGACCTTTGAGCGGAGTCCCAGCGGGTGGTGAGGATGCGCGCATACGCATCACGTTCAGGCGGAT
>SLPQ01000002.1 GCA_007131925.1 Candidatus Brocadiia bacterium | reverse complement strand
TCTCGGACCTCTCACAAAGAAAGGAAGGCAAAGATGGCGGACGCACTGAAAAAACTCCTCGAGCTTCCCCAGGAGGAAAAGGAGCGCCTGGGTGCAGTTCACACCCCTCGTGAGATAGCCCAGCAGCCATTTATCTGGCGCGACACGGCCGAGCGCTTCGGCGGGCAGCGCGACAGGATCATGGATTTTCTCAAGGACTCCGGCGCTCTCACCGCACGCGGCCGCATAGTAATGACCGGAGCCGGCACAAGTGACTACGTGGGCCGCTGCATCGAGCCGGCGTTGAGAACCGTGCTCAAAGCCGAGGCGCGCGCGGTACCCTCTACCGACATAGTTACGCAGCCGGAGGCGACCTTTATCCCCAAAAACCGCTACCTGCTCATAAACTTCGCCCGCTCCGGCAACAGCCCCGAGTCAGTGGGCTCTTTCCGCTTTGCAAACGAGACGGCAAGCCAGGTGCGGCACCTTGCCATAACCTGCAACAGCGAAGGCAAGCTCGCGCAGTTCGCCCGCGAGTACCCGGACCTGGCCTATTCCTTCCTGCTCCATGAGAAGTCAAATGACGAATCGCTCGTGATGACATCATCTTTCTCGGGCATGGTGGTCGCCGGACTGGCCCTGGCGCATATAAAGAAGTACAGGGGCTTTCCAAGGCTCGTCGAAAAGATGGCCGCTGCAGGCGAGCGCATGCTCGCAAAAGGCTCTGACGTGGCCCGCAAGCTCGCCGCCATGGATTTCCAGCGAACCGTATATCTCGGCACGGGCGCGCTTATGGGCGCGGCGACCGAGTCGGCCCTCAAGAGCCAGGAGAGTACCTCCGGAGACGTCATGTCCTCCGTCGAGTCCTTTGTCGGCCTGCGCCACGGACCGCAGGCGGTCATACATGACAACACGCTCGTGGTAGCCTACGTCTCCAGCGACCCGTATGTGCGCCGGTACGAGACAGACCTTCTCAAGGAAAATCGGGCCAAGGGCCTCGGGATGATGACCGTGGCAGTCGCCACCGAAACCGACAGCGAGCTCAGCGGCGCCGTGGACGAGGTTATAGAGATCCAGCCGCGCGGAAAAAGCAAGCTTCCCGATGTCCTGCGCGCCCCCGTCGACAATATATTCGGGCAGCTGCTGGGCCTTTTCAAGTCCATGGAGCTCGGCTACAGCCCTGATGCGCCTTCAAAGACGGGCGTTATCCACAGGGTCGTCGAGGGCATAAGCGTCTATGACCGCGAAAAGTATCTCAGGGAAGGGGCCTTTGAGGTCTTTGCGGGCAGGTAGGAGGCGGCCCCTCCTGGCGTGAATCCCGCTGTGACATCTGTGGCATGCAGGGAGCATGGTCGTGGTCTGTCGGCGTCAGAGAGACAAGTGGGCAGCAAGAGACTCCACGCGGCGGACTTTCGGCCGGCAAGGATAGATTTCGGGGAAAAAAGCGAAACAACCCCGCATTGTGGCGTGTTTGCAACTGAGCTTTTGCCGAAGTGTAAATTAGACAGGCGCATACGACCCTTTTTACGGCGTCAGGGGCAAGGCAGTGTGAACATTTTACGCGGCTGGCCGTCTTAAGTCTGCGGGCGCGGCAGGTGATATCTTCGGGCCGCGGGATTACCGCACGGTGTGTGTCTTTTTGCGGAACGGCCGGGTTTACAGAAACATTGGCTATGGAAGCTTTTTTTTGCCTTTACAATGGCGGGCAATGAAGTTATAAGTTACATGTTTGATTCGCCTGGAGCGTTCGGTCCGGATTCCGATCGTGGCAGCCCGAAAGGCAGCTTCCTCGAGACAAGGGGGACTTGTAATGACCGTTCAGTCCGCACGCATTTCTCAGCCAGACCGCAGGACGTTGTACATTGAGGAGCTCGAGGAGCGCATCGCACCGGTTATCATCACGGCGGACCCCGCTACATGGATAATCGGCGATGTCGACGATAACGAGGATGACGTCAGAAACGGATGGGGCATACCGGTCGACCCGGAAGATGACTTTGAAGATGCGGACTCGTACTGGATCTTCTACTTAGGCCCCGGCCAGGCCCATATACAGAATACGGCTGGCGGTGAGGATCTCGACCGCTTTCACATCGGAAACATCACTATCACCGGCAGCACCGAAGAGTCGGCGCTTTTTATCCTCGACATGCCGTTGGACGACACACCCGACCAGGATGAGGTGCCCTGGCTTGTCGAGGTCGGCACAATATGGGTGCAGGGCGATATCTTTGTGGATGGCGATATGGGCAGTATCACCATCGGCGGCATGTACGGCGGCGGAGTGCCGGCGACCATCACTGTAAACGGCAACCTGGGAAGGCTCGACGTCGGGATCCTCGGTGGCAGCGTCTTCGCCACGGAGGATATATATGAGGTGCATGTCGGCTCCACGGTTGGTGCATTTCTCAATGATGATGGAAACTGGATCACCACCTCCCCTGTGACAATAGCCGCCAATGGCAATATCGGGGCACTCCGGGTGGGTGTAGGCCTTACAGATCTTGGCTCAAGCGTTGAGAGTACGGGAATATTCGGCGGAGTCATAGCAGGGGCGACGACCATACGGGCAAACGCCAACTCTGCCGGCCCTCCTGGCATTATCGATCTTGTAGAGGTAAGAGCCGGTTCGCTCTATGACGGCTCGATGGGTTTCAGGCTCGCCGACGGCATACCCTCGATTTATGCCGGGCCTGGCGGCAACGTGCGCTTTCTAAGGGTCGAGGGCACGATCTTCTATCCCAGCGAGTTCACGGTAACAAGCGAGACGCCGCTTATGGAGCGCACTCTCGTTGACGATTCGGGCGGCGTGCTCGTCATCCATCCCCAGGATACGGACTTCAGACTCGACGATGGGACCATCGTCACGTATGAGGGCCAGACCACCTTCAGATTTCTGCCGGTGGCACGGGGAGCTCAGCCGGGCGTGATTGTCACGCGGCTTGCGACCACTTACTCCAACACCTTTGCCGTAACGGGCAGCGTCGAGGTCGGGGAGCTGCGCTCCAGTGGCGAGTTCACCTTCGCAGAAGGCCTTGCCAGCGACTTTGACGACCCTGAGGGGCCGCAGAGCATCGAAGAGCTTGAGATTACGAGTGCCAATGACGTTCAGGATCTCGAGGGCTATGCGCGCCTCGTCTTTGCGGGGCCGGGCGAGGCCGATATCTACTTTGTGAACGCAATGGGCGAGTATGCCCCCGCCGGTCCCGGAGTAGCCGGCACGGTGCCCATAGTGCTCAACTTCACGAATAACGGCGACATCGTCGCCGTCGGCGCAGACGCCGACATCATCTACATAGGTACACCGGGGGGCGGCGGCATCGGCTATACCGAGACGATATCCCCCTATCTGCTGCGCGGTCCTCTGCACTACCAGGACGGCGACGTCGTCTGGGTTGACTCCAACACCGACCCGGACGCCGACCCCTCCCCGTACGGTGTCGAGCGCACGCTCATGCGCAACAACTCCATCTACGGAGCATTCGCCGGCGGCAATATCTACGTCATCCATACCACAGGAGCCGTAGGAGACGTGCGTACCCCGGGCGGCAATATAGGCCTCGTCGTGGCCAATGCCAACGGCGCGCGCAACACCGGCTCACCGCTGGCCGAGCCGCACATAGTCCGCTACCCGTCGGAGATAATGCTGGGCAGCAATGTAGTCATGATGCGGACATCTTCCGGCAGCTTTTTCGGCAAGGTGCACAATGACATCGGCGACGGTGTCTTCGGCCGCATCTCCACCGGCACGGGAGCGACCTTCCGCGACAGCCAGGAGGGAGGCTGGGACGGCGCGGGAGTCATAGGCATCGTCCGTGTCGGTGAGGGTCTGGGCATGACAGTCGAAGACTTCACGAATAGATATCCCAGCCAGGTTTATAGTGAGCGGCCCGGCGTCTGGACAAGTACGGGCGTCTTTTCTGCAGGCCATGTACTCACCGTCAGCGCCAGCGGCGTGGGAAATGATATCCACGGGGATATTATGGGGCAGGGTGCGGACCCTGAGACCGGCTACGGCGTGGGCCTCGTCCTTGCCTCAAAGGGCGCGGCGATAGACGGAAACTCCGGCCTGGTCAATGTGGACACCGGGGAGATTGTGGACGGCATGCGAAGTTACATCCTCGCCGGATATGTCGATCGCGCTGAAGGGGTGATTGTCCATACCAGCAATATAGGCAGGGTTGTATCCGACGGGCCCGGAGGATTCATCGACGGATCGCATATTGCCGGCATCACCGTCTTCCAGGTCATGACAAGCGGCGGCGCCGAGGGAATATTTAACACGATAATACGCGGATACGGCGGCGGTATTACTTCAGTGTCGGCCGGCGGCACCGGCATTGTGAACTGCAGTATCCGCGCGGCCGCCGCGATCGGTACCGTCCGGACTACCGCCCCCGATGGTGTCATAGCCGACAGCTCTATCAGTGCAGTCACGGGTCTCAGGGCGCTTCACACAAATGCGCTCCTGGGCACCGTTGTCGACGTTGATACCATAGGCGTCATCTCGACTTTTGACACAATACAGGACAGTTTCCTGCAAGCGGGGGGTATCAGGACGATAATCGTACGAAGCGACGTCACAAACAGTACCCTGCGGGTAGCCGGCCCGCTCAATCTCGTGCGCATAGGCGGCAGCCTCTCGGACAGCACCGTCGAGGCGACCGGCCCCTTCGGCAATATCGGACAGGTCAGGGTCACTGGTGATATACTTAACTCCGAGATATTCTCCCCGCAGAATATCCGCGTCGTACAGTCACGCACCGGCAGCATCATCAATACCGATATCACGGCCGTCGGATCAGGCCACCTGAGCACGCCCGGCGTTGTGACCCGCATGGCTAATGTCGCTCGCATACAGGCGGCCGGCAGCATCTCCGGATCGATAAATATCGGCGTCATGGACAACGACAATGCAAATCTCAATGTGAACGACGCGGCCTTGAACGTAAGGTTGGGCACGATAAGAGCCGGTGGAAACATCACCGCCAATGTCAATGTTGGAAGCGTTGACTGGGCTGGCGACATACCGGTCAACCTCGATGTACGCGCGTGGGTCGGCACGATCGTTGCCGGAGGCGGCGTCATGGGCGACATAAACGTCGGCAGCGTCAGCGCAACGCCGAGCGGGCCTCTTGCCGGCAACATCATGGGCGATGTCAATATCAATGCCCGGCTCGCGGCGATCAGGGCCGGCGGCAGCGTCACTGGCGATGTAAGCGTAGGCGCACTCAGCGCCGCGGGCACCATGGATGGAGATACCGATATCAGGGCATTTCTGAACGCTGTCGTCTCCATGGGAGGCTCGATCACCGGCAACCTCAACGCCGGAAGTGTCCATGCAGACAATGTCAACGGGGACGTCAACACAATATCCACTATCGGAGTTGTCCGAGCTCCCGACGCCATCAGCAGCACTATCTCTTCGGGCGGAGTCCACGCTGGCAGCAGCGTCGCAGGCGAGGTGACACTCAGGTCGCGTCTCAATGTCGTGAGGGCGGGCGATGACATCTCGGGGCCGATAACAGTCGGCTATGCGCGGGCTGCAGGCGCTCCTATGCCGGTCGAGGGCTTCGGCATGGTCGGATCGCTTGTCTCGAGGGACGGCTCTATAACCAGCGACATAGATGTACTTACTAACCTGTCCCTCATAAACGCACGAAACGGCGATGTCGGCAATGAGGACGGCACAATCAGTGTCGGCGGACGCCTCGGCCGCGTAATCGCCGGCAGCCGTAATACCGTCGGCGACCTCCTCTCGGACATCTCCGTAGGCGGTCACGCAGGCCTGATAACCGCCACAGGGGCCTTCCCCGGCTCTCTCGATGTCGGCGGCAACCTCATCCGTCTCAGCGTGACAGGAGACGCAGGAGAGCTGGGCGACGTCTTCAACATCGGCGGCAACCTCGCCCGCCTGGATATCGGCGACAGAGACACCTTCAGCAACCTTGCGGCGGCAGTAAACGTCGGCGGCAACATGAATATCGCCTCTATCACAGGTGACGTCGAGGACAACATCTACGTCGGCGGCAATGTCGGCAGGATAGTAACAGGGCGTATCTTCAGCGACATAACCATCGCCGGCAACCTTTCGTTTCTTGAGACCGGAAGCGGCGTCCTGCCGGGCGCGCAGCCGCCGGATTACGAGTTCCAGAATCCCGGCTTCCCCACCGGCTCGCTGACGGTCGGCGGCAGGATCGGCATTATCAGATAAGGAAGGACACAGCACAGTGGAAGAGATAAGACCGGAGGGCGCGCAGCCCCAGGACGAAAAGCAGCAGATAAATATCGACGACTCGAATGCTGATACAAATTACGCGAATTTTTTCCTGGTCTCGACCGGCTATGAGGAGTTTATCATCAGCTTCGGCCTGCGAAGTGGCGACTCCAAGACCGCCACGCTTAATGACCGGGTTATCGTCAGTCCCAGAAACTTCAAGAGAATGGCCGCCGCAATGGGCCAGGCGCTCAGGCTCTACGAGGATCGCTTCGGCGCCATAGATGTCTCCGCGCCGCAGCAGGCCGAGGGCCCACAGTAGCACACACATCCGCGGCGCCCGGCCAGAAATTAGTCGGGCGTCGCTTTTCTTTTTGTGCTCTGCCTCCTTGAGATCCAGCACTCTCAGGGTGCATTTCGCCGTCACTTCGGTCGAGCGGTCAGCGGATGCGAGGGCTTCTCAAGGGGGCTATGGCGTGGCGCAAGGGCATCTTAGAGCACGTCTCGACAGGATTGCATGCATCCTCGGGGGGCGCGATCCATACCGGCCGGCAAATGCTTCCCCTCTTTTTGACTTTGGCCGCAGCATGGTATATATTTCCTTGGTGGGACCGCATAAGCCTTAAGGGCATCAGATGAACAAAGCGCAGAAGATTCTCATCGCTGACGCTGACCATGAAAGTATAACTCTGCTCGGCGAGGTCCTCCAGTCCCAGGGATACCGTGTCGGTTATGCGCGCGACGGCAGGCAGTGCATCGACCTGATAGGAAGGCTGGCGCCGGACCTCGTCATCGTAGACTCGCACCTTCCCGGAGTCGACGGACTGGAGATAGCGCGGCGGATAAAGAACGAAAACGGCTTTCACTTCCTGCCGGTGATCATTTCCACTGTGCAGCATGACCCCCGCACGCGGACGCGCGCCATCGAGTATGGCGCGGATGACTATCTTACGAAGCCAATAAGCCCGATCGAGCTTTCGGCTCGCGCAAAGTCGCTCCTTCGCATCAAGAAACTCCATGACTCGCTCGAGCAGCGCAACAGCGAAATATCCCACATCAATGAGCGCCTCGAAGAGGCTTATGCGCGCCTTGACAGCGAGCTGCGCCTGGCACAGAAACTTCAAACCTCGCTTTTGCCTCAGTCTCTGCCGCAGATACCTGGTGTGTACTTCGCGACCAAATTTGTCTCTTCCGGACGAGTCGCGGGGGATTTTTATGACATTTTCCGCCTCGATGAGACGCATGTAGGCTTTTATATCGTCGATGCCATCGGCCACGGCGTGCCCGCGGCACTGCTGACGGTCTTCATCAAGAAGGGCATACGCACCAAGGAAATATCCGGCAACGACTATCGTATCATTCCGGCTCACGAAGTCCTTACAAACCTGAACAACGACCTGATTTCGGAGGACTTGAGCGAGAGCCCCTTTGTGACAATATGCTATTGCATATATGACACCGCCACCCGCTCACTGGAATACGCCAGGGGAGGTCACCCCTACCCCATCCTGATACGAAAGGATGGTTCATCGGCGAGCCTCGAGGCGGAGGGTGCGCTGCTGGGAATAGTGGAGGAGACCTTTGAGTCTGAAAGGGTCACGCTTGAGCATGGAGACAAGCTTGTTCTCTTTTCCGACGGGGTGGACGCAGCGCGCTGGAGCGACGGCTCTACAGGCCAGGAAGCGTTTGTGCGGGCATGCCTCGACTACTACAGCCTGCCCGTAGAAGAGGTTATCAACCGCGTGAGCAAGGTGGTCTTCGGCGCAGACGGAGAGGGCGCGGTTGAAGATGATGTCACGATCATCGGCATGACGACCGAGTAGCCCGCAGAGACTGTCATCCCCTGATAACGACCTTTTCCACGAAGCCTTGCGCCAGGCGCGCGGCATCTTGCAGCACATTCGTAGGGCAGGCCGGCAGCGCCTCCATACTCTTATCGAGACAGGCATGCGGCCTGAACGGCTGAAGGACGTAGCGCCTCGCTCCCTGAATGGCCCTGGCGATCTCGCCGACGTCGGCCGGCGAAAGCAGCGACGGAGCCACGGTAGTTCGAAACTCATACTCGATGGATGAGTTCAAAATGATATCGATCGACTGACCAATCCTGCGCAGGCCAAATATCGTCTGAGTGACCTCCAGGTACCTGTAGTCCAGCGGAGCCTTGATATCCATGGAGACCGCATCGATGAGGCCGTCGTTGATGAGCCCCGCTACAACACTCGGCCTGGTGCCGTTGGTATCGAGCTTTACTGAGAATCCGCGGTTTCTGATCTCCTCGCAAAGCCGCCCCAGGCCCCGGCAAAGCGTAGGCTCACCACCGGAGATAACCACGCCATCAAGCCAGCCCTCATGTCCTGCGAGCATTTCCAGCACAGCCTCAATCGGTATGTGCTCATCGCCAAGACCACCGAGGATGATGTCCTTAGCGTGGCAATAGCGGCACCGGAGATTGCAACCAGGTAAGAATATGACGGTTGCCAGCCTGCCGGGCCAGTCGATGAGAGAGGTCTCGACGAGCCCTTTTATCCTGACAGTCTTGAGATGCATGTAGACAGCACGCCCCTTACCTCCTCCGAAGGCGGCACCACTCCCTCCCAGCGACCGTGAGCCTTTCCATCGGCGGAGATTATAGTAGTCGGTATCTCCAATACATCGTGAAAAGCCCCTTCCGCCATACCCTCTACAGTATCCATATTCACGAAGGCAATGTCAACTGTTTCCTTGTATCCCCACTTATGAAGAAAATGCTCAATCTTGCGCTTTGTCGACGCACAAATGGCGCAATCTTCATTTCCGAAGACATCCACTCTCATCATGAACCCCCTTGCTTAAGCCGTCTGCATCGTCTGCGGTGTATCGACCGTGTCGCCCACGACGTGATAATTTCCCTTGCGACGATCGGCGAGCTCGCCGAGCTTTGACCTGTTCCAGTTCTTTATCCTGCTGAAATAGCCCACGATCCTGGTAAGGCCATAAACATCATCACAGTGGCACCAGTCACAGTCATCTCTTAGCCCGACGCTCATCTTTCTGCAGTTGTTGCAGATGGTAAACTCCGGCGATATCGTAAGCTGGGCCGCCTGAGTCCTGGCGAAGGTCTTTTCCACGAGGGCCATAATGCTCTCCCCGGGGGGCAGGTGCTCGCCGACAAAGGCATGCAGTATTGCCCCCGACTCTATCATGGCATGAAACTTCGACTGCTTCTTCACCCTTGTCAGCAGGTCTACCGGTGCATCAGCACGCATGTGAACACTGTTGGTATAGTACATCCGGTCCATATCTATGTCGCCTTTCATAACCTCGCGCGCCTGGGCTGGATAGAGGTTCAGATCTACTTTCGCCATCCTCCGCGTGGCGCTTTCGGCGGGACTTTCCTCGAGGCTGAACTTCAGGCCGTGCTCCTTTTGCGCCTCTTTTGCACGAAAGTACATGTGCGCGACTATCTGCAGCCCGGCTTTGAGCGCCTCGTCCCCCTCGTGCAGCTCCAGGCCGCGCGCGTATTGCACGCATTCGTTAAGGCCTACAAGCCCGATTATGTATGTGGCCTTGTCGAGATCGATATAAGGGCGCCCGTCGCGCGCCTTCTTGCCGATTTCCCAGAGGGGCATGTTCGGCGCACTCATGAGGTGGGCGATAAAGCGTCGCTTCTGCAGGTGTGCCTCTATGGCTATATCGATTGCCTTGTCGATTTCCTTCAAGAGCGCCTTCGTGTTGCCTCGGCCGGCGCGATAGGCGGCCTGCGGCAGGTTGACTGTAACATTCTGAAAGCCACAGAAGCGCATCGACTCCGGGTGCTCGATCATGTAGTTGTCGGTGATGGCTGTTCGCAGCCGGCAGCACGCGGCAAGCGTGACTTCGTCCCGGTCGAATATGAAGTATGGGCTGCCATTTTCTCCGGCGATCTGGCAGGCATATTCGAGCAGCTCGCGCTGGTCTGGGTCGCTGAAAGTTTCGGCATTGACGTGAAAATCGCACTTGGGGAAGGCAAAGACATGGCCATTAACGTCACCTTCGCGCCATACGTCCAGCAATGCGCGGCAAAACTGCTGAGCGATCCGCTCATACTCGCCGTAGGTCTTGCCGGTCGGCTTGCCACCCGGGCCTATGGCAGCGATATCCCGCAGGTAACGAGGCACCCCGGTATGGATATTAAAATCGAGAAACAGCGTCTGGCCGCCTCGAGAAAAGGCGCTCTGCGACCCGCTGAAAATCAGGTGCTGGGCTTCCTGGCGCATCTGCTCATAATCCATACCTTCAAGGTAGGGGGCGTAAAGTATGTTTATGTAGCCAACCCCAAGGGCTCCGGCATAGTAGGCCTGCATGGACGCAAGAAAGGTATTAAGATGGCCGGTGAGAGTTCTGGCGTGCTTGGCCGGACCGCTCTGGGTGTCGAGGTTTTCCAGGGAGAGGCCGTATTTTTTCAGATATTCGAGGCTGTGGCTCGAACAGTAGACGCGGGTGGGATAGCCCAGGTCGTGCAGGTGCACCACGGCCTTGCGGTGGGCGTCTGCGATCTCACGACTGAATACCTCCTTGAGCGCAAACTGCTTCAATGTCGCTTCGGCGATTGCAAGGTTTATGGCCTCCGGATTGTTGGCGGTGATGTTGGAGTTTTCTTTGCTCTTAGAGAATATCAGCTGCTGAAGGTCATATCGCGGCATGCCCACCACGCTCTGCATCTCGAGCCTGCTGGAAAGACCACGCTCGAAGAGCTCGTTATCGACAAGCTCGCGAATAAGTGATGTGGAGATGCGGCGCATGCCGCTTGTGAATATCCTTTCCTCGACGGCGCGCGCGATATCTTCAGCCAGAGCCCGCTCGAGGTCCGCCTCTTTGACCAGTGCATCTGCGATCTTTGACTTGTCCCACTCGTGCACAAGATCCTGCCTGCCTGCGTCCACCAGAAGAGACAGGTCCGTAGTGCTGGACTTTCCGGCGGTTGGCTTGCGCACACGCATCTGCTCCCTGATACGAGAGCGTCGATCCCGGTAGAGTATGTAGGCCTTGGCGGTCTTTGCGTGACCGGTTTCTATGAGGACCTTTTCTACGAGGTCCTGGATGTCCTCGATGCCGGGGGGGTCGTTTTCACCATAGTGCTTTTCCAGAAACATTGTGACAACCGACGCGAGCTCGTCGGCTATAGATCGATCCGTGCCGCCTACGGCCAGCGCGGCCTTAAAGATCGCATCGGCTATACGTCTTTCATCGAAGGAAACCAGCCTTCCGTCACGCTTCCTGACCTCTTTGACCATAACCACTGACCCTCCAATCTCGCGCATTTTCCTGCCTGTCATGCTCAGCCGAGCCGACTTCTGCATCGTCGGGCGATTCCAGAAGGGGCCTCAGAGCATCGAGAAACTCGCCGGCATCCTTGAATGCCCTGTAAACAGATGCAAACCTGACATAAGCAACGTTGTCCACCTCGCGAAGGCTCTTCATGGCAAGCTTGCCGACGTGGTGTGACTCGACTTCCCTGTCGAAGTTCTGCAGAATGTCCCTCTCGATCTGTGCCGTCAGCGCTTCCAGCTTTGCCAGTGCCACAGGCCTCTTATAGCATGCGGCAACCAGCCCGTCCAAAATCTTGTTGCGGTCGAAGGGCTCGCGCGAACCGTCCTTTTTCACCACGCGCAGCCTCAGCTCCTTGACCGTCTCAATCGTCGTGAAGCGTCGCCCGCATTCGTTGCACTCGCGCCGACGGCGTATCACCGACCCGTCATCGCTCATGCGCGAGTCAACGACTTTGTCCTCCACGTCCTTGCAGAATGGGCAGCGCACTCAAAGCCTCCCTACACATCACTACCGAAAGCAAAAACCGCGCCGAAACAACACAGCCCCAAAAATTACACATAAATACATGATATGGGCGTTCCCAAGCTAGCGACCACTACATCTCGTGGCAGAGTATATGGGCTCCGGCAATGCGATCAAGGATTTTCTCGCCAATTTGACACAAATTTTACAATGGCCTAACATCTTGATATAACAGAACTTATGCACCACGACAGCCCCTAAGGCACATAATTTTCCCTGTAAGCGCCATTGAAGTATCCAGACATCGCCCTTTTACATCTTGTGTATCCGCAATGGCGCACCACTACATATAGTGTTTATCGACAGAGGCCGGGCGTAACCTTGCGAAATCCGGCGTAGAAAGCGCGGTTTCGCCGTGCTTCTCTCAGGCGTGCAGAGTCGGTACCCATGCCGGCTCTTGTCCTAAGCCAGCCCGATCTCCTCGTCGCTAAGGTAGCACTGGGGGTCTGCGCCCCACAGGCCCCTTCCGACGGCCATCGATCTGATGCGGCAGCCGCCGCACAGCTCGCTGTAGCGACAGCGTACGCAGCGACTCTCAGCCCCTTCCGGCCCTGAGCGCAGGCGCAAGAGCAGGCCGCCGTCAGGCTTCTTCCAGATATGTGAGGCCCGCTGCTTGCGAACATTACCCAGCGGCTCGCTCGACCAGAACTGGCATGCGTAAACCTCACCCGACGGGCCGACAGATGCGATCTTTCTGCCCGCGGAGCAGCCGCCTGACATCACAAGGAGCCTCCGAACATCCTCGGCGCGCCGAGGGTCGCTCTTTTCGATATGTCGCAAGAGCATGACGCCGTCGGCGTGGTTGTCGGCGGTGAGTATCTCGGCGTCCACGCCCCGGGCCGCCCAGTCGGCGGCTGTGTCTATCAACAGGCTGACCGCGGCGCGGGACTGATCTCTCGTCACGTCTCCGGCTGCCATCTCTGCACCGCCCCCAGTGTAGACAAGATGATACATGCAGAAGCGCGCGATCTTGCTCTTCTCCACAAGCTCCAGCACCACCGGCAGATCAATGAAGTTTTCGGCTACGAGCGTAAACCGAATACCGGTACGGATACCGGCTGAGGCCGCCGCCTCGATCCCCGCAAGCGCCTCGTCAAAGGCACCCCGGCGACCCCTGAAGCGGTCATGAGTTTCACGAGCACCGTCGATCGAGACTCCAACGTACACAGCACCGGCATCCCGCAGCTTAAGTGCGACATCAGCGGTAATCAGCGTACCGTTCGTGGAAAGCACCGGCCGCAGGCCGATTGAGCGTGCGTATGATATCAGCTCAAGTATGTCCTCGCGAAGCAGCGGCTCCCCTCCCGAAAAAAGCGCCACCGGCACATCCATCTCTGCAAGCTCATCAAGAAAAGAGCGCGCCTCGGCCGTATCCAGCTCACATGCCCCCGCATGGGAGCGCGCGTAGCAGTGCGCGCAATCAAGGTTGCACCGGCCGGTGCAATTCCAGACGACGATGGGTCTGTCTGCTGCGCTAAACTGCAACATTCGCGCGTCGCCTGTATTACCGAGCGCGGCGGAGACGGTCGCTTTTCCGGTAAGCAGCTTGGTTATACCTATCACTTCTTCTTCTCCACTTCCATGACCCTCGGCCGCCTGGCGTAGTCGGCGAAAAACCTCACCTGCCCGTATTCACAAAAACTGCTTGCCGCAGTCATGAGATAATCGCGCTGCGAAGGGTCTATCTCCATTATGATAACGCCGCCCGGACGCAGAAACAGTCGGGCGCCCTCCAGTATCCTCTCCTCGACCTCGGTGCCGTTGGGGCCGGCGACAAGCGCCTCGCGGGGCTCGTAACCAGTGATCGATCGAGGCAGGCACTCCCACTGCTTCTCGCTGAGGTAAGGCGGGTTTGAAACCAGCATATCCACCCTGCATTCAAGACCCATCACGACAAGCGGGTCGAAGAGATCGCCTCTCACAAACTCTATTTTACCGGCCACGCCGGCCGCAGCCGCATTGGAGCGTGCCAGCTCCAGTGCATCGGCAGAAACGTCTGTGGCCACAAAGCCTGCGTCAGCGGCATTTGCAGCAACGGCTATTATAATCGCACCAGAGCCGGTACCCAGCTCCACCACCAGGGCAAAGTCCTCTTCTCTACGCCCCCCCAGAACATCAAGCGCACGCTCGACAACATGCTCGGATTCAGGTCTGGGTATCAGTGAACGCTCGTCGACTGCAAGCTCGATCGAGTAAAACTCCGTGCGGCCGGTGATGTACTTGCAGGGGCGCCCTGCGGCCCTCTGCCTGACAAGCTCCCGGTAGTGGTCAAGCTCCCGGCCGGTCAGGACACGCTCAAAGCCCGTGTAGAGTCCGATGCGGTCTATGCCGAGTACATTTGAGAGCAACAACTCCGCATCCAGCCTCGGCTCCTCGACACCGCGCCCTGCGAGGTAGTCGGCTGTGGTCTTGATTATCGTAAGGGGCGTCCACGGCTCCTGAGGCACACCGGCTCCCGGGGCGGTCCAGTCATTCGGCCGGCCTGCGGCCGGCTCATCACCTCACGATTATACAGAGAGCCCTGCCAAACGCTACTGGGGCACGCTGCATGTGGCGCTGGAGAAAATGGCGGATTGCTGAGGCCGCTTGAGATCGTGCGGCAGCAACCCACAGCTCGCAATCACTCCACCGGCGAGGCACAGATGGGCACGTCAGCCGGGCTGCGCCATCGCAATGTGACAAGACCTCGGGGCCTTCTGGAAAGTGCCGGCAGGGGTTTTCAGTGTCTGGATTCTACGAGCTTTCTATGGACGTTCACCGCCTGGATCACCCTCTCAGCCACGCGCACCGCCTCCATCCCCTCGCGACCGCTTACGGGCGGGGGCGTGCCGGACTCCACTGCGCTCACAAACGCCTCGAGCTCCTTGGCAAGAGGCTCATGGTCATCGAGCTCGACATCCTTTATGTCGAGAAGCTCAGGAAATGACATGCCTGCAAAGTCGGCAAGGGAGGTCGCGCCACTCTTGAGGGTCTTGGCTGTATCGAGGGTGAGCTTTGGGGACTTGCGGTATATCAGGGCCTGCCGGGCGGCATAGTCTATGGTTATGTAGCTGTCATGGCTGAAGAGCCTTATCTTGCGCATAGACTTTGTGGCAACACGGCTGGCCGTGATGTTTGCCACGCAGCCATTTTCAAAGAGCAGCCGTGCATTGCATATGTCTTCATTAGCGCCCAGGACAGCCACACCGCATGCGTCGACTTGGTCGACTTCGGAGCATGCGAGGCTGAGTATAATGTCGATGTCATGTATCATGAGGTCGAAAACGACTCCGACATCCGCCGAACGAAAGCGAAAGGGGCTTATCCGGTCGCACTCGATGAAGAGGGGCTTGAGCTCGAGCTGGCGTATGGCCATGAATGCGGGGTTGAAGCGCTCGATGTGGCCGACCATGAGTGTCGCGCCCGACTCTGCGGCTGCATCGACCAGGGCGGCGGCCTCGGCTGAGCTGCGCGCCATCGGCTTTTCAACAAGCACAGACACGCCCCTCTCCAGGAAAAACTGGGACGCTTCGGCATGCAGTACCGTCGGCAGGGCGACACTTACGGCATCCACACGACCATCGAGGTCCGTAAAATCATAGACGGCCTCCGTCGAGTAGCGCCGTGCAATCTCATCGCAGCGCTGATGGTTTATATCACACACGGCGGCGAGGTGGGCCTGCTGGAGCGCCGCATAGCAGCGCGCATGCGCCTCGCCCATGCTGCCGACACCTACTACACCTACTCTCATACAACCCTCTCTCCCTATGGTTGAAGCGCCCGGCCGTGTTTGCCGTCCAAGCGGTTCTGGAGAAACTCCACAAGGCGAGCCACCTCATCTGTGGCGCCCTCGCGGCGCATCTCTCCAAGCACCTTTGACATAACCTCCCCCGACCGGAATATCAGCCTGAAGGCCCGTTCCAGCCGCTCTATCGCCTCGGCGCCAAAGCCGTTGCGCCTGAGGCCTACCACATTCACCTTGCGCGCAGCAGCGGGGCTGCCCTCTGTCACCAGAAAGGGCGCTACGTCCTGGACCACACGCGAAAGGCCTCCGATAAAGGCATACTCGCCCACCGTCACAAAGTGATGTATGGCCACTGCGCCGGAGAGCACCGCGCCGTCGTAAATACGGACGTGCCCGGCCAGCAGCACCTGGTTTGATATTACGCAACGGCTGCCGATATGACAGTCGTGGGCTACGTGGCAGGCGCACATCAGCAGGTTTGCGTCGCCCATGGAGGTGAGCGCACCGCCGGATTCGGTGCCTACATTCATGGTGACGTGCTCGCGGATGATGTTGTCACTGCCGATTTCAAGACGCGTATCACCACCAAGGTACTTGAGATCCTGCGGCGGGGCTCCGAGCACGCAGTAAGGATAAACTATGTTTCGCTCGCCGATGGTTGTATTGCCCATGACAGTAACGCTGCCCACCAGGTGGGTGCCTGCACCTATCGTGACATGCGGACCTATCACACACCATGGCCCGATCCGGGCGTCGTCGGCCAGGGTGGCGCCCTCCTCAATGACGGCCGTAGAGTGAATGAAAGGTGCTATGCTGATCCCCCTTTTCGCGCGAAGGCGCCTGGTCAGTCCCGTTCGGCGTCCACCAGCATGAACTTTATCTGAGCCTCAGCGGCCAGGTGACCGTCCACGAGGGCGCGCGCACTTATCTGGGCAATACGATTCTTGATCCTGACGGCATTTGCCTCCAGGCGCAACTGGTCGCCAGGCACCACCGTACGGCGTAGCTTCACGCCGTCCAGAGAAAGCAGGTATGCCAGCTTCCCCGAGCGCTCAAGCCTGCGCAGGAGCAGCACGCCCGAAAGCTGCGCCATGGCCTCTATCTGCAGTACCCCCGGCATGATGGGATGGCCTGGAAAGTGCCCCTGGAAAAACTCCTCGTTAATTGTAACGTTCTTGATGCCGACCGCACGCACCTCTTCCTCGAGCTCCAGAACCCTGTCGACAAGCAGAAAAGGATATCTGTGCGGAAGTATCCTTTGAATCCGGCGAATGTCGAGCACATACGGCGCCTGCAAAGCTGCGTCCTCAGCGCCGGTCATCTCTCTATACAGCTCCCGTACGAGCCTCAGATTGAGAGTGTGGCCGCTCTTTACCGCCACAACGCGCGCATAGAGGTCAGCGCCCAGTAGAAACAGGTCCCCCAGCACGTCCAGCACCTTGTGGCGCGCAAACTCATCGGGAAAGCGAAGCTGGTTATCTATGACACCCTTTTCGGAGACGACGAGTGTGTTCTGATAGGTAGCGCCGCGGCCGAGACCACGCTTTTTCAGCTCCTCGACCTCGGTAGAGAGACAAAACGTCCGGGACGGCGCTATCTCACTGGCGAATACCTCCTCGTTTATACTCGCAGCGAAGCTCTGCGTGGCAATGAGGTGCGAGTCGTAATCGAGTGTGTAGGATACCGACAGGCCGCTCTCGCATGGCAGTGCGATCATCGCAACGTCGCCGTCCTGTACCGAGACGGGATCCTTGACGTAATAGGATGCGCGCTCGCGCTGCTGCTCGACGGCCCCGGCCTGCTTTATCCGGTCATAGAAGCCGCGCGCCGAGCCGTCTGCGTTGGGCACTTCCCCGCCATCAAGCTCAATGAACATATTGTCGATTCGCGCGCCGAAACAGGCCGAAAGTATGTGCTCGACCGTGGAGACCTCTGCCGCGCCTTTCTTGAGGGCTGTTCGACGCATGGTGGATGAGACAGACTCGGGATCAGCCGGGATGCGAGGCCTGCCGTCAAGGTCTGTCCTGACAAAAATCACGCCGGTATCGGCAGGTGCGGGTAAAAGCCTTACCTTCACCTTCTGGCCCGAAAACAACGCGATGTCGGCAAATTCAACGCTTCCTGCGAGCGTCCTTTGCCGTCTTTTCGATTTCACGTAGGCGCTCCTCAAGGTCTTTGATCTGGCCTGCCAGCTCGGGAAGCTTCCTGAGGATGGCCTGCACTTTGAGCTCCTTGTCGTGCGGCTGCGCCGGAAAACCAGAAACGAACAGGTTGTCCGGCACGTCCTTGGTTACGCCGGCCTTGGCACCGACCACGACGTTGTTACCGATGTGCCGGTGCCCATCCACACCACTCTGCCCGGCAAGTATGACATTGTCTCCGACAGAAGCAGAGCCGGCTATTCCAGCCTGGGCTATGATAAAGGAATGCTCGCCCACCGATACATTATGGGCTATCTGAACCAGGTTATCAACCTTGGTGCCCCTTCCTATGTGCGTTTTGCCGAAGCGCGCCCTGTCTATCGTGACGTTGGCGCCTATTTCAACGTCATCATCGATCTGCACTATGCCGATCTGGGGTATCTTGTGATGGACGCCGCTCACCGTGGAAAAGCCAAACCCGTCCGAACCTATGACAGTACCTGAGTGGATAATGCAATTGTTGCCTATTATGCATCTCTCGCGCACCACTACTCGCGGATAGATAAGGCAGTTCTTGCCGATCTTGGCGCCGTGGCCCACGTAAACGCCCGGCGAAAGCACCGTGCCGTCGCCTATCTCCACCTCGTCCTGGATAACGGTAAAGGCTTGGACGGAAACGTCCTTGCCGATCGATACGTCCTCACCGAGCACAACAGTGGGGTGTATGCCCTTGTAAAAACGCGGGGGGGCGGGCGCAAAGGCCTCCACTATCTTTGCAAAGGCCATGTCAGGGTTCTTTACCTTTATGGCGGGCATCGGCGTGCCATTGACATCAGGTGATACTACCACCGCGGAGGCGCGGCATTCGGCGAGCATCGGCTGGTATTTTCTGTTGGCCAGAAAGGTAATATCGCCCCTTTTTGACTCCCGGATGCCAGCTATACCGGTCACCAGCGTCTTGGTATCACCGCTGACTTTGCCGCCTACAAGTCTGGCCAGCTCTGAAAGCGTCTTTTCCACAGTGGCGCTCCCGCCAATATTGCCAAGGCCGTAAGTCGCTACGGCCCGCTCTTACCGCAAGACATTATATTCCCCAACACCACAAGGGCAAATCCTCAGATCGCCCTTCCGAAGCCAAGGCTGAAAACCTGCGTCTGGTCCTCGTCCTTCTCCACAACAGGAAAGCCGAAATCAAGCGCCAATGGAATATTGAGCGGCGGCGGGATGTAAAGCCTCACCCCAAACCCCAGGCTGTGTCTTACCAGGTCCATTCGCGCGTCGCCGGGGTCGTCTACAAGCATCCCGCTGTCCCAGAAAAGCACGCCTCGAAAGTTGTCTCCCGCCAACGGAAACTCGTACTGAAGCCCCCCAACCGTCATAAACTCGCCCCCGAGCGGCTCATCGAAGTCATGAGGACCCAGCCCCCTGAAGCCAAAGCCGCGCATATCCGCTGCGCCACCCACAAAAAATCTCTCGAATATCGGCGAATCCACTCTACCATCCTTCGGTACCATCACGCCCACGCGGCCTCGCCAGTTGATAACGTGCGGCCGGTCGAGCTCGTCCCTGGCCAGGGTCCGGTACCAGCGCCCTTCGAGCAGAAAGCGCAGAAAGTCAAAGTCGGATGCGATCGCATCGCTTGAGGTCTCAACCATGCCCGACATCCTGTGGCCCTCTGTGGGCATCAGAAAAGAGTCTCGCGTGTCACGCCCGATGGTAAAGCCAAGCAGGTTTACCTGGTTTGTGCCTTTTACCCGGCCAAGATAGTCAGGCATGTCTGCCGGCGTAATGAGCCCGTCGCCAGTGCGGTCACGAAGCTCGATGTTCGATATCTTGACAGCTCCGGCGGTTGCCGCGACCTCCCAGAAGTAGTCCAGCCCGAACTGCCTGCCCACCGAGACAGTCCCGCTAGTGCGCCTCTCCTCATACGTCTCCCTGGGACGGTGCCAGCGCTGCGCGGACAGACCCAGCGAGTAGGGCGAATCGTTAACGCGCGGGTCCTTGTAGCTTACGGCAAACCGCGTAAACCTCGTGCCAGGCATGATATCCAGCTCGAAAATCTGCCCCGCACCAACCCATGCGCGCCCCTCGGCCAGGTCGCGCCACGAGGTGGGAGGCCTGGCATAGTCGAAGTTGCGCTGGCGAAATGTGATCTGACCGGTTATACCTATGTCGCTCGAATACGCCATTCCCAGAAGCAGCTGCCCGGTGGCCATCTCCTCCACCTCCACGATCGCGTCCCGCCTGTCGGGATGGTCGGTCCTTTCGGTGGCTATATCGACCCTGCTGAAGTAGCCGAGTCTTTCGAGATTTCTATGTGACCTCCTGATGGCCTCAGTATTGAAAAGCTCTCCGGGGGCAAACTCCAGGTCCCGCCTGATCACGTTGTCGCGCGTTTTGTCATTGCCTATGATCGCGACCTCGTGCACATAAATGGGCGAACCCTCCTCTACACGATACGATACGTAAACGCGGGGCTCCTCCTCTTCGATGGTGGTGACCGGGGTTGCAGATGCATCGATGTGGCCGATACTGCCATAGGCGTCTCTCATCGCTGAAATGTCGCGCTGCAGGCCGGACGGGCTGAAGGGTTTGCCGACAGTCATCTCGAGCCTGGAGGTAAGCTGAGCGGTGGAGAGCACATCGTTGCCGTAGATATCAACACCACTGACGGTATATAGCTCCCCCTCATCAATCTGAAATTCGACGGTGATATTCCTGCCGAGGCGTTCATCGACGTCAAAGCTCACCCCCACGCGAGCGTCGAGATAGCCCTGATCACGATAATAATCCCGCAGGCTCAATACATCGTTTTCAAGCACCTCATGGTCCAGTCTGTAGGCAAACAGCAGGTATCGTCTCGTCCGGGTATCAATCTGCCTCTTCAGGACCCTGTCAGAAATACTCTCATTTCCCCTGAATTGAACCTCAGCGACCCGCGTGCGGCGCCCCTCGTCAATCTCAAAAACTATAACTCCGTCCGGTTCTGACCTGAAGTCAACCTGTGCAAGAAGAAAGCCCTTACTTCTGTATTCCTCGAGGATAAGGTCGCGTGCGCGGTTAAGGCGGGCCAGGTCATAGTGCCGCAGCTCATCGAGCTCGCCAACCCTTTCGATCCTCTTGTCTCTGAATCTCCTGTTTCCCTCAAACCTGATCTCCCTGATAGCCTCGCGCGGAACTATCTCATAAATAATCTCGACGCCTTCATCTGTTTCGATCCTGCTGACCGTCGCAGAGCGGACAAAGGCAAGGGACAGTATTGCAAGGTAATCATCTTGAAGGGCGCTCTCGGAAAAGGTGTCTCCTGCTCTCATACGCATGCGCCTGTGAACTACACGCGTCTCCGCCTCGCCCACACCGGTCACCTGCACGCTGGTAACGCGTAGATCCTCTGCAAGACATGCCGCAGCAATGAGCACAAAGGCCGGCAACACCGACACCAGCTTCCATGAGTGCAAAGTAGCTCCCTTCAGAAATTACTCCCTTCGAAGCCTTCCGCGCAACGCTCGAACCGCAACAGATGACTCCGAAATGTCAGAGGCACTACTCCAGTCGGGCCGTTTCGCTGCTTTGCGATGATGAGCTCGGTCTTTTCTCCTGCGGCCGCGGGGGCACCCTCTTCGTCGGCTGAGCCCTTGTAGTAGCCGGGCCGGTGTATTAGAAGCACTACGTCGGCGTCCTGCTCGAGCGCACCCGACTCCCGCAAGTCTCCAAGGCGCGGCTTGTGGCCCTCGCGCGCCTCGGGCGAGCGGTTGAGCTGTGAGAGCGCTATTACAGGGATGCCAAGCTCGCGGGCCAGTGCCTTTATGCCGCGAGATATGGCCGATATCTCCTGCTGCCGGCTCTCCTCTCCGGGTGCGGACATCAGCTGTATGTAGTCGACCATCAGGAGGCGGATGTGATGGCGCATCGCAAGCCGCCTCGCTCTTGCACGCAGTTGAAGGATCGACAGGCCGGGCGTATCGTCAATGTATATGGGCGCCTCGCCCAGCTCACCGAGCGCACCGCCTATCTTGTCCCAGTCCGCACCGGATAGAAAGCCGCTGCGCAGCTTCGAGGCATCCACCTCGGCCTCCATGCACAGAAGGTTCTGCGCAAGCATCTGCTCGGACATCTCCATCGAAAAGACGCCGACCGGCAGGTTGTCGTGCATGGCGACGTTCTTGACCATGTTAAGAGCCAGGGTTGTCTTGCCCATGGAGGGGCGCGCGGCGACTATGACCATTTCGGCATTCTGAAAGCCGCCGGTGAGCCGGTCGAGGTCATCATAGCCGGAGGGTATCCCTGTGTACTGGCCCTTTCGACCCTGGTGGCGATCGATCTTTTCCATGGTTCGCTTGAGGATTTCAAGCAGCGCGTCGGCCTCGCGGCCTGAGCGGTTTTCTGCGATGTCAAAGATGGCCCGCTCGCTCTGGTCGAGGATGCTTTCCACAGAATCGCGGCTCTCATAGGCATCGCGCACGATGCCCGTGCACGCGGAGATGAGTGAGCGCAGGAGAGCCTTTTCACGGACTATCCGCGCGTATTCCTCTGCATTTGCTGCCGATGGTACTGCATCGACAAGGCGCGTGAGATAGTCGACACCGCCTGCATCCTCAATAGCACCGCGGCGCTCGAGCTCATCTCGAAGCGTCAGCAGGTCTATGGCGCGACGGCCGTCGTACAGGTGAACGAGGGCCTCATAGATGACCAGGTGCGACCTCCTGTAAAAGGAGTTTGCATCAAGTATCTGTACTACATCGCCGGCACACTCGTTGTCGAGGATGATCGAGCCCAGAACTGCCGCCTCCGCCTCTGTGTCCTGTGGCGGGACCCTGTCCAATAGCGATTCGGATGCCATCTCACCCACCGGCCGCGCAGACTGGCCGCCTCTCACTCTCCTACCACCCATACCTTCGTGACAGCTTCGAGGTCGCCCCATATGTGAACAGTGACATCGTAGACGCCGAGCTCTTTTATGTGCGACTCCAGCCTTACCGCCGACGGCTCGACAGGCGCCACTTCAGCGCTGAGAGCCTCGGCTATCTCAGCCGGCCCCACGCTGCCGAAGAGGTGTCCCTCCTCGTTAGCCTTGGCGGTGATGGTGACCGAGCTTTCCTTGAGTCTTTCAGCTCGCTCCTCGGCCTCCATCTGCTCCTGCAGAGCAACCCTGTCCAGTCGTTTCTTTTCGGCCTCGATCGCGGCGGCCTCCCCACGCCTGACCTCTACGGCCATGCCCTTGGGTAAAAGATAATTGCGCGCGTAGCCATTCTTGACCGTTACCACCTCGCCCCGTCGTCCGAGCCGGGACACATTTTCACGTAGTAAAACCTGCATCACAACACCCCTTGCGGGACATGATCCCAAAAACAGTGAAATCCCAAAGCATAATCTACTGCCCGGTGCGCCCCCGGCATTCAGCCCACGTACTGCAAAAGGCCCAGAAACCTCGCCCGCTTCGTGGCGCGCTTGAAGGAGCGCTGGTGATAGGCGCAGTTGCCGGCGCGCTTGCGTGAAAACATCTTACCCTGCGGGGTCGTCAGCTTCGACAGGGTGGCGATGTCCTTGTAGTCTATCTCCTTGACATTGGCCCGGCAGAAGCGGCACTTGTTGCCGGCCCTTGGTCTTGAACCTCTCTTGCTGTAAGCCATTTTCGCTTAGTTCTCCTCGTTCAGAGACACATCTTCAAAACGGTATATCATCATCAGAGGGCTCCGGCGTGCCCTTCTGGGCGCCGCCGCCGGCGCGACTGGAGCGCGGCTGCTCGGAATCTCCCTGCCGTCCGCCGATAAACTGGAAGTTTTCGATGATAACGGTCAGCTTTGACCTGCGCTGGCCGCTTTGCTTGTCCTCCCACTGGTCCAGATTCAGCCGGCCCTCCACGAATATCGGCCTTCCCTTGGACATGTATTCACTGAGGACCTCGGCCTGCCTTGCAAAGGCTGTCGCGTCCACAAAGCATGTGTCCTCCCTGTCTTCCCCGCTCTGTGAGCGGTAGCGACGGTTTATGGCGATTCCAAAGGATGCAACGGCAGTGCCGCTTGGCGTGTAGCGCAGCTCGGGGTCCCTGGTCAGATTGCCCATCAGAAAGACCTTGTTCAAGTTCGGCATACTAATCCTCCCTCTCGCGCACCCGGCATGCAACCTCATAGCTGCCCAGCGCATGCACTTTAGCGCGCTTCACTCGTCTCTTTCGGTGAGCTCTTGATCGTCTTGCGGCTCGCCGACCTGCTCGCCGTCATCCTCTTGAGTATCCTCCGTGTCTTTCAGATCGTCCGGCTCGTCCACATCGGCATTCCCGCCATCTTCGGCCTCGACATCGTCGGCCTCCTCGCCCTTGTCGCTATCCTCGCGCGGTTTGTGCCGGCGACGGTGGGAGGCCTCTGAGATGCTATTGGTTATCCCCGGTCTCTCCTCCCCAGAGGGTACGCCGTCGATATCTACAAGCAGCATCTGGCGCAGGATGTTATCCGAGAGTACGAAATCCCTGCGCATCTCTTCCATCGCTTCGGGCGGCGCCTCGAAATGGACCAGGACATAGACGCCGCGCCTGACGCGCTTTATCTCGTAGGCAAGACGTCTCTCGTCCCACTTGCGCAGGTCGACGACTTCGCCACCGTGTTTTGAGATCGTCGACCGGATCTCATCGCAGACCTCGTCGTAGCTCCTCTCAGCTATGGCCGAGTCGACCACGAACATGCCTTCATACAGTCTCAAATCATATCTCCTTATCTTCCGACGGATCAACCCCTCACGGGGGCAGCACGCCAACGAGCCGGTGGGTTCTCAGTTGAACGCGCTCATACAGGCTTCCATGCCGTCCCTGACCCACACCGCGCAAGCCCGGGAGGCTGCCTCGACGGCCTCTTCCACAAGTGGCCGCTCATTCCTTTTGAACCTCTCAAGCACAAACTCGACCGGGTCGCCCTTCGGCGGCCCTATACCGACTCTGAGCCGTGCAAATTCCTGCGTGCCGAGTACATCAATTATCGAGATAAGACCCTTCTGCCCGCCACTTGACCCTCCCCGTCGTGCGCGCAGCGCGCCCAGATCAAGGTGGAAATCATCACACACTATGAGCATATCATCACAGGTGAGCCCGTAATACTCCAAGAGCGCCCGCGCCGCACGGCCGGACCTGTTCATGAACGTGGCCGGCCTTGCCAGGGCCACCTCCACTCCCTCCACGACACCGGTGCCCGTACGCGCATGACCGGCCCTGCTCGAAATGCTTATCCCGTTGGCGGCTGCCACGGCGTCCACCACCATAAAGCCCACGTTGTGGCGGGTGCGGGCATACTGCCTGCCGGGATTTCCAAGACCGATCACCAGCTTCATATCGTCGACGGCTTCTATTAAGCCCGCTACTCCTCTTCTTCGCCTTCTTCGTCTTCCTCGGGCTCGGCCCCGATCAGTTCAGGCTCGAGCATCTCGCCTTCGGCGGCCTCTTCGAGCTCCTCCTCTTCCCTTGGTGCATGCACAGCCACTACTGAAATGGTGGGATCATCGAGTATCTTGACTCCGGGGGGCGCCTCTATCTCGCCGACCGCAACGGTATCGCCGATTTCGAGCTCACCGACCTCGATGCGAATCTCCTTCGGGATGTCGCCGGGCTTGCATTCCACGGAAATATGCTTCATGACGATCTCGAGCATTCCACCATTCTTTGCGCCCTTCGGCGTCCCGTGCGTCTCGACGGGCACGTCGATCTCAAGTACCTCGTCCATCTTGATGATCTCAAAGTCCACATGCTGGATGTCACTTTGAAGGTGATCAAACTGCACCTCCTTGATGACCACCGGGCGCTTCTTAGAGCCGACCTTGACATCGACTATGCGCGCGCGCTCCTCTATGGCGTGCATGAGCTCTTCTGCACTCACCGCCAGAGGCTCAGCCTCAACACCCCCGCCGTAAATGACGCAGGGCACCAGGCCTTTTCGTCTAAGGGCGCGCGACGCTCGCGTACCGGTCTTTTCACGTCTCTGGGCCGCCATCGTAGGGTTGTCGGCCATCGGGAAGCTCCTTTCATCATTCTTTCAATCGTCAAAGTCGCGCCGGCTCAAAACAACGTCGCCTCCGGCCATGCGTCGAAAAGTATAGAGACACTTTCGTCGAAATGTATCCTGCGCATCGCCTCGCCGAGAAACTGTGCCACCGACAGTACCTTCACGTTGAGGCCGTCGCCGCGCTCGCCCAGCGGGATAGTGTCAGTGACAGCTATTTCGTTTATGGGCGCTGAGCCGAGTCGCTCTACCACCCCGTCACAGAAAACCGGATGGGTGGCGCCGACGTAGATGTCGCGCGCGCCTTTTCCCTTTAAGGTCTTGGCAGCCTCGGCAATAGAGCCACCGGTGGCTATCATATCGTCTATTATAATGATGTTTTTGTCCTTCACATCCCCTATCACGTTACCGGCGCGCGTCGTCTTGGCGTCTATGCGGCACTTCTCAACTATTGCAAGCCCTCCTCCGAGCATGTGCGCATAGGCGTTTGCCATCTTGACGCCTCCCACGTCGGCACAGACAACAACGAGGTCCTCTATCTCGGCCTCCCGAAAATACCGGCCCAATATCGGCGCCGCGTACAGATGATCCAGAGGGATGTCGAAAAACCCCTGTATCTGGCTGGCATGAAGATCCAACGTAAGCACACGGTCGGCGCCGGCCGCGCTTACCATGTTTGCAACGAGCTTGGCCGTTATCGGCACCCGCCCCTCATCCTTTCTATCCTGGCGCGCGTAGCCGTAGTAAGGAATCACAGCGGTGATGCGGGATGCACTCGCTCGATGGACGCAGTCGATCAGTATCAGAAGCTCCATCAGGTGATCATTGACCGGCGCGCAGGTGGACTGCACCACGAAGACATCGCTGCCGCGCACATCGTCGAGCACCTTGATCGATATCTCACCGTCCGGAAAGCGCCCCACTGACGCCCTGCCACGCTCGATCTTGAGGTACTCACAAATGTCGTCAGTCAGCCGCCCTGAGGCACTGGCGGCAAAGACTTTCATTTTATCCATCGCTCTTCCTCGCGCCTTTCTCGAGCGGCCTGGCCGGGACTCCGACCCACACGCTGCCGGCAGGAACCGATTTGCCCTTCGTGAGTACCGCCCCCGCCCCTGTCACCGCACCGCGCTCGACCCTGCAGGGGGCTACCAGCACCGTGCCGGCTCCCACCATAGCACCCTCGCCTATCTCGGTGAGATAGCGCATCTTGCCGTCAGAATTGGCGGTTATGGCGCCGGCGGCGATATTTACTTCTCCGGCGACCTTCGCATCACCCACGTATGAAAGATGCCGTGCGCGACTGCCCGCGCCGAGAGTCGTGCGGACAAGCTCGACGAAGTTACCCACCGACACCCCGTCGCCCAGCTCACTGGCGCCGCGAATATGCGTGAAAGGGCCTATTCTGCACCGCATACCGATCCGGACCGGCCCCTCGATTACGACAAAGGGATTTATAACAGTGTCCGTGCCTATCTCGGCACGAGGATCTATAAAGGCCGAATCGGGATCCACAATCGTCACACCATCATCCATTAGCCGCCGGCAGACCCTTTCGCGCAGCACCTTTGAGACCTCGGCGAGGCCGGCGCGCGTGTTTACGCCCAGAGCCTCTTCGGCATCCTTGCAGACCACCGCCTCAACACGCCGCCCTGCCTCCAGCAACAGTGCTAACGCGTCGGTCAGGAGGTACTCGCCCTGGGCGTTCTGGTCGGAGAGGTCGTCCAGCACCCCGTCGAGATCCGCCCAGCGAAAGCAGTACGCGCCACTGTTTATTTCACGGATGGCTTTCTCGCTGTCGCTTGCGTCTTTTTCTTCGACAATGGCGCTCACGCCTGAGTCGCCACGCACTATCCTGCCGTAGCCTGTCGGGTCGGTCACGTTGCTGGTCAGCACGGTGCATGAGGCGCCCGTTTCCAGAAGCCGGCTGTGCAGGTGCTTAATCGTCTCAGGTCTCACAAGGGGCGCATCTCCGCAAAGTACGACTACGCACCCCTGAAAGCCTTCAAGTGCCCCCCGTGCGCACATCACCGCATGGCCGGTGCCCCGCTGGCTCTCCTGCAGCGCCCACGTTACGCGCTCCTTGCCAAAGGCCTCTTCGACATGCTCCCGGCCCGCTCCGACCACTACGATTATCTCATCAGCGCCGGCCTCAGCGGCAGCCCGCATGGGATACCACAACAGCGGCATGCCGTTGGCCTCGAAGAGCACCTTCGGCATATCGGATTTCATCCTGACGCCTTTGCCGGCGGCAAGGATTACAGCTTTGAGTTTATCACCCATGATCCGGCAACACCCGCTCCGGAAAAAGACAAATGGCTACCCGGGGAGGACTCGAACCTCCAACGAGAGGACCAAAACCTCTTGTGTTTCCGATTACACCACCGGGTAGCGCCGGCGCCGCGAAGCGCCGCTCAATGAAGAAAAGCACCCTTGTCAGCCGGGTGGGATACAATTATGACGCCCGCACAACCGATTTTCAAGGCCGCTCTCATTTCAGTATCGCCCCCGTCGCCGCACTCTGCACCATCCGGGCGTACCGGGCCAGATAGCCTGTGTTTACCTTTGGTGGCAAAGGCTTCCACTCGCCCTTTCGCTTTTCGAGCTCGGCCTCTTTAACATCAAGGTCAAGCCGGCGCCCGGGGATGTCTATAACTATAGTATCGCCGTCTTTTACAAGACCTATCGGGCCGCCAGCGGCCGCCTCCGGGGATATGTGCCCGACACAGGGGCCCTTTGTGCCGCCGGAAAAGCGCCCGTCGGTCAAAAGCCCCACGCTGTTTGACAGCCCCATCCCGACAATGGCCGCAGTAGGCGAGAGCATCTCTCGCATCCCGGGACCGCCTGATGGGCCCTCATAACGTATTACGACGACATGGCCGGCCTTCACCACTCCGCCCATTATCGCCTCCATGGCCTGCTCCTCGCCCTCAAAGCACAGCGCCCTGCCCTTGAGCGTCATCGCCTCCCTTTCCACGGCACTCTGCTTAATGATGGCGCCGTCTGGGGCGAGGTTCCCGCGCAGGACCGCTATGCCTCCCTCGTCGTGAAGCGCTTTGTCCGCCGGACGGATCACTTCGTCATCAGTAACCTCCGCGTCGAGGGCGATCCGCCTCGTTGACATGCCTGAGACGGTAGGACAGTCGTTAAGCAGCGGCTCGAGCCGGCTCATAAGACCCGGCACGCCGCCGGCAAAGTCGAGGTCCTCCATGAAGTAATCGCCGGCCGGCCTCAGCCCTGTAAGGTGAGGGGTTGCCCTGCTTATCCTGTCAAACCATTCAAGATCCATATCGATGCCGGCGTCGTGCGCAATGGCAGGAATATGCAGGCAGGTGTTTGTGGAGCCGCCGAGCGCCATGTCCACCATGATTGCGTTTTCGAATGACTCCCTGGTCAGAAAAGTGCGCGCGCGCGCCTCCTGCCGGACAAGGTCGCAAACACGCTTGCCTGAGAGATATGCCATGCGGTCCTTGCGCGCTGCCACAGCAAGCGTCGTAGCGCAACCCGCAAGCGACAGGCCCAGTGCCTCGGTTACACACGCCATTGTGTTGGCCGTGTATGCCCCCTGGCAAGAGCCGGCGCCCGGACACGCCTCCATCTCCAGACACGCAACATCCTCGTCGCTTATTTCCCCGGCCTGCCTGCGCCCTACTGCCTCGAAAGTGTCACGCACGAGGCTGAGACGCTTTCCCTTGTGGCGACCTGAAAGCATCGGCCCCCCGGTAACTACCACCGTCGGAATGTCGAGACGGGCGGCGGCCATGAGCATGCCGGGAACTATCTTGTCGCAGCTGCAGAGCATGACCAGCCCGTCAAGCGCGTGGCCGGTGACTACTGACTCTACCATGTCTGCAATCAGATCGCGGGACGGGAGGCTGTAGTGCATCCCCTTGTGCCCCATCACAATGCCATCACACACGCCCGGCACGGAGAAAACGAGCGGATAGCCTCCACCAGCGCACACCCCATGCTCGCTCGCCCGTTCGAGTCGCCTCAAATGGGTGTGCCCAGGGATAAGGTCGGTAAAGCTCGAACATATGCCGATAAAGGGCTTGTCCATCTCCTCGCGCGGCATGCCCGTTGCACACAGCAGCGCCCTGGCGGGCATCCGCTCAAGACCCTTTTTCGCAACGTCGCTTCGCAATGCAATCTCCTCTGCAAGCTCACTTCCCGCCACAATTGCTGCCTGCGCACAAGAGCGACACTCAATAGGGCCGAAATCGGCCGCGATTCAAACCGGTTGATTATCGGAAAACGTCGCTTTGTGTCAACAGTAATCGCGCTACGGAGCTGCAGCCCGCCGGATGCGCGGCAGGACATGCTCTAAACGCGTGTTCGCAAGGCAAGAGGGGCTTGCGCATGGGCGTGTTGTATGTAAAGTTTATTATCTACCTGCTGCAGTTCATTTTATGCAACTCCTTACTATGACCGGGAGAACAGATGTCAAGGATCAAGCTCACGCGGATGGCAGCCCTGCTGGTGACTTTTCTTGTCGTTCTTGGTCTGTTTTCGACATCGGAGGCGGCCGGCCGGGCCGTCTCGGCAAGCGTCGAAACCGTGACCATTCCCACCTTTCTGATGGGCCCGCCTGACCCCCAGCCGGCAATCTTTGAGAGAAGCGACTGGTACAGCGCGTACCCTCGCTCGATGTTTCGCGTGCAAACTCGGGCTGCTGAGCCCATAGACGAGGACTACCAGATGGTCGTCCTCGAAAACGACCTGCTTCGTGTCGAGGTGCTGCCCGAGGTGGGCGGGCGCGTGTGGCGCATCATCGACAAGGCATCAGGGCGCAACCTGCTCTGGACAAACGATGCGGTAAAGCCAATCCGCGTGGGGCGCAGGCGTGGCTGGCTTGCCGGAGGCATCGAGCTGGCCTTTCCAGTCGGCAACCACGGCCAGGATACGATGGAGCCCTACCGCTGGAAAATAGTCGAAAAAGATGACGGCAGCGCCTCGGTTTTCGTGTCGGCCTTCGACCATTTCTACCGGTTCTGGTCAACCTACGAGATATCCCTTTCACCGGGATCAGCCCGCATGGGCCTTACAGTGCGGCTTTACAACCCTACACCCGTTCGAAACCGTTACCAGTTCTGGGTGAATGCCGCAGTCCACACCGGCGACGACATGCAGTTTATAATGCCTGTCGACCATGTAGCGGGCCATGGCTTCGGCGGAGTGCACGAATGGCCTGAGATGTCGCGCGACAGCGACCAGAGCTTGTATAGAAATGTTCCGAACCAGCTGGGTGTTTTCGGGTGGGACGCGCCCTTCATAGCGGCCTACTTTCACGAAGAAGACTATGGGCTCGTGCGCTACGCCCACCCGAGCGACACGCGTGGGATAAAGATATGGACTTGGGGCACGCGGTCTTACTGGGCCCGCGAGTATTCCATAGCACAGGGATCCTACAACGAAATCCAGGGCGGTAAGTGGCCGGTCCAGGACATGAGTGGCTGGCTTGAGCCGCACCAGATGGATCAGTGGACCGAGTACTGGTATCCTGTGAGGGGCCTTGGTGGCGTCGATGCCGCCTCCGAGGTCGCCGCATTGACACTCGCGCTGGACGATGAC
This sequence comes from Candidatus Brocadiia bacterium, assembly GCA_007131925.1. Classification (GTDB taxonomy): domain Bacteria; phylum Planctomycetota; class DG-23; order SLPQ01; family SLPQ01; genus SLPQ01. The sequence continues at coordinate 5,308 of SLPQ01000002.1, read as the reverse complement.
TTTAACGAGGCGCACCTTCGGCTCAATACCCTCACGGCTGCCGAAGGTACACTCACCGTCCGTAGCGACATGAGCACCCTTGTTTCAAGGCACATCGATGCTGTGCCAGGTGATCTTATCAGCGAGACCATTGATATACGCGGCCTGTCTGAGGACGCTTCGCTCACGGTCACGCTTGTCGACCGCCATGGATCGTCACTTATTGATTTCGAAAAGTCCCTCCAGCCTGCGCAGGGCCCCACGCCTGAGCTGCCTCCGACCGTAGAGCTCGGTGGCTCCGGCATTGAATGGGACGAGCTTTCAGCTGCGATGGACCTTGAGGTAAATGAGGGCGACTTCGTTTCCGCGGCTTCGGCATACCGCTCGATAGTCTCGATGTGGCCGGATTTTCAGCCGGCATGGAAAGCGCTTGGGATACTGCGCTACCGCCAGCTTGACGACAATGCAGCCGTTGAGGCGCTCAGGCGCGCAACCACACTCGACCCGACCGATATGGAGGCGCGCTACTACCTTGCTCTTGCCGAGATGAAGATCGATCATGAGGCCGGCATCGATACGCTTCGGTCTATAAGTGGAGAAGCCAGGTGGACCCGCCTAGCCGCATTTCTGCTTGCGCGCGAGGACCTTCGTGAGGGTCGCTACGGCAGCGCTCTTGAAGGATTCGAAAAGGCGGGCCGTGGCCACAGCCACAGCTGCATACTCTGGGACAGCATGGCCGTTGCCGCGCGACTGGACGGCCGTCATGAGATGGCAGTAGAGGCGCTGGCTGCTGCTCTGGCATGCGACCCGATGGATCCGGTAGCTTCGGTGGAGCGGCTTTTCGTCAATGGAGAGGCGGACCAGCGGGCAATAAGAAAGGCACTCGGAACGGATGCAAACCTGTATCTCGAGGTGGCGCTCTTCTATGACGGCCTCAATCGCACTGACGAGGCGCTGCTTGTAGCGCGCTCAGGCGAAGGGCTGGCCGAATCGGGTCTCTATTACTACTACCTATCGTATCTGGCAGGGCGGGCTGATGAACATCCGCAGACGCTCTCATACGCCGAAACTGCCGCGGACATGGGTACCGACTACGTCTTTCCGCATCGCAGAGAAGCCGTTACGGCGCTGCGATACGTGGCCGAGCTCACCGGCGAGGGGGCCTATCCGAGGTATTTCGAGGGTGTGATGCTCTACTGGCTCGGCCGACAGGACGAAGCGCTGGAGCTCTGGCAGGGCCTCGTGGGGCGGTTTGACGTGCCGGGGCTTTATCGCATTGTGGCCACCGCTTTTACCCGCGGCAGGCTTACCGGTGATTTCAGGACTGCAGAAGGGCTGTATCTCAAGGCCATCGAGCAGGATCCCGAAGACGCAGAGGCGTATGCACAGCTGGCGGACATCTACTACGCCATGAACGACCGCAGGTCCCGCAGAGACCTTCTGCAGAGGGCCCGCAGGCTCTTTCCGGAAGATGACAATATCGCGCTCATGACCGCGGTGATGCTCACCGAGCGCCGACAGTTTCGAGAGGCGGCCTCCATACTTGAGACACATCAGTTCAGGCGCGCACACCAGTCTCGCGAGCTCTGGCAGCTGGCCTATAATGCGATTACCGGAACCTACACAGGCCTTGCCATCGAAGCAATGCGGTCAGGAGACCGCCAGAGAGCGGTCGAGCACCTTGAAAGAGCTGCCCGCTACGAGGAGACGATCAGCATGTGGTTCGATTGACGCTGTAATAGGCTCCCTTGACATGCGGGCCGGCTCATCAGAAGATATGCGCCGCACGATTACTCTCTTAATGGGAGCGGTCCGTGAACAGGGTATATCCGCGCCATGCGGTCAATCTCGACATCACGGCCTTCGGCAGGTACATACGGCTGGCGACCGGAGACGAGCTCTCTTACGGCCAGAGTGTGGCCGAGTTTGAAAGGGCATTCGCGGAATGCCTCGGCGCTCAAGCCTGCGTCGCGACGTCTTCTGCACAGGGCGGCCTTTACCTGACACTGAGGGCGCTCGAAATCGGCCAGGGAGATGAGGTAATAATGCCCGCCTACATCTCTGCGTCGATGCCGGCGGCCGTCATCGCTACTGGGGCACGACCGGTATTCGCGGACGTAGACCCTCATACCTTCAACATAGACCCCGCACTCGCGCGCTCTGCCGTCACCGACAGGACCAGGGCGCTCGTCACGGCGCATCTTTTCGGACGCGCAGCGAATATGCAGCGGCTTCAAGCGCTCGCCGCACAGGCCCGAATCGCGCTCCTGGAGGACTGCTCACATGCAGCCGGCGCCAGGTGCTCCGGCAGGCCCGCAGGCACGGTCGGCGACGCGGGGTTTTTCTCCTTTGACATCTGGAAAAACATGGCCTGCTTCGGCGGCGGCGCCGTCACATTCAGCGACGTGCCGCTGGCTGGCAGCGTACGACGGCTGGCAGGCTCCTCTCCCCCGCCGCACGGGCCTTCACTGCACATGAAGGTCCTCGCCAGCCTGTGCGCGTGGCTGCTCACGCGCGGGCGCCTGTTTCCCTGGACGCTCTACCTGGCAGCAAGAGTTCTTGACAACCTCGGCTCCGATGCGCTGGACCGTCTCCTGCGGCAGCCGCTCGAGCAGATAACCCAATTTTCTCCAAAGGCGCTCGGCCGGATGGCTAACCTCCAGGCCGCCGTCGGCCTTGACGAGATCAGCCGTCTCCCACAGCGAAACGCGAGCCTGTCTGCCAACGGCCGCCGCCTGGCGGCACTTCTGGCCGAGGTACCCGGCATCAGGGCGCCGGACATACCCGCAGGCGAATTAGAGCACATTTATCTTTACTTTCGGATACTCGTGGAAGACAGGCCTGAGTTCAGAAAGGCGCTTCGAAAAAAGGGTGTCGACACCCAGGCGGACGACCTCAGAAACTGCGCATCACTCGAGGTCTTCAGCAACTATCGTGCAGACTGCCCCGTAGCTGCCGCACTGCCTGAGAGAAGCATGGAGCTGCCGAATAGCGCAACATTCTCTCAGACCGACATCGACTACATCGCCGCGGCAGTGCGTGAGACGGTCGAGGAGATCCGCCGCAGAAAGCAGACTGGCCGGTGCACATGAGTCAGACTACTTACGACTGCGTGATACCGGTTCACAACGACGAAAGACGTCTCGCGGCAAACATCGAGACACTTCATTCTTTCCTCGAAGACAACCTTTCCAGGTACGACTGGTGCATCGTAATCGCCGACAACGCCTCCACCGACGCCACCGCCGAGATCGCCCGCCGCTTCGCCCAGCGTCTCTCGCGCACGATCTATTATCGCCTCGAGCAAAAGGGGCGCGGGCGCGCACTGCGCGAAACCTGGATGCACTCGAATGCCGACTATGTCTCGTACATGGACGTCGACCTTTCAACTAATCTCAAGGCCGTGCCTGAGATGATGGAGCTCTTCGAAAAGGGCTGGGAGGTCATCCTCGGCTCGCGCCTGATTGCGGGGGCAAACATCACCAGATGCCGGTATCGTGAGATAATATCGCGCGGATGGAACTTTCTGGTAGGGGCGGTCTTCAACACGCGCTTTTCAGACTCTCAGTGCGGCTTCAAAGGTCTCGCGCGCGCCGCCAAAGAGATCCTTGTGCCGCAGACACAGGACCCGAAGTGGTTTTTCGACACGGAGCTGCTTGTACTTGCTGAAAAGCAGGGCTTTCACATGCACGAGATAGCGGTGGAATGGATAGAAGACATGGACTCGACTGTGCAGCTTGCGCGCACCATTGTCGACGATCTTGCCGCCATGGCGCGCCTCAAGAGTGACCTGATGCGCGGACGAAAAATGATCCGCCCCCTGCCGGTGCCTTCAGGAGCAGGCTTTGACAGGGACACCTCGGGGGTCTGCCGGTGAAGGTCGCACTTCTCAAGCCATGCTGGGATTATCCGAAGGGACCCAGAGAGGGCACTTACAACCGCGTCTGGCTGCCCCTCGAGCTGGCGAACTGCGCAGCCATCCTCAGAGAGGCCGGCCACCATCCCATTATAATAGACGCCCAGGCCCTCCGACTGCCTCCCGAAGCGCTCGCCGAGCGCGCTGCAGGAGCCGACCTGGCCATACTTACATCTACCGGCCTCGATCGCTGGCAGTGCCCATACAATGACCCTGCCCCGTTTCTGGCCGCTGCGCGCTCACTCAAGGCGCGCGCTGTGAAACTGGCGCTTACTGGCTTTCACCCGACGATTAACCCCGCCGCCGTGCTGCGCCTTACCGGAGCCGACGTGGTCATAAGTGGTGAGCCTGAGGCGGCAGTCGGCCAGGTTGCGGCCGGCATGGATATCGAGGCAGCCGACGGTGTATCCCGCATCGAAGGTGGCAGGATTATGAGCAATGCGCCCGCCGGACCCGTCGACATGAAGTCGCTGCCGGTGCCGGCGTTTGACCTGGTCGAGACCGAGAGGTATTTTTACGAGGTGCTCGGCCCCAATTTTCTGCTTTTTGAGACCACTCGCGGGTGCCCGTGGCAGTGTTCATTCTGTTCAAAGGTGATGTACGGGGCCGGCTTTCGCAAGAAGACGCCCGAGCAGGTCATTCGCGAGATCGACTTTGCCCTCGACCACACCCCCGTAAAGACGGCGTACTTCATGGATCTTGAGTTTACCGTGGCGAGGGACCTTGCCGAGGCGGTCTGCCTTCACCTGATCGAGCGCGGCTCGCCCATCGAGTGGTGCTGCCAGACGAGGGCGGACAGGCTTGACAGACACATCGTCTCCATGATGCGCGGTGCCGGCTGCAGACTCGTGCATGTCGGCGTGGAGAGCGGCAGCGAGCGCATACTCGAGAAAAGCGGCAAGGCAACCTCAAGAGACGCTATACTTGAGGGCATACGCCTGGCGGAGGAGGCGGGTATCGAGACCCTGGGTTTTTTCATGTTTGGCCTGCCGGGCGAGACAGATGCAGAGCGCGAGGAGACCATACGCTTTGCCCTCGAGCTCGAGCCGACCTATGCGAGCTTTCACTTCGCGACTCCGTACCCTGGCTCGCCGCTTTTTGATTCCGAGGGTCTCTCAGTCGGTGAGGATCTCTCGCTGCCGCTGGTGCCAGCCGGCACACAGCTTGAGGAGCTCAAGGGCTGGGTGCGCCGCGGCATGAGCGCCTTTTACCTGAGACCCTCCTATGTCTGGCGACACTTGCGAAGGGCCCGCCCGTCGCAGTGGCGCCGCCAGCTGGCGCTTTTCGCATCATACCTGCGCCGGTGATGTTCGCTTCCACGGGATAGCACGCAGCTCTATTGCTTTTGAATCCGGTGGCGCAATAATGGCCATGCACCTCAGAGCCCCCAGCTGAAGACAGCGAAAGGAGCGA
>SLPQ01000159.1 GCA_007131925.1 Candidatus Brocadiia bacterium | reverse complement strand
GCCGGGTCGATATAGCCGGTGGCCGTCGGCAGTCCACCTATCCACAGGCGCGGATGGTCAGGCAGGTTTGATATGTCAGGAGCATCGGCCAGAGCGGCCGCCGAGATCGCCGCCGTCATGATTGCCGCCACTAGATACTTCATGAACATCTCCCTTCGCTGCAGATGCTTTGCACGCAAGTAATCCAAAAGGTCACTCTACCATCTCCCATGCCACCTCGCCGGTCTTGTTAAAGCGCACCACCCATGCCCCCTCATCGAGGCTCACGGTGACCGAGTCGTCAGTCTCCTCGACTATCCGGGCTGCCGGGGCTTGGTCAACATCGGCGTCTGTCGCATACATCGCCGTCAGAAAGAAGGATACTGTCTCCTCCGGAGCGGTGATGTTAAGATGGTGCGGGCAGAGGAGCTGGTCGTTGTATGGCTCCCGCATGGCCCACGACTTGCCCTCCACGATGGCAAGGCCGTCGATGCGTTCAACGGTCGCCCCGTGCGGCAGGAGAGACTCGACGAAGAGCCTGCCCGGGATGGTGGTGTGTTTGGCCTCGTGTGTCGTGATGACTGCACTTGTGCCGCTGACGTCCATCTCCTCGGGCGCATGAAGGTGAAAGGTCTTTCGAAAAGTGGGATCGCCCGCCTCCACCCGGTCAAAGACAAGTATCCAGTGCGGGTAGATAAAAAGCAGCTGCCGCGAGAAAAACGGCACCTTTCCCTCGCTGTATGCGCGACCGGCCTCGGCTGCGGCATAGGTGTAGACGTCGTTTGTCTCAAAGCCTATCCAGTCCACGATGTCGCGCCTGGGCCTGTCGGTGCGGTCGGCCTGGGCGCGCCACATTTCGAGCGTGTGCGGATCGCCGGTCCACTGCTGGATCATCTGGCCTCCATCATTGGCGGCCTCCTGGCTCCATGGCCCCATAAACGTCTCGTCGGGGTCGAAGACGGTTATACAGTTATGCGAGACGGTACGGATTGTGTAGTTGATGAAGTCGTCCCATACTGATCCATGATATACTCCGTCCTTTACCGCAAGCGGCGCGTTGCGATATATGACGAACTCGTTCTGCGAATTATTCTGATGATATGTAAACCAGTCTGCAGACGAAAAGGCCACGTATGTGTCATTCAGCCCCCAGCCGCTGCGCGCATAGACCGTGCCGGTGCCGGGAATGTAGTGGGCATGAGGCAGACTGGTGAAATCACGCTCTGGAATGTCGGGCTCGTCGAAGAGAAACTCCCATGCAGCCGATCCGGTCACCGGCGTATCGTTGACGTGATTTACATACCAGCGCGCATATGGGTCCTCGTATTCACGCGAAAGCACCAGCATCACTTCACGCTCATGCTGCAGCAGAAACGGGTGGTCGTCATCGTGAAACGGCACTATGTTGCGCCCGTTAGGCAGGACGACATATATATGGAAGAGCGGCTTATCCTGCCAGAAACGGCTGCCTGTCAGGACATCCTCACCCGTTGCGCTGCGCAGCGCCAGAAAGTAGATCAGCGCATAACGCGAGCCGTGGCGATCATAGTCGTGGGCCTCGGGCCAGCCGCCTCCCCATGCTGCCCTGCCGTGAAGATTTTCCTCCGTTGGAGCGAGCCCGTCTCCTGTTATGTTCATGAACTCCACGAACCGCGGATATGTCGCGTCAAATATCTCCTGTGCCCGTGGATCGTGCCCGGCTATGGCAAGCGCCGCTACCGCCGCACCCGTTGAACGCCCGATATTGATGTTGTGATAGACGTTGGTCCAGCCTTCATAGCTGGCCTCGGCCAGGTCGCCGAGATTTCGTGCGATGGCGGCACGGTCTTCGTCGCTGATAACGGCTGCTATCCAGTCGAATGCGAGGGCATGAAATGCCAGGCGTGTGCCGTGGGTCTCGACAGTCTTGAGCGTGTCCACCAGCTCGGCCAGCATTGCACTGTCGCCTGTGAGCGTGGCCAGGAGAGCACGCCCCTCGATGGAGGTAGCAGATCTGAGCAGGTCAAACTGCTCCGGGTGCGTCTCGGCGCGCTCCATGAGGGTATCAGGGTCGATGTGCCCTGCGGCAGTGGGTAACCCGCCGATCCATAGGCGCGGATGTGGGGGAAGGTCGCTGATATCCGGTGCTGCCCATGCCTGTGCCGCCGTGAGAAAGAACGCTGCCAGAAACGCCATCCCTATCAACTTCATCGCGCTTCTCCTTTGATGCACTGCCATTGAAGGACCTTATTGAAAGGCCACACCCTGTCTCCATGGGTGATCCGGTTTCGCCGGATCACACCTCAGACGCTTTGCCGTCGGCTGCGGTCAAAGCGCTCGCTCTTCTGAATGCACCTCCATATTGTCTACACAGGCCGTGAGTATCCAAATACACCCCGTCCATGGTACGCAACGGTTGAAGGGCTTCAAGCCTGAAAGTTTGCACAAAGGAGCACGCAAGGGCATTCGATGTGGCAACAGGCGGGCGGCGCTTATTGGTAAATATGAGTCAGGCGGCGCGTTGTCCGCGCAAAATGACCGGCCACGGCAGTCTTCACAGAGACTTCAGTCCGCGAAGAAGAGCTCAAGGTTGCGCGTAAGGTTCGGGATGCTGAAAGGCGGCCTCAAGACCGCCGTGCAGCTGGCCGGGTAGATCGACTCCCGGCCGTTTGTGGCGTAGCTGCCCAGTATAAAGACCTTTACCGCACCTACTACACCCTTTTCGGCAAGGCCGGTAAGCTGTTTAAGAGCGGTTTCTACCGATTTGTCGGTCTTATGGCGGAGGATGACGACATCGGGGGTGCCTTCGGCGAGCCCCTCTTGGACCGACCGTGCCGAGAACACCTCCATATCGAGGCTCTTGAGAAACTGCTCGACCGGGTCAAAAGGCTTCTTCGATGCCTCGACCATGAGCGCCTTTCTTCCGACGATCTGTTCAGGCTGCGTGGTCACTGCAAAACGGGCGTCTCCCTCGGAGTTCATGAAAAACACCATCTCCAGCTCGGCCAGCTCGGTGGGAAAGTTCTTGAAAACCTGCGCGATATTATGCTCATCGAGCTTTAGACGCCTGAAGACTGAAAGCGGGACGTCCTCGAGCAGAGGGTCGCAGTCATCGCCTATTCTGAAGGCGCGGGCCATGGATTCAGCGAGCTTGACGACCATGAGAGTGGTGACGCCGGGCGACATGTCGTCACTCAGCGTATCCCACGGCTCGTGATGGCGCTCCATAACTGCTGTAAGCTTTTCGGGCAGGTTCCACCCGCTGGCGAATTGTGCGGCGACCTCTGCGTGGTCGGCGCCCATGTAGGCTTTCTCGGCTTCGACAAGCGGACGGCCCGATGTGCGCGCGTACTCGGCGGCTACAGCGTACTGCTCGGGGTAGAGGTCATCGAGCACGGATATGCCGGTGTCGTGCAGCAGACCTGCGACGAAAGCGTCCTCCGGAGAAGCACACTCACCTGCGGCGGCCAGCGCCCTTCCCAGGGCGGCGGTGGCGAGCTGGTGTCGCCACAGCGCGAGACGGTCGAAGCTGCCGGACGATTCGTTGCTGCGAAAGACCTCTACTACTGCTACGCCGAGGGCTATCTCCCTTATACCTGAAAAGCCTATGTTGACCACCGCCCGGTCAACAGTCTGCACCCTTCCGCGCGATGCGTAAAAGGATGTATTGGCAAGCTTGAGTATCTTGGCAACGAGTGCCTGGTCCTTTAATATGGTGCTTATAAGTGCGTCGATATCGCTGTTTACGGCCGAGGTCAGGCTCAAGACCTCCGCAGTGACAAAGGGCAGAGCCTTGACATCGTTTATCTCTCTTGCGTCTTTGAAAATGCGGGCGCGGCCGAAAACGGGTGATGCGGGCGGCGCATCCGCCGTGAGCGCCTCGGGCTCGCCCTCCGCCGCTGCAGGCCCCGCTGATACAGCCGCAGGCTCCTCTGGTGCGTTATCCTGCTGGGAGTCCAGCACAGGCGAGCCCCCGGTGGACGTGGCCGTGTCATGCTCCTGCGCATCCAGGCAAGCCTCGGTGAGCATGCGGCCGTACTTGGTTGCAAAAAACGCCTTTACAACCTCCGAGTCAAACTGCCGGCCCGCATTTTTCTCAATCTCCGAGGCTATCTCCTGAGGCGCCCTGCCCGGACGATAGGGACGCATGCTGCCCATGGCGTCAACGGCGTCAGCCAGGCCCACAATCCGCGCTCCCAGGGGGATATGCCTGCCTTTAAGCCCCTGGGGCAGGCCGGTGCCGTCCCAGCGCTCGTGATGATAGGTCACAATGTCGAGGATGCTCTTGCCGGTGAAGATAGGCGCGAGTATCCGGCGCCCGATGCTCATGTGCTGCATGATGTGTTCGTACTCCTCGGGCGTCAGGGAGCCCTCCTTGTTCAGAACAGACTCGCGCACGCCGATCTTTCCGATGTCATGCAGCATGGCGGCAAGGCGCACCTGCGCAAGTCCCGCCTTGTCCATATCCATCTCGCCCGCGATGGCCACGGATATCTCGGTGACACGCCGCGAATGCCCGGCTGTATAGGGGTCTTTTGCCTCGAGCGCCTCTGCCAGCGCCCTGATCGAGTTTATGAAAAGGTCCCGTACGCGCCTGGCCTCTGTTGCCGGGGTCATGGTTGTCCTCACATTTGGGGCCGAAAACCAAACGATCCAGACCGTCCGGCGCTCCCCCCCTTGGAATGTTCGGCCAATCCTGCTGACTGAAGTATACAATACCTTTTGGCCAACGGCAAACCGGCTCCCTGCTATCTCTTTATTCTAAGACGCGCTGAGCGTCAGCGCTGCGCTGCGACTGCCCCTTTGCAGCACGTAACTGGGAGGTGAGCTGTCTTGGGCCTGCGGATGTTGTGAGGTGCGTGCATAGTGGTGAAAGAGTCGAGTCTGGAGCCGCACATACCGAATATACCGATGGATGGCCTCCGACAAAGTTCTGGGCCGCTCGCTGTGACGAGCCCCTGGTGGCGTGTCGGCGCGAAAAACAGGAGGTGGTCAATGGATCCCAAAACCGTGCGCACTTCACAGAAGGCCGGCCTGCCGCCCGGCACGCTCGTGCATGTGGGCGAGAAGAGGTCCGAGATGGTGCGGATCAGCGTAATGCACTTTGATGCGGACACTTTCGAGGAAAAGGAGCTGACCTCGCCTGAGGAGTGCGCGAACTATCTCAAATCGCCGCGGGTGACCTGGATAAATGTTGACGGCCTGCACGACGTCGAAGTTATAGAGAAGCTGGGCACGTATTATGACCTTCATCCGCTCCTGATGGAGGACATTCTTCATACCATCCAGCGCCCAAAGGCCGAGGACTTCGAGAAACACATCTTCATGGTCGTAAAAATGCTCTGCCTGGGCGGAGACGAAGGCCGGATCGATAGCGAGCAGGTCAGCATGGTCCTTGGCGCCGACTACGTTCTTACATTCCAGGAAAAGCGGGGCGATGTCTTTGATCCGATTCGAAACCGACTGCGCAGCGGTAAGGGGCGCATCAGAAAAATGGGAGCCGATTACCTTGCTTATGCGCTTATAGACGCGATAGTGGACAGCTACTTTTCTGTCCTGGAATCACTCGGCGAAAGGGTGGAGGAGCTCGAGGAGGCCGTAGTCGGAACACCAGAGCGCGAGGTGCTAATGCGGGTCTACGCGCTAAAGCGAGATCTCATCAGCCTGCGCCGCTCAGTATGGCCGCTGCGTGAGCTTATAAGCAGTATCGAGCGCAGTGAAAGCACGCTTGTAAAAGCGGGCACGCTGCTTTACCTGCGGGATGTCTATGACCACACCATACAGGTAATGGACACAATCGAGGCAAATCGTGAAGTGGTCGCCGGCATGGTGGAAGTATATCTCTCATCCCTTTCAAATCGCATGAACGACGTCATGAAGGTGCTGACTATCATCGCCACGATATTCATACCGCTGACGTTCATAGCCGGCGTGTACGGGATGAACTTCGCGTACATGCCGGAGCTCGAGTGGCCGCCGGCCTACTTTGCTGTGCTGGCGCTCATGGCGGCTATTGCCGTTGTGATGCTCGCGCTGTTCAAGAAAAGGCGCTGGTTGTAGAGACCGCCGGGCTGTCTTGCTCAGCTGACCGTGAAGTCATGCGGCATGCCCAGATGGTCGAAAAATCCGCGCCGTCCCTTCTTGTCGGCTTCCTGGACTTCACGCGCGTACGAGGCCACCTCCTCGACCAGCTCGATGGGCACGATGACTACGCCGTCGCCGTCGGCGGCCACGAAGTCCCCCGGCCTTACCATCACGCCGCCTACGCTGACAGGTATGTTTATCCCGTCCACCTCGACGCGGCCGGGGCGGATGCCATGGCGGACGTGGCGGGAATAGACCGGCACCTTCTGCCGGATAATCTCGTCGGTATCGCGGCAGCCGCCGTTCGTGACCGCTCCGACGGCGCCCGCATCTATCCATTCGAGGCTGTTGTAGGAGCCGATAAAGCCGCAGTCCGGTATCTCACCGCCGTCCAGAACTATCACATCCAGCTCACGGATGTCAGCGGCTATCGGCGCGTTGGCAAGGGTGGTGTACCAGTCCGCCACCCATTTTCTGAACTGATCTGTCGGCATGCGGCCTGCTCGCTTATTTGTCGGCAAGAACCGCACCGTGTGCGCAAAGCCGTATATGCGGTGTGAAAAGGCGTTCAGATCGCGCCATAGCGGCCGTATGTCGCCTGGCATCGTGCCGATGTCCTGCAGGCCCACCGCGTCCATGCCATCGTTGACGTCTGTAACGCGCAACCCCTCGAATAGGCCGACTATCCTTTTTCTCTCGTCGTCGCTGAGCATGCTCACCTCCTTGCCTGTAAAGCCTGACCGTTGGCAAACATGTTACCGGCAGGAAAGCACGCCTGCAACCATCCATCCAAAAGGCCTCACACCCCAGGTGAGTATGCAATCTCGTACGGCGGGATGTCGCTGAGGCGGGAAGGTCTCAAATGCCCGCACCTCAGGCACCAGGCGTGATCAGGCGATGACCCGGCAAGTGGGTCGCCCCTGCGAGCTGTCCCGATGCCCAGGGTAGATGCACTCGGTGCTCTCATCCCGGTGGGAGCTTGGTCTCATCCCGCTGCGGATCGCATGCATCACACCTGGAGCAGGCATCCGTTGAGCAGCCGCCGCCGCCGGAGGCCATCCTCAGCATGATACGCACCATCAGGGCCCCCGCCGCCAGCACAATGACCGCGATTACGATAGTCTCGATCATGCCCCTTTAGCCCCCCGTCCAAAGGGCCTGCAAGAGACCGCCACCTTGAAATACCACTACAGCGAGGACAAACCCCCCAGCCGTCAGTGCGAGCCACTGAAAGGCCGCCCATCTCCACGAACCGCTTTCCCGTCGCATGATAATCACCGTGGCTATACATGGGCTGGCGATGAGCGTGAAGAGCAGCAGCGCAAAGCCTGCCAGCACAGAGTAGTCGCCGCCAATCTGCTCGGCAAGCGAGCGGCCCTCCTCGCCAAAGCCGTAGATGATGCCCATCTGAGCTACAAACACCTCCTTTGCCATGCTCGCGCCGATGAGTGCTGTTCCCAGCTTCCAGTCAAAGCCGGCCATCTCGAGGGCTGGTTCGAGTGTCTTTCCCACACGTCCGACCACCGAGTGTTCGAGAACGGCCGCGCGGATCTCGCTCGGATCGGCCTGAGCCAGCTCCTCGCGCGGGGGGCTTGGCCAGTTGGTGAAAAACCAGAGCACTATCGACACGGCGAATATCACGGTGCCCGCCTTCTTGAGAAACAGCCAGGATCGCTCCCATGTATGGATCAGCAGTCCCTTGAAGGTGGGCATGCGGTAGGGGGGCAGCTCCATTACAAAGGGGTGGGCCTCTCCACGCAGCAGGGTGCTTTTGAGTAGCTTCGCGGCGAGCACAGCAAGCACGGCGCCAAAAATATAGATAAACCACAGCATTGCGCCGCGCCATGCCAGCGGGAAGAAAGCCGCCACCAGCAGCGCATAGGCCGGGTACTTGCCGCCGCAGCTCATGAGCGGCACGATCAGCATGGTTGTAAGGCGGTCGCGGCGGTTCTCGACTATGCGGGTGGCCATAATGGCTGGCACGCTGCATCCGAAACCGACCAGCATCGGTATGAAGCTCTTTCCGTGCAGGCCCATCTTGTGCATGAGGTGGTCTGTCACGAAGGCCGCGCGCGCCATGTAGCCGGTGTCTTCCAGGGCCGCTATCGCCATGAAAAGTACCATTATCGGCGGCAGAAAAACCACCACTCCCCCCACGCCCGCCAGGATGCCATCCACCAGCAGCGAGCGAATGTTCAGAGGCTGAAGCGGGTCCGCCTGCCATGCGGTTCTTGCATAGTCCGAAAGCTCCACAAGCCCGTCTTCGATCAACTCGCTCGGGTAGGCGGCGATGTTAAACGTAAGATAAAACACGATGTACATCAGCGCAAGCAGTATGGGCAGGCCCAGCACGCGGTGCGTGACAATCAGGTCGATCTTGTCAGAGAATATGTGGCGCGTCTCGACGCTGCTCTTGATGGACTCCTGGCAAGCCCCGGAGATGAAACCGTAACGTCTGTCAGCTATCACCGTCTCGGCCGATGAGCCGGCGACAGCATGTATCCGCTCGATGCCTTTCGCTGCCTGGGAGAGGATCTCGTCCGCATTGGGCGCCTTTCTCTCGATGAGCTCGATGACCTCGCTGTCCTCCTCCAGGAGGCTTAAAGCCAGCCATCTGGTGGGATACTCCTCCCAAAGCCCGGCGTGCTCGTCGAGCAGGCTTTCGAGGGCGGTAATCTCTGTACCGACGTCGCGTCCGTAACGGATGGACTCGGCCGATATGCGCCGACCGGTCCCGGCTTCGTGCAGGATCTTCTTTCTCAGCGTGTCGATACCCGTGCCGCGGTGGCCGACAGTCGGCACAAAGGTAACGCCAGTGAGCTCTGAGAGGCGTTGATGATCGATCGAGAGACCCCTGCGCTCGGCGATGTCCATCATGTTGAGCGCGACAAGTACCGGCATTCCCAACTCGATCAGCTGCACGACGAGGTAGAGATTTCGTTCGAGATTTGATGCATCTACAATGGCTATGACGACATCCGGCTTTTCCTTGAGCAGGTAGTCCCGCGCCACGCGCTCTTCGGGTGAGTATGCGCTCAGGCTGTAAGTGCCGGGCAGGTCCACAAGGTCAAGCCGTACGCCCTCGTATGTGGCAGTGCCCTGGGTGACCTCGACGGTGACGCCCGGATAGTTTGCCACGTGCTGGCGGGCGCCCGCGAGGTGGTTGAAGATGGTGCTCTTGCCGCTGTTTGGATTGCCCGTAAGGGCCACTCTTATGCGGTCGGTCATGTACGGCCCCGTCAATCCCGGAGTTTGTCTGTCTTGTCCCGAGCCTGGGCAGCGCCCCCACGGCTGGTCTCCTCCGCCACCATTATCTTGAACGCCATACCGCGGCCTATGCCGATGCGCGCGTTGCCGACGGCCACCACCAGCGGGCCGGGAGGCGCAGATTTTATCACCCGCAGCGTCATACCGGGCCGCATGCCCATCGAGGCCAGCCGCGCACACAGTCCCCTGCCGCAATCGGCACTCACCATGCGCACATTCGCTCCTTCTCTTGCAGCAGCCAGCGACGTCAGTTCGGCTTCCACGTGCTTAGTCTCCGTCATCTTCATCTCCCGGAATATCCGTGCTTACGGGCCCCCGGCAGGGTGCCCCTTCCAATGTGCCCGCTACAGCGAGCGCCTCTTTGATGCACGCCTCGCAGCGCAGCGGGCCCGCATGCCCTCCACGTGCAAAACGCTTGAAACCCTCGCGAAACTCATCCCCAGCCCGCGGGCACCTCTCGATAAACTCCACAAACTCAAGCAGCCGGTCCACAACGTCGGCCTCCATCGCATGCTCGAGGCGGCAGGCGTTTGCCTCGGCCACCTCGCTGGATATGCCGAGGACTTCCTGGAGAAACTTACCGAGAATGACATGCCGCCTGACCACCCGCCTGGCCGCCCTCTCCCCGTCGTCGGTCAGCGTCACCACGCTGTAAGGGTCATAGTTCACCAGCCCTCTTGCTGAGAGGTTTTTAAGAGCGGCCGTCACGGAGGACTTGGCCACATCCAGATCGGCGGCTATGTCCGTAACCCGGGCAGCCCCCTGCCTGACCGCGATGTGGTAGATGGACTCCACATAGTCTTCGAGGCTTGCCGTAAGCTTTGCTCTTGATGGCACTTGCGTCTCTCCATCGGCCCTAAGCCGCCATAGTTATGTTAGGACTCCCTAACACTATACGCCATGTCTAACAAGTTTCAAGCAGTTTTTCCTGAAAAATTTGCAGACTTTTGCACCCTTTATCGAACAAGTCGCCTGTGGGATGGTTCAGAAGCCCAGCGCTTTGCGGTGAAACTTAAGCGCCTTCGGGAAATGCCTGTCCCAGTAATCCCAGGAATGTGCGCCCCGGTACTCCCTGTAAGTGTGACTTATGCCCAGCCGGCCCAGATGCTCGTGATAGAGCCGGTTGGCATCCAGCAGAAAGTCCGACCTGCCGCAGTCGAAATACACAGCGGGCAAGTTGCCGCGCTGAGCGCGCTCGGCAAGCGCGAAAACATCATCATCGCCGCCGGCACTGTCGCTTCCGAAGATACGCGCCAGCTCATCGCTTTCCGTGAAGTCTCGTGAATGGCCCGCCAGAAACACGCTTGAGTGCGCGGCTGCGGAGCCGAAGACATTCGGATACTTCAGCGCTAGCTTCACCGCGCCGTAACCCCCCATCGAAAGGCCGCCTATGGCGCGGTGAGACCGCTGCGCCTTGACAGGAAAATATCTCTCGACAAAGTCCAGCGTGTCCTTGATTATGTGCGACTCGAAGGCGTATCCCTCGCGCGCATCTGTGTAAAAGCCCCGCCCGCCGTCAGGCATCACCACCACCAGCGGCAGCCCTGCGACGTAGCGCTCGATGGAGGTACGTCGCGTCCAGACGGTGTGATCGTCCGAGAGACCGTGAAGCTGGTAGAGGGTGAAGTATGGAGGATCTATCTGGGGATCGGGCAGGATGACATTCATGGCTGTGGCCTTCTCAAGTGAGCCGGAGAAGTATTCAATAGTGCACAGCGGCATCAGAAGACTCCTTTTGCTTCAAGAGTAAGCCAGAGATGACCCTGCCACAGGTTAACCTGCTCCATGGCCTATGCTCATCTCATCCGTGAGACGCCCTCCGTACAAAGCATGTGCAGCCAATAGCACACACCCTACCGCCAGATCAGATTATATTGGCCTGCGGGAGCGAGCCTTATTAAAAAAACACTCAAATGGCCACGGCATAGAAAGCGGACATCATTTTGAAGGGTGCTCGACAGGGAGTTTTTGACTTGCACCCCGGGCGCGCTTTGTGGACACTTGGCCTGCGCGGATCACATCTGCAGGTGCTTTGCGTCCTTGCCCGGAGAATGTCAGGATCATACTGGGTGGGCAGTTGAGAGGGAGGAGCTATCGTGGCAAGCATTGCTCAGGTAATCAGGGAGGAGATCGCCCGCATGGTTTCCCGCGAGTTAAGGGGGGCGGGAATCACCGGGGAGCTTAAGGCCATAACCACACGCCTCGACCGTATCGAAAGGCGAATCGCTGCACTGGAGGCCGACCATGCTCAGGCGCCGCGCCCAGCTCCGGCGCGCAGCACAGGAAAGATCGACCGCCGGAAACTGCGCTTTTCCGGCGAGTCCCTGAAACGCTTGCGCGGCAAGCTCGGTGTAAGCCAGGCCGAGCTTGCAACCCTTCTCGGTGTATCAGGCAATGCCGTCTGGCAGTGGGAGGCCGGTCGTGCGCGCCCGCGTGCTGAGAGTATTCAGAGCATCAGGGAGATTCGCGGACTCGGCAAGCGAGAGCTCAGGGGCAGGCTCGATCGCGCCCCCTGAGAGTGTCCTCAGACATGCAGACTTGCGATGCGCCTGACCGGCGAATGCCGTCCCGGAGCTCTGCGACACTCAGGCTCGGAATCCCACGCAGTCCGGAACCGGCGGCTTGCGTGTCGGATGAGCGTACGAATGCCTGGACTGTTTGAGTTTATTGTGGTGCGTCGCCGGCTCGCAGGCCGTGGGACATCTGCACGTTTTTTGCTTTCGGCTGGCGAGCAGTGCCGCTGGAAGCAAATTGGCTGCCGGCCGGGTTCGGGCCGGTTGAGGTGTGTTTGGAAATCGTGACAGGGCATTTGAGGAGCATATGTGATGAAGGTTCTGGTGGTTGGCGGCGGCGGCCGCGAGCACGCACTTGTCTGGAAGATCGCCCAGTCGCCTCTCGTCGACAGGATATTCTGCGCCCCCGGCAACGCCGGGATAGCCCGTGAAGCCGACGTGGTAGACATAGGCGCGGAGGACATAAAGGCGCTTGTGGCCTTTGCCAGGGACAATGAAATCGGCCTGACGGTTGCAGGCCCGGAGGCGCCGCTGGTGGCGGGCATTGTTGATGCCTTCGAAAAGGAGGGCTTTAAGATTTTCGGCCCGAGGCAGCATGCCGCCGCGCTTGAGGGCTCAAAAGCATACTCCAAGATGCTGATGAAGTCTGCCGGCATCCCGACGGCCCGCTTCAAGATATTCAACGAGCTCTCTGCCGCGAAGGACTACGCAGAGGCTGTCGATGCGCCGTTGGTAGTCAAGGCAAGCGGTCTGGCGGCCGGCAAGGGTGTTTACGTGTGCTCGACGGTAAAGGAGGCCCACGAGGCGATAGACGCCGTGATGAAGGAGCGCATCTTCGGCTCTGCCGGGGACAGCGTCGTAATCGAGGAATGCCTCCGGGGAGAGGAGGCCTCGATACTGGCCTTCATGGATGGACACGCCATCTTCACCATGGAGTCCAGCCAGGACCATAAACGCGCATTCGACGGCGACAGTGGGCCAAACACCGGCGGAATGGGCGCATACTCGCCGGCACCAATCGTCACTGAACGCATCACCCGGCAGGTCGAGCGAGATATCCTCGTGCCCGTCGCCTACGCGGCAAACCGCGACGGCTGCCCCTATCGCGGCATACTTTATGCCGGCATCATGATAACGCATGAGGGGGCGAAGGTTCTTGAGTTTAACGTACGCTTCGGCGACCCCGAGACCCAGCCGGTCCTTATGCGCATGAAGACCGACATAGTCGAGCCGATCATGGCCTGTGTCGAGGGTGACCTGGCCGACATCGACATCTTATGGGACGATCGAGCGTCTGTGTGCGTAGTCATGGCCGCTGGCGGCTATCCCGGCAAGTACGAGTCTGGCAAGGAGATTACCGGCATCGAAGAGGCCGAGGCGCTCGGCGACGTGAAGGTCTTTCACGCCGGTACGGCAGACGCTCAGGGCACACTCGTAACCGACGGCGGGCGGGTGCTGGGGGTCACGGCAGTGGGCGAGACCATCGAGGCCGCCAAGGCGCGCGCTTACGAGGCCGTAGAGAAGATACATTTTCAGGATGCCCACTACCGCACCGACATAGCCGACAAGGCGATAGGACGTTAGTCGCCTGAGATATACTGACCAGCGCCGGCACTCTGCCTCGCACTCGTCAGCCTTCAATTGGTGGGCAAGCCTCACGTGTTACATCCTGAAAGGCACCTTGTGATTCATAATCCACACAAGTGCCGCAGGCGGT
>SLPQ01000186.1 GCA_007131925.1 Candidatus Brocadiia bacterium | reverse complement strand
TTAATCGCTTTCGCAAAGTATTCACGATTGTTCTGGCAATAGTTTTCTTTATTCCAATTGCCTGGTATGTGCCCATTGCGCCCCCCTGGCGCTTTATCTTCCCATTTATTCCAATAGTGATGGGCTACTTCGCAGTAGGCATGATGCGAGCCTTTCATGGCTGGTACTGGAGGGCTGCTATCATCGGTATCGCTTGTCTTGCAGGCTTTTTGTCGACAGCCAGAGAGTTTAATGTAGTGAGGCCATGGCGTGCTGCGCAACCGGCGCCCGAAGCCCGGGTGCTTGCCGAATGGCTCAGGGAGCACATGGAGCCGAAAGAGCTCTACCTGATGGGTCCCGATGAGGCGTTGAGATTTGGCTGGTACATCGAGCAGCCTGCTCGCTCTCAGAACGTTCCGCTGACCCGTACCATGAGAGATCTTGTGAGAGCCAGCCGCAACTATGGCGCAAAGTATGTGGTCATATCGCGTGGATTGGTGGACGGTCGCATGCTGCAGTTCAGCGGATACAACTTTTTTGCTCCACGAGAGGAGGAGCCTCCGGAGTTCACTGGGTGGCGTCATGTTTTTTCGGATCCGATAGGCAACGTGGATTTTGTGGTATACGAGGTGCTTTACGAAAATGCCGGCGAAGATGAGCAGTAGCGACGCGTCCAGGCATGAGACCGAGGTAAAGGTGCCCTGCTGCGACCTTGATACCGTGCGAGAAACACTGAAACTCCACGGCGCGCGAAAGATCGCCGACGGCCTTGAGCGAAACATCGTCTTTGACACGCCGTCAGGCAAGCTGGCTGAAAGTGATTGTCTTCTTCGCCTGCGCTCGTACAACGGCGGTGTGCTTACCTACAAGGGGCCTCGTCAGGACCAAAGCGGGGAGATCAAGACACGCAGTGAGATCGAGGTGGGGGTTGCGGATTTTGACGCAGCTTGTGAGCTGTTTCTGGCGCTTGGGTTCAAGCGCACATGGGCGTATGAAAAATTCAGAGAGATATGGTCGCTCGGCAGTGCCGAGGTAATGCTGGATACGCTGCCTTTGCTTGGCGGCTTTGTGGAGGTCGAGGCCCAAGGACCCGACGAGGTGGCAAGTGCAATGGCCGTCATAGGCCTTGCCGACCACAGATGCGACACGCGCACTTATGCGGAGATATTCAGGGACTTCACAAGAGACGATTACAGTCAGTTCAGGGACCTTGTATTCGAGGAGAATCTACACGATGAGTGATGCAAGAGTAGCGATTGTGATGGGCAGTGACAGTGACCTTGGTGTCGCAGAGAAGGCGTTTGAAACTCTCAAGACCCTGGGGGTTTCCTGGGAGGCGCGCATCCTGAGTGCCCACAGATGCCCCGAGGCTGCCTGGGACTTCGCCGTAGGTGCACAGGCGGCGGGATTCAAAGTCATAATAGCAATCGCTGGCGGCGCAGCGGCCCTACCGGGCTTCATGGCAAGTGGTACCGATCTTCCCGTTATAGCCGTTCCTGTCGTCACGGGAATGGCCGGCGGGCTGGACAGCCTTCTGTCAGGCGTACAGATGCCCGGTGGCGTGCCCGTGCTTTCGACGGGAGCAAACTCCGGAGGCCCGGTCAATGCCGCGGTCGCCGCTGCACGCATACTGGCGCTCTCTGACAATGCCCTCGCGGCTCGTCTTGTTGAATACAGAAAGTCGATGGCCGGCAAAGTCGCAGAAAAGGACGCCTCGCTTCGCGCACGCGGAGGGGGCGCATAGCATGCCCCAGCCGACAATAGAATGGATAGGGGCCTGTGATGGCTTCGTGCGAATCATCGACCAGACCCGGCTGCCCAACGAATATGTTACCCTCGAAATAACCTCGCCCGTGGAGATGTTTGCCGCGATAAAGCGCCTGTCGATTCGCGGGGCACCGGCTATCGGGATCGCGGGGGCATATGGCCTTGTCCTCGCCGTAGGCAAGACATGTCTTGACAGTGAAGAGGCGCTTTTTGTCGTGCTCGAGGAGGCCGCCGATTACCTGAAGTCATCGCGCCCCACCGCGGTGAACCTTTTCTGGGCCATAGACCGGGCGATGTCAGCAGCACGGACGACCGGCGGGGAGGGGGTGGATGCTGTAAGGTCGGCTCTTTTCGAGGAGGCACGTGCGATTCATGAGGAAGACATGGCTGTCTGCAGGAAGATCGGCCAGGTCGGCCAGCAGATAATGCCTGATCCAGCGAGGGTCCTGACCCACTGCAACGCTGGCGCACTCGCCACCGCAGACTATGGGACGGCCCTGGCCGTCATTTACCGCGCTAATGAACTCGGCAAGAGGGTCAGCGTCATGGCGGATGAGACGCGTCCGCTGCTGCAGGGATCGCGGCTTACCGCCTGGGAGCTCATGAATGCCGGTATCGATGTGAAAGTCATATGCGACAACACGGCCGCGGCCGTCTTGAAGGCCGGAATGGTGGACCTTGTGATAACCGGCGCCGATCGTATCGCGGCCAACGGCGACGCTGCAAACAAGGTCGGAACTCTCGGTGTTGCCGTCCTGGCGCACGAGTTTGGCGTACCCTTCTACGTGGCAGCGCCGGTCTCAACGTTTGACATGTCTATTTCAGAGGGGGATTTGATACCCATCGAAGAGCGCCCCCCCGAGGAGGTAACCGAGGGTTTTTCTGTACGCACCGCACCGGCCGGCGTGGGTGTCTTTTGTCCGGCCTTTGACGTAACGCCGGCACGCTACATCAGCGCCATCATTACTGAAAGGGGCCTTATAAGTAGACCGGATGTCGCCTCCGTGGCACAAGTGGTTGACGGGTGATATGGGTGATGGCTTGTCCCGGGCGTATGATTCGTCGCTACGAAGGTGCTTGATCTTCGGACGGCGGTGCCGTGTCCATGGCTGTTTCAAGACGTGAGTGCACCTCGCTGTTGAAGAGCACCGCCGGAAGCGCGACCAAGAAAAAGCCTACTCCAGCGCCTGAGAAAAAGGACAGAAACAAGATCACTACGGCGGTCATGATTACCACTAGCATTCGCAGCGGTCGTGATAGCGCAAGCAGCGCCGCCATCCGAAGTGCCCTGGTGGTCTTGATGCCGAGCTGCGCAGTTATCGGCAATGTCAGCGCAAATGTCATCATTATGAAAAGCAGAAACCACATCATTATTCCCGCAAGAACCAGATAGAGTGGCCCGCGGGTTACAGCCATGCGAAGGTAAAAGAGGATATTTATCGCTGTGGCAAGGAATGTGAAGACTGCAAGTGTGATGGTGAGAATGGAGCTTAAGATGGGGCCCCTGCGCAGAAACACCTGCAGGACCTCCATATAGCCGCTGAAATCATACTCGGCCACCATGTCGGCCGTTCCATAGAAGACAAACCCTGCAGCTATGCAGAAAAGTACCCACGACAGTGCGGTAAAAACAAGCGGCGCTACAGCGTGAGGCCCCCACCTGAGAGCAAAATCCTCACTGACCTCGCGCTCCGGCGTGCGCTCGGCCTGCTCGCTTTCGCCAGGGTCATCTACCCCGGTCGGTTCGTCGGAAGCGGCGTTTCGCGCATCGGCATGGTCGCTCCCGCCCGGCGCTGAGGCAGGCGCATTCTCCGGCTGCAGCGGAGGCGCAAGCGCCTGTATAGTCAGGGCAACCGCGAAAAAGA
>SLPQ01000185.1 GCA_007131925.1 Candidatus Brocadiia bacterium | reverse complement strand
GGGACTATATCCGAGGGAAATGGTATCGGCGGCATTGCCGCTGTATTGTGAGTGACGGACCACGTCGGCCCGGTCGCGCTGAACTGGTCGGCTCCTCCAAAGTCGCCTCCTGGCGTGGCGGGGTTCATCACGACCTGGTAAGAATATATGCTGCGGTTGGCCGGCAGGATTCTGACAGGGTTCAGCCGGATAGCCCCGGTCCAGAGGTCGACCGGCAGGTTGTCATTGGCATCGCGGCCCACTTCAAAGCCCACCACCCTGGTGGCGTTGCCGGTGCCCGTCGGCACCCTCGTAACGGCTCTGACCGGAAAGCGCGCCACGGTCGGCAGCTGCCCCGGCCCGCCCGGGTCATAGCCGAGGACGATATGGAAATACCTGTTATCGCCGAGCGCGGGCACCGTGCCGGTAAGCCCCAGGGTGCCGGTACCAGCATCATAGCCCTCTTCTATCTCATAGTGCCTGCCACCGATAAGTATGAAGTTTCCCTCAACGAGGAATCCGGCCGTCTCGGCGTTGACATTGGTGATGCCCGTCACCATGCGCCTGCCTGCTGGATTTTCGGGATTGAAGTCTCCACGCGCACCGTCAAGTACTACCTCGATATAGGCGCCCGCCTCGAGAAATCCCAGCTGCGCGCCGCCGCCGGCCTGCGCGCCGGCGACACTGACTACGCTGAGACTCTGGGTATCGGGGCCCACCGCCACCGGGTCAAAGTCCATAACAGGCAGCACCACCTTGAAGGGCAGATCGCCCGACGGAAACGGCGCGCCGTCGCCCGCGAGTGTCAGCGAGATGGGATGGTTTACCGGATCAGGGCTGCGCGAGGCGATCTGAAACCAGTCTCCTCCAACGCTTATCCAGCCGCCGGCGACGAGATAGTTGCAGAGGTTGCGGTTTTCCATCGGCCATATGTCAGCGCCGCCCGCCCCGTCAAAGGTCGCCATGCCTCCGGTCCACTCCAGCGGCACATCCAGCGGCGGTGTTTTGAGGGACACCGGCAGGAGTATCTCGAAGGGAAGCAGCCCCGTCTCGTCTATCGGCTCGCTGACCGTTATAGTATCGAGATTGGTGCCGTCGTAAGTTCTGCTGTATACCTGGTATTCCAGGCCTCGCACCCGGATGCGTATGTCCCACGGCCAGTACTCGTTGGGACCCGGATTTGCCGGGTCGTGAAAATGCTCCAGAAGGTCAGCATCCCGCGTGAGAGATGCGGGCTCCAGCTGCACCGTCGCTGTCGAGTCAAAAGCGCCCCTCACCTCGATCGGCACCATCGTCTGGTCATCGAAGACCACGCGCCGGACTGGATCTCCCGCACCGTCGATGTACTCATCAAGATACTCCCGCCAGACGCGCATGTCCCAGGGCTTTTCCCACGGACCAAAGGGTACGTACCCCTCGTGAAACCTGCTGGAGTTGTGGCCGGTTATGGCCAAATCAGCCCGGTTGGCGGTCAGCATGGCGCGGGCGGTTCTTGAAAGCCCCCCTGCGCGCGTCGACTCTACGGTGTCCTTGACGGCCCAGACGCCGATCGGGAAAAGGGCGAAAACCGTCACCAGCCCGATCGCCATTATCCCTATGGCGATGAGTATCTCAAGGAGCGTAAAGCCGGATCCTCTGGTCTTGCGTATCATAGCCACCCTCTGCCTAAGGGGTTTGTGTCAACATCGTGGGGCAGCAGCGGATCCTGCAGGTGCAGCGCCTCAATAACCAGCCCCGTCACCGGCAGCACCTGCAGCACCGTCCTCAAGTCCTCCACGGTGTCGATGAGGGCGATCGAAGTCGTGCCCTCGTGGTCGGCGGCGGTACCGTCCGCGCGGTAGGCGATATCCGGATATGGCGGCGGGTTGCCCTGAAGAAAGGTGATGGTGTCAGCCAGGTCCGCAGAGTCGCCATCCCAGCCGTTTTCAAGCGTCCAGTTGGGACTGTTTATATCGAACCTCACAAAATCAGGCAACCTTATCGGCCCCCGGATGATGCGCTGTGCGTCATCGGTAAAGCCGTCGACCGACTTGTCAACTATGTACATCATGTCGCCGCCGCGAGGATTGTCAGGATCATGCACAAACTCCACAGCCACCGTCGTGCGCCTCTCAACGGCCGACTGCCTTGCCGAGGCCAGCGCCGCACGCACTATATTTACGCTGTCTACTCTGCGCGTGCGCGCGCGCGAAGCAGCCAGCATCGGTACGGCCATGCTGACCGCGAGCACTATCACGCCGAGTGCGACCAGCATTTCGGCAAGCGTAAAGCCTCTCGACTTGCTGCGCCTTTTCATGCCACTCTCCGAATCATCCTATCGCGCCGGTGACCTTCCCTCGATCGACCAGTTAAAGACCTGTACGCGGCGCGGATCTGTAATCGGCCGCGCCGTGTCCACCAGCGCCACTATGCGCTTTTCGCCAAGCACCCTGCCGGCGCCCCATACGGGCTCTGTAAGGCCGGGCGCCACGTCGCGTCCATCGGTCAGCTGGACTGTTATGAAATACGTATAAATGCCCACGCCATCGCCGCCGCCGAAGGCAGACGGTATCTCCATGTCGAGGCCCACCCAGTTCATCAGCGCGCCGACCGTGTAGTCAACCTCGCTCTTGTCGTCTATGAGAAGATCACCGCCATCACCCAGTGCGCCCGGCAGTATGAAATCGGGCGTGGCCGCTGCCGGCGGCGGGTCATAGAACTCTATACTGGTGTCGCTGTACTCGGTGCGCGGCGGCTGCTGAAGCGTCTGCCAGCGGTAGGGGCGCGCCTCGCGGATAGGTGTGCCCGTGTCATCTTCGAAGCGGTGATTGTCCTCGGTGTCCCTGCCGAAGGCGCCCTCGCCGGTGGCCGGGTCGTATTCGTCTGCATTTACCGCGGGGATGACCACGTGCTCCAAGAACTCCTTGCGGCTCTCGAAGGAGCCGTGCCTCTGGCGCAGACTAAGTATCCCTTCGGCACCGGTATGCACGCAGTCCCTCACCGTCAGGAAGACACCGGGGACATTGCCTACGCCCGGCCGATACAGAAGGGAATCATTGTAAGTCACGTACGGCAGAGCGCTGAGAACATACGCATCCGCGTGATTAACGTCTATGCGCCCCGGGACGTAGACCTCGTCGGCCTCGTCTACGTGGCCGTCGCCCGGTGTGGGCCAGCCCGCACCGTCTCTGTCGTCGACTGTGTGGTCCCAGTCGCCGTCGTTGTCCTTGCCGTCTTTCCAGGGACATATCGTAGTGAACCTGTCAAATATGCCTCTTGCGCGTCCCGTGGGAAGGTACGACGGCGCCCCGTCCGGCTCAAATGGCTGGCCGCTGAAGTCGTGAACTTCATCAAGCGTGAAACTGACCTTCTTCACATCGAGCGGCCTGTTTCGCGCATTTGTAGAGGTGCCGGGCACCTGGGTGTAAGGACTGCTCTCAATGAGCCAATAGTCAGGATCACCCGAGCCGACGTCTTCCGGGTCGCTCCAGCCGTAGTCGGCCGGCTCCGGCGGCAGCGGGCCGACGGCCAGAAGCTTGCCGAGCGCGGCGGGTGTTGCAAACTTCCACGTGAAGGAGTTAGGTATGTCTACGAGATCATCAAATCCATAGATGCCGGGAGCTCCCAGGTCGTAATTGCCCAGGAATATCTCTCCGGGGTCGATCATACCGCTTTCATTGGCGTCGAAGCCGTTTACCTCTCCGAGAGTATGCCATATCTGGTCGCCGCCGCTGTCAGGCTCCTCATCCTCAGCGTGCCGGTAGGCGAACGTGGGCAGCATCTCGTCGCCGATGCCAAAGCCCATATCCGGTGATTGCGGATCGCGCACGACCCGGGAGAGCCGAGGGTCCTGCCGCTCCCACGAGGGAGCGAAGTCTCGCAGCCCGGTCTCCAACGCTGTCTCTATAGTGGTGATCTCGTCGGGGACCTGCTGCCTGTCAACTACGGCGGCTATCTCGCTGTCGAGGTCGGAGCCATCAGTGAAATATGAATGGACGAGCTCGATTGTATAGCCGGCCTCGAAGAGTACGGTTTCCTCACCCAGATCGAGATCGATAAGGACTGCACCGTCCGGTATGTTGTCAACTCTGTAGTCGGGAAGCTGTCTTATATCAGCTGCTTCGAGCGCGTCGTTGTCGTGCTCGGCCCAGTCGCGACTCTGGATGATGAGATACCCGCCGGCGGGCACGACTATCTCGCTGGTGCCGGCCGCCGGCTCCCACGATCCGCCTGTACCGCCCTGCCATACGCGGGCATCGGAGAAGCGGTACCGCTCTTCGACGCCGTTGTCCAGGATCCTCAGGTACCAGTCTATCGTGAGGTCGCCTGGGTCGGCAGGGTTGTTGTAGAGCACAATGTCTGTCGCGTAGTGGTTGAAAAGCTCTATAAAGTAGCCGTCGCGATCCTCCTCGTACGGTTCCTGCGGCCCGGGGTCTTCGGGATCAAACCGGTCCTCGTCATCGATGTAGCCGTCACCATCGTTGTCGAAGCGGTCGTCTGAGCGGTTGTATATCCAGAGCTCGTTTATGTAGGGCTGGCGCTCCGTGCCGAAAAAGGTCCGTGTATTGGGCTCTCCGGGAGAGGGGCGGCCGGTACCGTCCAGGTCATCGGTGAATGGGTCCCAGCCCTCCGACCTCACAAGTGGTGTTACCAGGTCGTTGCCGTCGAGAAAGTCTATAAGGTTTGCCATCACCTGCCATGCCACCAGAGCCGCGCCTTCAGTATCCATGCCTTCTTCACTGAGCACCGCGGCGAGCGTGGAGATAAAGCGGCCCCTGTCACGCTCCACGATGGCTCGCTGCTGGTCGGTGGGGTCGTTCGGCATCAAGAAGTTCAGGTGGTTCAGAGGAGTCATGCCGCCGATGAAGTCGAGGTTTTCTGTGGTGAAAATATATCTCAGGTAGTCTCCGAAGTAATCAACTGTCGGGTCAAATCCGCCGAAGCCCTGTCCCGGCGCCCAGAACTGACAGACGTCATTCACGATCTTTCGCAGGTCGCTGTCGCCGGTTCCGAATACGATGTCC
This sequence comes from Candidatus Brocadiia bacterium, assembly GCA_007131925.1. Classification (GTDB taxonomy): domain Bacteria; phylum Planctomycetota; class DG-23; order SLPQ01; family SLPQ01; genus SLPQ01. The sequence continues at coordinate 8,609 of SLPQ01000185.1, read as the reverse complement.
TCAAGGTCGGCGCTTCCGAAAGGCTGGTCGTCGTTATAGGGCCAAGGATCACCGGGCCAGGTGGCCATGTGGGTATCGATGTGCTGCGAAAACTCCCACGGCTGGTCCAGCTCTTCCCAAAGCCTGTCGGCGATGCCGTCGCCGGTATTGTCAACGCCGTCCCGGTGGGGCTGTGGGCGCCAGTTCGGCGCGATAAATGTCTGCAGGTCCACCGGGTGATTTCCGAGCGGCGGATCATCCGCCGTGCCCAGTGTGGGGTCGTTGAGCCAGTCGTCGTCGGCTGTGAAGTCCTCGCCGGGATAGGCCTTGTACGCGGGGTCGGTGCCCTCCGGGTAGGGACCGGTCGCAGCCAGGGGACGAAGGGGCCGGCCATAGCGGAAGTTCACGATGCGCCGGGCGATCTCCTCGGCCACCTCTCTGTTCTGCGCCGGTGTGCCCACGAAGGGCAGGCCCGATGCTCCCATGAAGTCCAGATATGCCGTGATCGGATCGACAAGGGAGACCTCGCCCGGGTGCGTGCCCTCGTTGAGGGCGTGATTCTCATTTGCGGGACCGATGAAAAAGGAGTTCCAGTTGACGTTGACGCGTCCGCCAAACGGTCTTTTCAGGATGGCCCAGCGCGGGTGAATGTCCTGGCTGACAAGGCTCAGAAGCGGCTCTGTGATAAAGCGGCTGTCCGCGCGGCCTGAGTTATCATTGTCGACAAGAAGGTCACCAGGGCCATCATTGGGGTCCCAGTTCGGATGCTGCAGGCAGAAAGCCAAGGCCTTCATAGCCAGCTGGCGCAGCTGTGCATCCGTGTGGAAGTTGCGCGCTGCGCTTCTTTCTATCCTCATCATTGCTACAAAGGTCGTGCCGATTATCGACAGAAGCACGAGGGCGCCGATGACCAGGATAAGCGCCGCTCCACGCTCCCGTTTTCTCATGTGGGACATCTGGGACAGCCCCCTCTATGCTATACCTGTGCAGCGGCTCGCTTTTGCGTCAGCCGGGGCGCCTGGCCGCAGACGACGCTGCCGGTCGCCTTCTGGCGCATCGCCCACTTCGCAAGGCGAGCCAGCCGCGCTCCTAATGCGTCCAGTTGTTAATGTCGTCGGCCGACTCGGCCGTATGGCCCCATGCCGGCACAACATACGGATTGGACGGGTCGGTGTCGGTCCCGATCAGCGCCGGGTTGAGGTTCGTCGCGGATGGCGGCTGACCATACGGATTGCCGGTTATCGAGATATCCCTGAAATTCAACACGCCCGGTGTCCAGCCGTCCTCGCCGCGCGAGATGAGCTGAAAAGTGAAACGATTATAGTGGTTGTATCCGGCGGGAAGGGGATCGTTGAGATTCGGGATGTCGATAACGCCGTCCCCCGTATAGTCGATCATCACCAGAGCGCCGGCGTTGTAGAGCCCGCTGCGAAGATAATCCTCCCTGGGAATGTAGATGTAGGGATTTCCCCACGGGTCGAGAAGCGCCGGAAAGCCGTCATTGTCAAGATCAGCCACGTCTCGACGGCTCAGATCGTAGTAGGGGCCGGCGTTGACGGGGGCGCCTCCGAGCTCATATACCTGGTATACGCCACCGCGCATGTTGCGAAAGCTGGTTTCACCGGCGGGCAACTGGTCGCCGGCTCCCCTGACGAAGCGGTTTGCAAGGCACTGAACGAGCGCCTCGGCGTAGCTGTAGTCGCCGTAGGGTTCGCCGTCGAACCGGCCGGTCGCCGGATTATATGCGCGATCGGTCGGCGGGTAGAAGCCCCAGTCATCGTAGAAGGCCTCTATGGCCATGGCAATCGCGTTTATCTCGACCCTGGCCCTGGTGTTTCTGGCGGCGCGCTGGCTGTTCATGACGGCGGGAAGCAGAAACCCCGCCAGCACCGCGATCAGCACGATAACAATCATGATCTCAGCCAGCGTAAACGCTCGTTTGCGTGAGGTTTTCCTTATCATGAGCAGCAACTCCCGTCCGCGGATCCCTTGTTTTGCGACTATCCTGCGCTTGCCTGCTCGCCGAGCTGGTCCATCAGCGATATAAGCGGCATAAACAGCGCTATAACTATCGTGCCGACCACAAGACCGAGTACAATGATTATCACCGGCTCCAGAAGGGACATCAGGCCGGACACCAGTGCATCGACCTCGTCGTCATACGAGTCGGCAACTTTAATAAGCATGTTGTCGAGGTCACCCGTCTCCTCGCCCACGTCGACCATGTTTACGACCATCTCGTCGCAGATGCGCGACTGCCGCAGCGGATCAGCGATGCTCTCGCCCTCACGGATGGAGTCGTGCACTTTCCCGATGGCCCGTGCGACAACCTCGTTTCCAGCGGTGTCTCGAACGATGTTGAGTGATTCGAGGATCGGCACGCCGGATGCGATCAGCGTTCCCAGGGTGCGGGCAAACCTTGAGATGACGGACTTGTTTATGATTGAACCGAAGATCGGCACCTTCATCTTTATCCAGTCGGTAATGAGCCGGCCGATGCGCGGTATCCGGATGATCTTGTAAATAGCGAAAACAGCAAAGGGTATGGCCAGCAACAGGGGCCACTGCTCAATCATGAGGTTGGAAATATAGATCAGCCAGATCGTGATGTCCGGCAGGTCGACCTCCATAGCTGCAAAGATGTCCTCAAACTGCGGGATGATATACATCAGGATAAACGAGAGAATGCCGGCAGCAAACAGTATGACCGCAATCGGGTATATGAGAGCCTTCTTGATCTGGCGCTTGAGCTGCTGCGACTTTTCGCGGAACTCCGCAAGGCGCTGAAGGATCGTATCAAGCACGCCGCCTGTCTCGCCTGCCCTGACCATGTTTACATAAAGCCTGTCGAAGGCACGCGGGTGCTTGCCCATGGCCTCCGAGAGGGTCGAGCCGCCCTCGATGTCCTCGGCAACGTCTATGAGGGTGTTTTTCAGGACGCTCGGCTTCATCTGCCCCTCGAGGATCTTTATTGACCGCACGATAGGCAGCCCCGCGTCCTGGAGCGTGGAGAGCTGGCGGGTGAATGTGGTGAGCTGCTTTGCGCGCACAATGCCCAGCGCAAAGCTCTTTCCGGTGGCCCTGCCCGCGCGCGCGCCGCTTTTCTTTCTGCCCCGGGCGCTCTTTTCCTTTATCTTGGTGGGAAAATAGCCGAGATTTCGCACCTTGATGGCAGCGTCTTCAGACGAGCTGGCCTCGATCTCGTCCTTGACCTCCTCTCCTGAGGATGTCATCGCTTCAAACTGGAAGATTGACATGATAACCTCCGTAAGCCCGACCGATCACAGGTCATTTGTGTATAGGCAGCATCAGCCGAAAAGTCAAGGCCTGCAGCTCTGGTGATCGAGTGCGGCAGGCCATATACCTAATCGATGATTGTCTGCTTGACCACCTCTTCAATAGTGGTTATACCGTCATAGATAGCCAGCAGCCCGGACTCGCGCAGCGTCCTCATGCCGTTCTGGATGGCCGCACGCCTCAAGGCCGCCGTAGACGACCGCTGCATTACCAGGTCCCGCATCTCGTCATTGATGCTCATGATCTCGTAGATGCCGGTACGGCCCTTGTAGCCGGTGTTGTTGCAGAAGTTGCAGCCCTTGCCGAAATAGAATGTCTTATCCTCTATATCGCTGCGCGTCAAGCCGATCTCCATGAGCTCCTCGTCGCTGGGCGAATACTCGTCCTTGCAGCGCGGGCAGATGGTCCTGACGAGACGCTGGGCCACCACGACCTCAAAAGTCGCCGTTACCAGGAACGGCTCGAGGCCCATGTCGACTATTCGCGTGATGGCCGTCGGTGCATCGTTCGTATGAAGCGTGGTCATCACGATGTGGCCTGTAAGAGAGGCCTGCACGGCCATCTCGGCTGTCTCCAGGTCGCGTATCTCACCTACCAGGATCTTGTCGGGGTCCTGACGCAGTATGGACCTGAGACACGCCGCGAAGGTCACGCCTATCTCCGAGCGAATCTGAACCTGCATTATACCGGGCAGGTCGTACTCGACGGGGTCCTCGGTAGTGATTATCTTGTCGCTTATCTTGTTCAGCTCGACCAGGGCCGAGTAGAGCGTGGTGGTCTTGCCGCAGCCGGTCGGCCCTGTTACCAGCACGATGCCGTGCGGCTTGTAGAAATGCTCGCGGACCTCCTGCAGGTCGTCAGGACGCAGGCCCAGCCTCTCGAGGTCCAGAGACACAGCCGCCCTGTCCAGAACACGCATCACGACGCTCTCGCCGAACATCGTAGGCAGCACCGCTATGCGCAGGTCAACCGGCCTGCCGCTGACATTAAGCTCGATTCGACCGTCCTGAGGCATCCGCCGCTCGGCTATGTCAAGGTTTGACATGACCTTGATCCGAGAGGTGATGGCCAGCGCCAGGTGCTTGGGCGGAGGCACCATTTCGTACAGCACGCCATCTATACGGTACCTGATCTTGAACTCGTCCTCGAACGGCTCGAAATGAATGTCGGAGGCTCGATCCTTGATCGCCTGAAGCAGCACAAGGTTGAGAAGACGCCTTACCGGGGCCGCGCCGGCCATCTCCTCTATGCTCTCGAGGTCGACCGTTTCGGCCGAATCCATCGTCACCGCCGTATCGGCCCCTTTCTCTTCCTCGATCTCACCGAGCAGGCTTTCCACCGACTCCACCTCGCCTGCATAATACCTGTCGAAAATACTGTTGAAGTGCTCGGGCTCCACCAGCGCGCCCCTTATGGGCCTGTCGAGCAGAAAGCGCAGGTCATCGAGGGTGTTGACGTTGAAAGGATCGCCCATGGCAAGCACCAGCTCGCCTGAGTCCTCGGCAACAGGCACGACCTTGTATGTGTCGGCGACGGTGGGGCTTATCTGGCTGACGATCTCCGGGGCGATCTCGCCGAGGTCGCCCAGGTCGAGCCTGTCAAGGCCGAACCGGTCGGATATCGCATCGAGGATCTGCTCCTCGCTGACAAAATCCAGCGCCACCAGCGCGTCCTTGGTTGTGAGCTCGTCGCTCTCGCCGGCCAGGTCGATGGCCTTGTTGAGCTGCTCGTGCGTGATAAGGCCCATTTCTACGAGCATATGCTCGAGGGGCCGTTCTCTCTGGGCAACATCTTCTGTCATTTCGATCGGCTCCTGAATTAGGCCGGTACGGTTTTTATTCCTCCGTCCTGAGTCCAGCGCCCTCCTCCTCGGAGACTACGCTGCCCTGGCGGATCTTGGCCTCGAGCTCGGCGGGCTTCTTGGCCTTGAATATCGCGTCCTCCATGGTGATGAGCCCTCTCTGGTAGAGCTCGTAAAGGTGATCGTCAAGCAAAACCATTCCAAACTTGCGCCCGGTCTGGATTATCGAATCGATCCTGTAGGTCTTGTTTTCACGGATGAGGTTGCGGATGGCGGGCGTAGTAACGAGGAACTCATAGGCGGCAATCAGGCCTTTCCCCGCTGCGCGTGGCAGCAGCTGCTGGGAAACAATGGCGATGATCGACACCGACAGCTGAACACGGATCTGCTCCTGCTGGTCGGTCGGGAAGGCGTCGATGATCCGGTTCACGGTACCTTCCGCGCCCGTGGTGTGGAGAGTGCCGAACACAAGGTGGCCTGTTTCTGCGGCGGTGATGGCCGCCTGGATGGTTTCGAGGTCGCGCATTTCGCCGACGAGTATGACGTCGGGGTCCATACGAAGCACGCGTCTCAAGGCCTCTGAAAAGGACGGCACGTCCACGCCGACCTCTCGCTGGTTGATGATCGATTTCTTGTGCTCGTGGTAATACTCGATCGGGTCCTCGACTGTGATGATGTGGCGGTCGATGTTGGAATTGATGTAGTCTATCATCGTCGCGAGGGTGGTGGTCTTTCCGGAGCCGGTCGGCCCGGTCACCAGGAAAAGCCCGCGCGGTGCAAACATCAGCGGCCTGACCTGAGGCGGAAGCCCTATCTCCTCGAAGCTCAAGAGCTTCGTGGGAATCAACCGCAGCGCGATCGATACCCGGCCGCGCTGCTTGAAGACAGACACCCTGAAACGCCCCCTGTCCTCGTAGGCAAAGCCAAAGTCCGTGGTGCCGGTCTCCTGCAGCTCCTGCTGGCAGCGCTCAGGCGTGATGCTCTTCATCAGGCCTACAGTATCGTCGGGTGTAAGGACCTTCGTATTCAGCGAGCGCAGCCTCTGGTGCAGCCTTATCACAGGCGGGCGCCCGACCACTATATGAAGGTCTGAAGCATTCTGAGTTATCACCGTCTCAAGCAGCCTGTCTATCAGAACCATCTACCTTGCCCTCCCAACAGCGGTCGTTGTCAGACCTCTCCGCGTACGGTTACTCTCATCACTTCCTCAAGGGTCGTCACGCCGGCTCTTGCCTTTCGAATCCCGTCGGCCTTCAGTGTCACCATCCCTGCCATCACGGCCTGGCTGCGTATCTGCTCCACAGGTGTCTGGTTAAACGCCATCTCCCGGATCGTCGGGTTCATCTCCAGTAGTTCAAATATCCCCTGGCGTCCCTTGTATCCCTGACCGTCGCACGCGGCGCACCCGCGACCCCTGTAGAAAGTCTCTCCCTGCGCTTCCTCCGGGTTCATCCCCAGCACCTGCATTATCCGGGGGTCCGGCTCGACCGGCTCCTTGCAGCGCTTGCAGATCGTCCGGATAAGGCGCTGGGCCATTATCGCCTGGATGGAGGATGCAACGAGGAAAGGCTTGATACCGATGTCGATTAGACGCGTGATGGCTGAAGGCGCGTCGTTTGTATGAAGCGTTGAAAAGACAAGGTGACCCGTCAGGGCCGCCTGTACAGCCACCTCCGCCACGTCAAGCGCGCGGATCTCGCCGACGAGGATGATGTTGGGAGCCTGCCGCAGGATCGACCGCAGGATCCTCGCAAAGTTGAGGCCTATCTGGTCATGCACCTGGCATTGGTTGATCCCGGCCAGGTTGTACTCGACTGGGTCCTCCGCCGAGATGATCTTGACGTCCGGGCGGTTGAGCTCATTGAGCGCGGCGTAGAGAGTCGTCGTCTTACCGGAGCCTGTCGGCCCCGTCACCAGGAATACCCCGTTGGGCCTGCGGATTATCCTGTTGAAGCGGGCGTGGTCCTGATCGTCGAATCCCAGCTCCTCAAGCCCGATGAGAGCCTTTTCCTTATCGAGAATTCGAAGCACCACGCTCTCTCCGTGAGAGGCGGGAAGCGCTGACACGCGAAAATCGATGTCACGGCCCTCCACGCGCATCAGTATGCGACCATCCTGCGGACGGCGCTTCTCGGCTATGTCCATCTTGGCCATGATCTTAAGCCGGGATATGATCGCACCCTGCAGACGCTTGGGGGCGCCCTGCATCTCGCGACACACTCCATCCACCCGGTAGCGTATGCGGACCTTGTCGGTCATCGGCTCTACGTGGATGTCCGAGGCGCGGGTCCTGACCGCCTCCTCGATAATCAGCCGCACCAGCCGCACCACCGGGGCGTCGTCGTCCTCGGCGTCGGCAGTTCGCCGCGACGAATCACCGCTGACCTCGCCGATGTCGCTGTCGGTGAACTCCTGGAGCATGCTGTCGACTGATTCGTCGACAGTGGAGCCGCCGTAGTAACGGTTTATCGCCTCGGTCAGCTCATCCTTGGGCGCAACAACGAACTCGACGTCGCTGTTCAATATGAAGCGGAGGTTGTCGGTAGTCTCGAAGTCGAGCGGCTCCGCGCACGCTACCAGCACTGCGCCCATCGTCCTTTCAATGGGCACCACGTTGTGGCGACGGGCAAGGGCCTGAGGTACCGACTCGATGACCGCCGGTGCGATCTCCATGTCGGAGAGGTGGCGCATTTCCAGGTTTGCGCCCTTGGCTATGGCCTGGGCGATCTGGTCCTCACTGGCTGCGCCGATGGCCACTACGCTGTCGCGAAGCGCCCCCCCTGCGCGGCCGTGCGCTTCTCGTGCCCTGGTAGCTTCATCCTCGGTGATGACCTGTTCGTCGATGAGAGATTGCAGAAGATCAGTATCTGTGACCGGCATGTCATACCTCCGACTGTCTGTCCGCCGCGCATCAGGCGGCCTGAAAAAGCCGACGCACAGGACCCCGGACCAGCCAAACGCCGTACAGGTCCCGTGACTTAAGTGAAAACAAAACCGCCGACACACCGAATTATAATACTCCCACATCAAAGGTCAAGGTAAGCAAAAATTTGGAAAAGTTTCATTAAATCCTTTTCCGTGCCCCCGCATCCACGCCGCACAGCTTATTGACACCCACGGGTTCGCCGCTTAGAATCTCCGATTCCGTCTCGATTGTTCACCGTCAAAAGCGTCCGGTCGCCAGTGCACGGCGGGCGCTTGGCTTTCTGTATGCGTGGAGTTGGAGGAAAAAATGGCCAAGAGCAAGAAATACGTCTACTTTTTTGGTGGAGGCAAGGCCGAGGGCAACGCTTCTATGAAGCAGATCCTCGGCGGCAAGGGCGCCAACCTCGCTGAAATGGCGGCTATAGGGCTGCCCGTGCCTCCCGGTTTCACGATTTCCACGGAGGTATGCGACCGTTATTATAAGGTAGGCAAAGAGCAGGCCTACGAAGAGGTCCGCTCGCAGGTCGACAAGAATATCAAGAAGGTCGAAAAGGCCACTGGCAAGACCTTCGGCTCCGGCTCCAACCCCCTCTTGCTGTCGGTGCGC
>SLPQ01000089.1 GCA_007131925.1 Candidatus Brocadiia bacterium | reverse complement strand
GTTTCTCCGCTTCAGCCGGTGGCGCCTCAGCAGGCGTCTCTCCGGCAGCCTCAGGCGGCTCAGCGACGGCCTCAGCTTTCTGCCTGTCGACTGCCTTCTCTGGGGTGACTTCAGGCTCGGCTGGCGCGGCAAGTTCGACGCTCTCTTCATCAGCGACTGTGGCCGGGCGCTCCCCGGCGGTCTCTGTGACAGCGTCAGTCTCTTTGCCGGTGGGCTTTTTCTCGGCGGCCTTCTTTGCGGCGGCCTTCTTTGCAGCGGCCTTCTTTGCGGCCTTTTTTGCGGCAGCCTTCTTGGCGGCCTTCTTCTTGCCGGGCTTTATGGGCCGCTGCACGATATCCTTTGCAAGTATGCGGACATCGTCATCCTCAAGCGACGACATGTGAGAAGCGGCATCGATCCCGATCTCGTTGCACCTCTCGACAAGATCGGCGCTCTTGATGCCCCACTTCTTAGAGATTTCATAGATACGAACTGCCAACTGTGACGCCTCCATTCACTCCGCCGCCTGCCTGGTCTGAGAGTCCTCAGCCTCCTCAGCCACTCCTCCGTCATTTTCACCGGTAGCGCCCGGCTCCGGGGATGCGACCTCACTTTTTCCCTCGACAGGCTCCTGCTCCGCCTCATCCGCCGGTGCGCTCTCAGGCTGGTCCTGAGTCCTGGCGTATTCCTCAGCTATCAGCCTCAGGCGCGTCATTATGGCGAGGGCCTTTTCCGGCCCTACAGCCGCAATCTCAGCGATTGCGCTTTCCCCGGCATCGGCCAGGTCCTGAAGGCTTTCAAACCCCTCACTGTAAAGCCTGTCTGCGAGGGCCTCATCGATCTCGGGTATCGACGACAGCTCCGCAATCGCTTCGGCTGCGCGTTCGGCCAGCTGCTGCTTGGAAACGATTTCGATCTCCCAGCCGGACAGCTGACTGGCCAGCCGCACGTTCTGGCCCCTGCGTCCGATGGCAAGGGATAGCTGGCTTTCGTCCACAACCACGGTCGCCACTCCCGACTCCTCGTCGAGATAGATCTGGCCGACCTTGGCGGGCTTGAGGGACTCAGCCACAAGTTCCTGCGGGTCGTCGCTCCAGCGCACGATGTCGATCTTTTCGCCGTTGAGCTCCTCGACTATGCTCTTAATCCTGCTTCCTCTTACGCCTACGCACGCACCGACACAGTCGATCTTGGGGTCAGATGACTCCACGGCGATCTTCGTCCTATATCCGGCCTCGCGGGCGATACTTCTGATGCTGATTATCTTCTCAGCGATCTCCGGCACCTCGAGTTCAAAGAGAAGCTCGACGAGCTCAGAAGCAGCGCGAGAGAGCACTATGCGCGTCTTGGAGCCGACTCTTTTCACATCGAGGACATAAAGGCGCAGGCGGTCACCGGGCTGGTAAGACTCACTGTATATCTGCTCGCTTCGGGGTACAATGCCCTCGGTCTTGCCGAGGCTGATGATCGCATTCGGCCCTTCAAAGCGGCGCACGACACCGTTTATGAGCGTGCCGACACGGCCCTGATACTCTTCAAAAAGCACATCCTGCTCGGCCTCGCGGATCTTCTGGATGATTACCTGCTTGGCGGTCTGGGCTGCTATGCGGCCCAGCTCCTCCGGCGCGATGACTCCGCCGTCGATGACAGCGGAAATGTCGCCTGTCTCCTGGTCGATCTCAATCTCGATACTGGCATCCTCGCTGAGCCTGAAATGCTTACGTGCAGCGCTTGCAAGGGCTGACTTGATGCCCCTGAGCACTATCTCCTTGTCTATTCTCTTATCCCTATGTATCGCGTCCACGATACGCAGGAGTTCGCCGCTCATCTGCCACCTCTTTGCCAAATAAAAGAGTGGGACTGAATCCCACTCTCGAGCTTCAATCGCCCTCTGTCCGCCCTACGCGACCTGTGCCGCTTCGCGCAGAGAGACGTTCGCACCGGTCTCGGGATCGAAGATATGCGCTCCCTGCATGTCAAATATCATCTCCGGCACATCGTCGACCTCGAGCCTGATGTGGCTATCGAGCTTGGCGATGAAGGACTTCTCATTTATATTGAGATAGACGATCATGTCATCGCCGAGAGGCTCGACTACGGTCACCTTGCACGAGGCGACGTTTTCATCCTCCTTAATGTTGGTCTGGCCCTTGACCTGGATGTTTTCGGGCCGCACGCCGAATACGACCTCCTTGCCGGCATAGTCGCCCACACGCTCAGCCAGATCATTCGAGAGCTTGATCTTCATGCCCTCGCGGACAAAGTAGAGGTTGCCGCCTTCGCCGGTGAGCGATCCTTCCAGAAAGTTCATCGGAGGCGTGCCGATGAAGCCCGCCACGAACATGGTCGCGGGATAATCATATACTGTCAGCGGCGGCGCAACCTGCTGGATGATGCCATCGTCCATCACCACAATCCTGTCGCCCAGCGTCAGCGCTTCCACCTGGTCGTGCGTCACATATATTGTAGTCGTGTGCAGCCTGTGATGGAGCTTGGAGAGCTCCGCACGCATCTCCACGCGAAGCTTGGCATCGAGGTTCGAAAGCGGCTCATCAAAGAGAAAGGCGGCTGGCTTGCGCACGATTGCACGGCCAAGCGCCACTCGCTGCCTCTGACCACCGGAGAGTGCCTTTGGCTTGCGATCAAGCAGGTTGCCGATACCCAGAATCCTCGCCGCCTCCTGAACCCTTTCCTCGATCTGCTGCTTGGGAAACCTTCGCAACTTCAGTCCAAAGGCCATGTTCTTGTAAACTGTCATATGAGGGTAAAGGGCGTAGTTCTGGAAGACCATCGCGATGTCACGATCCTTCGGCGGCACATCATTTACCACCCGGGGACCGATCCGGATCACCCCTTCGGTAATCTCCTCGAGACCAGCGATCATGCGCAGAGTCGTCGATTTGCCGCAGCCGGACGGCCCGACAAGCACGAGAAACTCCTCGTCATCGATCTTGAGATCTGCGTTCTTGACGGCCAGGACACCGCCGGGATAGATCTTGCTTACGTTTTCAATGGTGACTTCCGCCATTGCTTCACCCCAAAAAGGTTGCCCTCAGTTCGTGGTAACTACCGCCCATGACCCTTTGTCACAAGGGCCTTTTTCCGCCAAAAACAACTTTCAAAATGGTACCAAATGCGAAAAACTCTGTCAAGCTAATTCCCGAATAACTCAGCCCTCCGACGACAAGGCATCGATGCCCGCCCTTACCGAATCGGCCGAGCTCTTGAGCCCCTTGAGAGCGGCCTCGTCCAGGTCGAGCTCCAGCACCTTCTTGAGCCCCCCTTCTCCCACAATCACCGGCAGACCCACAAACGTGTCTTTTATGCCGTATTCACCGGTAGCCCAGACGCTTGCCGGCACAAGTATCGATCTGCCTGTAAGCACCGCCTCGACCATCCGTGCGGCGCCGGCGCCCGGCGCATAAAATGCCGAAAGGGTCTGCAGAAGCGACACTATCTCGCCACCACCCTTCCTCGTGCGCTCCACAATCGCCTCGATCTTCTCCTCTGAGAGCAGCTGCCTTATCGGAACTCCGTTGACACTGGCAAAATCCACCACCGGCACCATCGACTCTCCGTGCCCCCCCAGAACCATGGCGCGCACATCCACCGGCGATATGCCAAGCTCCATTGCCACAAAGGCGGCCATGCGAGCCGAGTCAAGCATGCCCGCCATTCCCAGCACTCTATCGCGCGGAAATCCAGTGGACTTCTTCGCTACGTAACACATTACGTCGAGAGGGTTTGTAACGACAATCACCACGGCGGCCGGGGCGTGCTTCTTAACATCCCTGCAGATGCCCGCGACTACGCCGGCGTTTATGGACAGAAGCTCGGCCCTGCTCATACCGGGCTTGCGCCGGGCGCCTGCGGTGATGACAACTACGTCACTTTCCCGGACGGCATCGAGGCTCTGATCACCCGACAGCAAGGCCCCATATCCGAGTATCGGCCCTGCCTGGGCCATATCGAGCGCCTTGCCCTGCGCAAAGCCCTCCACCACGTCCACAAGGCACACTTGAGCGATCTCGCGCCTCGCCAGCTCGTTTGCCACGGTCGAGCCGACGTTGCCTGCACCGATGACACTGACTTTGCGCACTCACTACCTCCTTGTATGCACCAGAAATGCCTTTGCGCTCCGGTCGAAACGCTCAGGAAATTTCCCTCATTTCATAGGAACGCGACCCCAGGCCGATACTCTCCGCATAAGAGAGCTGCACGGTGTAGTCCCAGTCGGGCCACATCTTTCGGAAGAGATCCTCACCGGCGGCCGTGCAAGCCATGTCTGCTGTGGCCTGATCCACCGCCACTATGTCCCTGGAAGCAAGAATCCCGATCGGCTCTGCCATCGCCTTTTCAGCCCGGCCGATGCAGTTGCAGTTTTGCGTGAGGGCAGTCATGAAATTGAAAAAATAGTGCTGTCCACGCTTTCCCATCAAAGCACCGTAGCAATGCTCGGCCATCTTCTCCTGTAGATTCGCGGACGTCTCGCTCCAGGAGAAACTTATGGCGCCAAAGGGGCACACTGCGTAGCACTCTCCGCAGCCGATGCAGACGGCCTCGTCTATGACGGCGATGTCAGAGACTGATATGGCGCCTGTCGGGCACCACTGGACGCATGTGCCACATGCAGTGCATTTTCCCCTGGATACGTCGGGGCGCAGGTCGCAGTGCTGGCTTCGTTTGCCGCCGCGGCCTGCCAGGCCCATCCCGACGTTCTTGATAGCACCTGCAAGGCCCGCCTGTACGTGGCCAGTGACATTCGTAGCCACTACAAATCCGTCGCACGCCCTGGCATCGTTGGCGATGTAAACCTGGCGATAATGCTTGAGCTCGACCTCGACGGGGGACTGATTTTCCCCCACAAGGCCATCGGCTATAAGAACGGGGGCACCCAGCGCCTCCTGAGTGAAGCCGTGCTCGTAAGCTACGGTGAGATGGTCGATGGCGTTTGCGCGCGCGCCTACATACAGCGTATTGGTATCAGCGAAGAAGGCCTTGGCGCCTGCAGCCCGCAGACTCTCTGTCAGAGGCCTCAGCCATGTGGGCTGTATAAAAGTCTTGTTGCCACGCTCGCCGAAGTGAACCTTTATCATGTACTTGAGTCCACCGGCAGCCGTCGAGCCGATGCCGCAGGCATCCGTTAATCTCGATACACGCTCCGCTACGTCGGCGTTTCTTGTCGTATCAGGAACCTTTATAAAGAAGACTTCCGAAGGCATCCGCCCCCCTGCTGTAAGAGTTCAAGTCACGAAAGCTGCAGAAATCGTGAGTATAGGCCGCACCCAGTCACTGTCAACCTTAAAGCCCTGCGCATAATAGTGGGCGACATTATCCTTTGCAGCTGCTTATTGCTGCCAGCCCTCTGGTACAGGGCGTCCCAACATCGAGTGGAGCGCAGCGAGTGCTCCACAGGGGCTTGCTTACCAGTTGAATTGTTCTGGTGTGACGGATCGCGCTGGGCAGATATTGAATAAAGTCCGGCCCTTTGTATCATTGGCAGCCGCCGATCTTATTCCAAGCTCGAGGCGAGCCGGAACTCTCACGGAGCACTGGGAATGCATTTTCTGGAAGAGTCTCACATTCTGCTGTTTCTGGTGCAGTTGCTCCTGCTTCTTGGCCTTGCTCGTGCGCTGGGGATCTGGTTTCAGAGATTCGGCCAGCCTGCCATAACTGCAGAGATCCTCGTCGGTATCCTGCTCGGTCCCACCATTCTCGGGCGAGTATGGCCGCAGGCACATCAGGCGATCTTCCCGGCTGATGTGATACAGCAGACAATGCTTGATGCTGTAGCGTGGCTCGGCATCCTGTTTTTCCTTCTATACACCGGGCTCGACACAGACTTCGCATCAGCATGGCGACAGCGAAAGGAGGCCACGGTAATAGCCTTTTCTGACCTGATCCTTCCTATGGCAATCGCTTTTGTGCCCTGCATTCTGCTGCCTGACAGGTATCTCGGCGACCCATCGCAGCGCCTGCTGTTTGCTTTATTTGTCTCAACTATCATGACCATCAGCGCCCTGCCGGTGACGGCCAGGATAATGCAGGACCTCAATATATACAGAACGGACACCGGCCTTCTGATCATGGGTGCCCTGACGATAAACGACGTAGCGGGGTGGGTCGTTTTTGCTCTGATTCTGGGCTTTGCCACCGAGTATGGCATGGACCTTGCGCATATCCCGGTCGTCATAGCGGCGACCGCCGTCTTTGCCGGGCTTTTCCTGTCGGTAGGACGGCGTCTGACCAATCAAGTCATAGAGAGCTTTCACCGGTGGAACCTGCCGGAGCCGGGGACCTCTCTGACCTTTATCTGCATGGTAGGCCTCGTAGGCGGCATCATCACGCTTTTTATAGGCATTCATGCGCTTTTCGGCTTCTTTATTGCAGGGATAATGGCCGGCGGCGCCAAAGCTCTCTCCGAAAATACCCGTCAGGTCATCGCGCAAATGGTCCGGGCGATTCTGGTGCCGGTATTTTTCGCGTCCATCGGGCTCAAGGTGGACTTTCTGGCCGGGTTTGATCTCATGGTGGTTCTCATGATCCTTGCCGTGGGGATCTTCGGGCGCTTCGCGGGCGCATGGGTGGGTATCATCCTGACCAGACGCCCCATGAGCGACCGCCACATTGTCTCTGTGGCGCATGTTCCCGGCGGTGAGATGCAGATCGTAGTAGGCCTGCTTGCCCTGGAGTACGGCGTGGTCGCAGAGTCAATTTTTGTGGCAATAGTACTGGGGGCGATCCTGACGTCGGTAATAGTCGGACCGTGGATGAAGGCGGCACTTGCCCGTGCCAGGCGACTCGATGTGCTTGAATATTTCTCCAGGGAGGGGCTGCGTGCATCGCTTGCATCCGAAACGCGCGACGATTGCATAGCGGAGCTTGCTCACCTGGCATCCACCGCTGGCGGGATAGATCGCTTCGAGGAGATAGAAGATGCGGTGCTGGCACGTGAAAGCATCATGGGAACAGCCCTTGGAGAAGGAGCTGCCGTGCCGCATGCGAGGCTCGACCAGCTGGACCGACCGATAGTGGTCGTAGGCAGGTCTGCCGCCGGCATCGACTGGAACGCCCCGGACGGCGAACACGTGCATCTTGTCTTTCTGGTGATAACCCCCGTCGACGGGGATGACGTCCAGCTGCGAATACTCCGAGGTATCGCCGAGATGCTGCATGACGCGGAAGCCAGAAAGACCCTCTTTGCCGCATCTGACGAGGCGACCATGTGGCAGGCGCTTAAGAATGCGGCCTCAATGTCGCAGTTGAATCGCCGCCTGTAAGTGCGGCTATGGTGCTCCATCCGGCCGGCAGGCTTGTCCGTCGGACGTGCCTGTTTATAATCATGGCTCGCTGTACAAAGAGACTGGAAGGACATCCATGCCGCCGAAGATAGAAAACAGAAAAGCCCGCTTCGATTACGAGGTCCTCGAGACCATAGAAGCAGGCATCGAGCTTAAAGGCACGGAGGTAAAGTCGGTGCGCGCCGGCAAGGTCTCGCTGGCTGAGTCTTTCGGCCGCATACGCGGCGGGGAGCTTTTCCTTTATGGCTGCGAAATCAGCCCTTACGAAAATGCCGGCTACGCCCACCACGACCCCACCAGGCCCCGCAGGCTGCTGCTGCACTCGCGTGAGATCGCGCGACTGGCGGGCAAAGTCTCCCAGAAAGGGCTCACGATCATACCGGTGCGCATGTATTTCAAGCGCGGGTGGGTAAAGGTGCTTCTGGCGCTGGCGCGCGGCAGGCAGCGCTACGACAAGCGCGAGGCTATTAAAAAGCGTGAGCAGAAGCGGGAGATCCGTCGCGCGCTCAGCCAGCGCCGCTAAATGACGGCGAGCCGGGCCGCGAGCGCTACAGACTTACAGGAGGGGCGGCATGACAGCACAGGAAGCCCTCACAGGCTACATTGACACTCTCACTATCGTCGACACTCACGAGCACCTGCCAAACGAGGCCGACTGGGCGGCGCGGGAGGGAGATGTTCTGGAAGAGTGGCTGGCTCACTATTTCAGCGCAGACCTCGTGTCGGCCGGCCTGCCCCTGAAGACGCTCGAAGAAACCATCCGGAACAGCACAAAGTCGCTTGGAGAGCGATGGGAGACCGTCGAACCCTACTGGCGCGCTGCTGCAAACACCGGCTATGCGCGCGCGCTCGACATCGCCGCGCGCGATCTTTATGGCCTGCCCGGTGTTAGCCGGGAGACGATAGAGGCCCTGGACACCGAGTTCAAAAAGCGCAGGCGCCAGGCGGCCCAAGGGGCCAGCTACTACCACCACGTGCTAAAGGATAAGTCGCAGATCGAGGTATCCCTTAACGACTGGTTCGAGGACACGTGGCTTGTGCTCGACAGGGACTTTTTCCGTACTGTCTTCAGGCTCGAGGGCGTCACAGACCTGGCCGACAGGGAGTCATTTGAAAAGCTCGGCGACCGGGTGGGCATCAGGATACACAGCCTTGACGACTATCAGCAGTCCGTCGAGTCTGCGATAGATAAGGCTTACGAGCGGGGTGCGGTGGCGGTCAAAATACCCTTTGCCTACAGGCGGACATTACGTTTTGAAAAGAGGACTAGACATGAGGCCGAGTCTCTCTTTAACGGGCTCTTTGAACTTCCCGGCGGCAAGGACTCAGGAGTCACCTCCGGTGCGGCTCTCCAGCCTCTGGAGGATTACATGCTGCACGCGGTCCTGCGAATAGCCGACCAGAGAGGCCTTGTCGTCCAGGTTCATACAGGGCTCCAGGAGGGCAGCGGCAATATCATCTCAAACTCAAATCCCGAGCTCCTGGTAAACCTCTTTCTCGAATATCGCAATGTCAAGTTCGACATCTTTCACATGGCATGGCCGTACCAGATGACGCTGGCGGCGATAGCAAAAAATTTCCCGAATGTTTTCATAGACATGTGCTGGGCGCACATTATATCGCCGGAAAGCTCAGTGCGCGCCCTTGTAGAATACCTCGACAGCGTGCCGGCCAGCAAAATATCGGCCTTCGGGGGAGACTACCTTTTTCCCGACGGAGTATACGGTCATCAGCGCATAGCACGTGAAAACGTCGCCCGGGCGCTTTCGATGAAAGTCGAGCAGGGGGTTTTCGACCTTGACCGCGCTATGGAGCTTGCCGGCTGGCTCTTTCGGGAAAACCCGAAACGTATCTTCGGGCTCGATCTCTGAAAACAAGCGGTCTAAGTTGCTTGGGAGCCCCCGCACATTGCAGCGACGTCCAGGGTATGAGAAGAGTTACCCTGAAGGACCGCAGATCATCATGCCCGATAATCACTACTATCCCAAATGCATAGCGTGCGCAGAATTTCCACACCGACCCAAGGAGCACCAAGCATGCTTTTCAACGGCGCAAATACAACCCCGTCTCAAACCTTCTTCTGCTGGTACATGTGCACATCCCGCTGCGGGAAAGGTATAACGATGCCGGCGGCCTCGAGCTTTTCCTTTCCTGTCTCAAGCATATCCCACATCAGCGGCCAATACTGATCCGGCGTAGTCCACGGACGCACGGCGAGATTGACGCTGCTGTCGGCAAGCTCAGCTACAACGATTATCGGCGCCGGATCCTCAAGTACCCGCTCGTCGCCGGTCATCAGATCCATGAGAATCTTCCGAGCCTTTTTAATGTCAGAGTCGTAGCTTATGCTGAAGACGATATCCACGCGCCGCTTGTCCTTTGCCGAATAGTTGATGATGTTGTCGCCGGTAAGCTTGGCGTTTGGGATGATTACCGCCTTGTTATCGGGAGTTCTCAGTCTCGTGTTCAGTATGTCCATTTCCTCGACCGTGCCGAGCACTCCGGCTACTTCAACGAAGTCGTCGATCTTTATCGGTCTGAAGATAACCAGCAGTATGCCCGCGGCAAAGTTGGCAAGCGACCCCTGCAGGGCAAAGCCCACCGCGAGGCCGGCCGCGCCTATGACCGCCACCAGTGGCGTCGTCGACACCTCAAGCTTGGCAAGGACCGCTATCACGACAAAGATGAGCAGCGCCACGTAAGCGAAATTGCTGATAAAAGAGGATATAGTTGCGTCCACCTTGGCCCTCTTCAGCATCCGCCTCAATACGTCGGTCAGTACACGGGCCACAAAGTAACCTATGACCGCTATCAGCACGGCGCCCAATACGCTCATGCCATACTCGGCAACCAGTTCCTGCAGGCGTTGCAGCATCGCTTCCATAGTGTGCCCCTTTCTCGTACCAGTATCCGTCAACTATCGGTGCGGCTTGCCGCCGCCATGTCATCGGCAGTACCGGGCATCAACGTTATTGCGCAGTGAAGTCCCTGTCAAGCAAAGACCCAAATTGCGGCATGGTTGCTCCACAAAGGGGACAATCCACTTCGCGAAGAAGTTTATGCAGACGCTCTGTAGAGAGACCGTCGGACCCGACTTGCCCGACGCTGTGAATGCACGACACTGGCAAACGTGCAAGAATGTTACTTTTTTCTTTGACTCTTTGCGTCAAAGCGACATATAATGGCGCCGGGAAGGAAAGGATGCGTAGGGCGGCGCGCAGCAAGCGGTCTACATAAGTCAGTCGGGGGATTTGTGATTTGCCAGGGGCCTGCCAGTGTGATGCCTGATTGCGGGCCGGGCCGGTCATCCCCGTCACTATGTCGGCTTGCTGTAAGAGCGCGGTTGCAGCTGCAGTATCGCGGGACGGCGGCGTAAGTACCACGCACACGCCGCGTGAGTCGTCTAAATGGTGTCGGGCACAGAGTGTGATCCGGAGGCAACAGTGAATCCTGACAGCCATCTTCCCGAAGGTGCCCCACCCGGAGTTTCCGACCAGGAATCACCAGTCAGCCGCGCCCTGGGCGAGCTGGCCGCAGCGCTCGTGCGGCCTGACACGTCCGTGGAAGAGGTTGCCACCCTGATCCTCGATCGCGCTAAGGCTCTCTCCGGCAGCAGGCATGGTGTGGTCGCCGCAGCAGACCCTCATACCGGTGACATGATCGGCCACACCCTGACCGGCATGATGCAAGACTGCCACATGGAGCAAATCCAGTCCGTCTTTCCACGCAGGGAAGACGGCACATACGGCTCTCTGTGGGGGCACTGTCTCAACACACGCGAAGCTTTTTTCACAAACAGCCCGTCTTCTCACATCGGCGCAGAAGGTCTGCCGGAGGGTCACATACAGATTTCGACCTTCCTGGCGGCACCGGCGTATATTGGCAGTACTGTTCTCGGCCTTATAGCCCTGGCCAACGCCCCCGATGGCTACACCGAGCGGGACGTCGCGGTTGTGCGGCGCCTGGCGCGACTGTACGCTCTCTTTCTTGAACGAAAAAACAGCGAGCGTGTGATAGCTGCTTTGGCTCGATTCCCGGAGGAAAACCCCAACCCCGTACTGCGCATTCTTGCAGACGGGACAATCTCATACGCCAACGCGGCATCAGAGATGCTTCTCGATGCGTGGGATTGCCGATGCGGCGACACCCTGCCGCCGCCGTGGGCCGCGGTGGTAGAGGATGCGCTGCACTCCGGCAAGGCCGCTCACGCCGAGGTCGAGCACGCCGGGGGCATTTGTGCGCTCGTATTTGCCCCTGTGTGTGACTTTGGCTATGTAAACGTTTACGGCATGGACGTCACTGATCAAAGACGCGCCGAAAACGTTATACGGCTCGAACGCGACTTCACATC
The DNA here is from genome assembly GCA_007131925.1 of Candidatus Brocadiia bacterium. Lineage (GTDB taxonomy): Bacteria > Planctomycetota > DG-23 > SLPQ01 > SLPQ01 > SLPQ01. The sequence goes on along the minus strand of SLPQ01000089.1, from coordinate 1,967 downwards.
AACCATCCTCGATACAAGTGCTGCACTTGTGGTTGTGATGGATGCCGAGTGCCGCATAGAGCGCATCAACAATGCCTGTGAAGATGGCGTCGGCTGCACCCTTGCAGATGTGAGGGGCGTGCATTTCTGGGATGTTTTCGCCATGCCGCAGAGCACCGACGAGGTACGTCAGGCCTTCCGAAATCTCAGCGCCCGCGAGCCCGGCCGATACGAAGGCTTCTGGAGAGCGCCCGACGGCACCCTGCGTCTGGGCCTCTGGTCGATCAGCGCGATTACCGGGGCCGATGGGGCTGTCGAGCATTACATCAGCACAGGCCTTGACGTGACCGAGCACCGCCAGTACGAGTCGTACCATCTGCTCAACACCCGCCTCCTGGAGGAGTTGAACCGGCCGGACCGAGGCAAGGAGACGCTCGCAATCATTACCGGCCTCATCAGGAGTACTACCGGCTTTGAGGCTGTTGGCCTGCGCCTGAAGAAGGGGCAGGACTTTCCCTACTACCTGACCGAGGGCTTTCCTGCGCGCTTTGTCGAGGCGGAGCGGCATCTATGCAAGCTCGGCTTCGACGGCAAGCCCGCGCGAGGGGCCGACGGCCAGGTGGTCCTTGAGTGCATCTGCGGAGCCATACTCACAGGTGGGACAGATGCGGCCATGCCCTTCTACACCGATGCTGGCAGCTTCTGGACCAACAGCGCCTCACTGCTGGCAGCGGAGTATACCGCCGAGCAGCTCGGAGCCGAGGTGAGAGGCACTTGCATTCAAACAGGTTACGAGTCGATAGCCCTCGTGCCCATAAAGGCCGAGGGAGAGGTAGTGGGCCTGATGCAGTTAAATGACTCGCGGCCAGGTCGATTTACGCCTACCACCATACAGTTCCTCGAGCAGATATGTGCATCGATCGGCATGGCTCTGAAGCGCCAGCGTGCCGAGGAGACCTTGCGCGAGCTCAACGAAACACTCGAGCAGAAGGTCGCAAAGCGCACCGCTGCCCTGGAGCGTCGCGCCGCACAACTGCGCCTGCTCAACAGCGAGCTCTCGAACGTCGAGCAGAGGGAAAGAAAGCGCCTTTCGGGCATACTGCACGACCATGTCCAGCAGATGCTGGTGGCGGCCAAGCTCAAGGTCTCCCTCATCGGCCGCCGGGGCATGGAAGGCTCGGCTGAGGCAATCCGGGAGATAGAGGACCTGTTGCAGGACTCCATCGACAGCTGCCGGTCGCTGGCTGTTGAGCTTTCCCCACCCGTCTTGCGCGAGGACGGCCTTGCTGCTGCCCTGGAGTGGCTTGCCGGGCAGATGAAGGGCAGCCATGATCTCTATTTGACGGTTCAGATCGATGCAGAGGCCGCGCAGCCCGATGAGGCCACTGCCATACTCCTATACCACGCCGTTCGTGAGCTGCTGCTGAATGTGATCAAGCATGCCGAGGCAACCGAGGCGCATGTGCGACTTGCAAGAGACACCCGGGGCATCTGCATCGAGGTAAGCGACGACGGTGTTGGTTTTGACCAGCAGCACTTGCAGGCCGGGATTGCGCACTCGGGGCTGGGGCTTTTCAGCATCTGGGAGCGCATGGAAGCCGCCGGCGGATCCATGAAGATCCAAAGCATGCCCGGATCAGGCACTTGCATTACTCTCAAGGCACCCCTTGCCCACCGCCGAGGTGCGCTCAAGAGCGGGTACCACCCCCGCTGAGCAGTATTCGCCGTCCCTTTGAGACCCGGCGCGCCGCTCACTTTATGGGGACCTCCGCGCCGCCAGAGTCCATGGACTCGTTAATGGCGACCAAGACGCGCGTCGACACGTCGAGGGTATCGTAGGGATAGGGCATCCGGCCCGACTCAAACATCCTTAGAAAGGCCAAAGCCCCTTCACGCGAGCCATCGCTCGCCTTTGATCCGTCATAGACGGCTTCTCCACTGTCACCGAATGCAACCGCGCGAAATTGCGGCCACCCTGCGCTTATCTC
>SLPQ01000254.1 GCA_007131925.1 Candidatus Brocadiia bacterium | reverse complement strand
GGGCTCATACATGATGGCACATGTTACTAAGAGCCCTTTTGCCCTTTGTTCTGACGCACTCAAAAGGATACAGGCCGGGAGGGCCATACGATGGTACGACTTGACGAGCGCGGATGGGCCACAAAATTCGTGTTGCTGTGTGCTTTTTCTGCTGCGTTTTTTCTGCCTGCCCTGAGAGCTGATGCAACAGTCTACGAGGTCGGCCCAGGCAGAGCCTATGAGAACATAGGTGACGTGCCGTGGGAGTCACTTGTCGCGGGCGACACCGTGCGGATCCACTGGCGCAGCGAGCCTTACAGGGAAAAATGGGTCATCAACCGTCAGGGCACGGCCGATGCACCTATTACCGTCAGCGGCGTGCCCGGTCCGGGCGGAGAGCTTCCCGTTATAGACGGTCGTGACGCGACTACACGCCCCGAGCTTAACTTCTGGAACGAAGACCGCGGTGTCATCAAGATCGGCGGCTCGAATGTCCCGTCAAACCCGATGCCCCGCTACATCGTAGTGGAAAATCTCGACATCCGGAGCGCCCGCCCTGGTTTCCACTTCACCGGTCGCTCAGGCAGGGGCGAGTACCGGACCAACGCAGCTGCGATCTACGTCGAGACCGGCGAGAATATCGTCATCCGCAATGTCACAATGCGAGACTGCGGGAACGGCTTTTTCACGGCGTCCGGATCCCGAAACGTTCTTCTTGAGGGCTGTTATATCTATGATAATGGCATTTCAAACAGCATCTACCAGCACAACTCGTACACCAGCAGCATCGGGATTACCTTTCAGTTCAATCATTACGGGCCGCTTCGAGCGGGCTGCCGCGGCAACAACCTCAAAGACCGCTCCGCCGGCATGGTCGTGCGCTACAACTGGATCGAGAGGAGCAACCGCCAGCTCGACATCGTGCAGTCAGGTGGCGCTGTAGGCAATCACCCCTCCTATCAAAATGCCTTCATTTACGGTAATATCCTCATCGAGCGGGGAGACGGCAACCGGGAGATCATGCATTTCGGCACCGAGGGGGGCAGCGTAGCCCGCGCGAATGGATACTTTTACAATAATACCGTCATCTCCACGCGCTCCGGAACAAACACGCTCGTGCGTGCAAGCCACTCGGGCACGCTGGATGTTCGCAACAACATAATCTACACCACGGCCCCTGGAAGCAACCAGGAGATAAACAAGGGCGATTCGACCGGCCTGACCAACATGAGCCACAACTGGGTAAAGACCGGCTACGTCCTCGGCGGCGGCACGGTAAATGACGACGGCACTTCGGTGACCGGCAGCGATCCCGGCTTCGTGGACTTTGCGGCAGATGACTTCCGCCTGACCGCTGACTCTCCCTGCCGCAATGCCGGCACGGAGCTGCATTCGGAGGTCCTGCCTGAGCACGACGTTTTGTATCAGTACGTCAAGCACCAGGGCATCCAGGAGCGACCGAGGAGCGGCGCTATCGACATAGGCGCATACGGGTACACTCCGACAGATTGACTGGGGGATCCCTCGCCAATCGTGATGTGGCCTGGCAGGCGAGTCGCTCAGGCGGCGCTCGTCATATGTGCATCATGAGTGACGGCCAGGCGCACCTGCACTGGAAAGGGCCCATTTCACTGGTAGACTCCCCCAGCGGCGTCGGCGTGGCCGCCCCTTGAGCAGTCCAGCGTGCGACTCATACGCCTTTAATCCGCCGTGACCTTCGGCGAGCCCTTAGCGCAACCGGTCCGCAGCCGCCGCGGGCAGCAGTTCAAGTGAATTCCCCTGGTTGTGGTGGTCTGGTTGCCCATCGCCACACCCCGCGATATGTGATTACCGCCGCCGTTATGGCGATCAGGATGCCAAGGCAGGCTGCGGCGCTGACCAGGTTCTGTAGCTCAGGCATAGACATGTCGGCGCGCGCGAACAGGCGAGCGGCGTGGCCCGTACCAATCGTAATCAGGAACATCAGCAGAATGAGCGGATAGAGAAGGGCAGTTGTAACGGCAAGCGGCATGCCGGTAAGTCGTCCGCGCGAGGAGCGTATCTGAGATATTGCAATTAGACCAAGCACTGTCGTCAATATGCCAGCTGCAGCCATCACGGGTAGGCCCAGAAACACAATTCCTGCCACCCCCACACTATGGCGGGCATGCATGCCAATCGGCTCGGGAAAGGATGCCGGGGTGCCCACGATCGGCCTGCCACCCACAAAGAAAGCCATAAAAAACATGAGCCACGCCAAAAGACTGATGGGCGAGATCACCGCTGCAACGACGGCGCACCTGGAGATAGTGGGCTTTGTCTCTGCAGCAGCCGTGCGCGGTGAAGGCGCGCCAGCCTCCCTGGCATACGCGGATGGAGGCTCCATGCCGGCAAGCACCACCTTGAGATCCTTGATCGTCGGATTGCCCCCGTGCTTTTCCAGCGCGGCGTAGATGTGCGACTCGACGTCGCGAAGGATATCGTCCCTTGCAGCGGCGTCCATACCGACGAGTTCCCGAGCCATCTCTTCCAGGTACCGGCCGACAGCCCTTTCGATTTCCCTTGTATTGCTCATTGTCGTACTCCAGTCAATCGGACATTCATACCCCCGTCAAACGCTCATGCCTGGCCCCACGCTAAAACGCCTCGCCATGCGCCGGTGGCCGGGCGGCCCATCGCCATACACGCCGGAAGGTCCACACCGCGAAAAGCATTATCAGGGCCAGCATGAGCGTGTAAATGACGACCTGCGCCGCGGCAAGCTCGCTTTCGTTGAGGGACGCATGAAGGGAGTCCTCCATTTCCGCGGCGACCCATAAGATTAGAAATGAAGCGACGGTGACGGGAAAGAGCACTGCGCACGCTACGGCCAGCGGCAGCCCCATCACTGCCCCCCTCGCCACCCGGATCTTCGAGAGCGCCACAAGCGCAAGAACCGTGGTGAGCCCACCGATGCCCGCGGTCCATACCATGTGGCGTGTCGAGTCGGCCAGGACTCCTATGGCAAGGAGTGCAAGCGTGACGGGCGCGGTTAAGCCGCTTGCGATGGCCGCCCACGAAAACGACACCTCCACCGCTCTTGGCTCGCAACATGCGCGCGGCTCGCGGACGGTGCTCTCGCCGGCTGACTCCCGTGCCCAGGCAGACGGACGCTCCATGCCGGCAAGCACCACCTTGAGATCGTCGATGGTTGGATCACCACCGTGCTTTTCCAGCGCAGCATAGATGTGCGACTCGACGTCGCGAAGGATTTCGTCCTTCTTACCGGCGTCCATCCCGCCGAGCTCGACGGCGGCCCTTTCCAGGTACAGCCTGATCTCCTTGACAACCTCCTTTTTCAGCGGCATCACGCTTGTCTCCTTTCTCTTTCCACGCGCAATGTGACCAGCGAGGCATTAAGCTCGTCCCAGTAGTCGTTCATCTCACGCAGCCGGTGCCGCCCGATCACCGTCAGCGAAAAGTAGCGCCGCGGCGGCCCCTGGGGCGAAGACGCGACACGAACCTTCAGGAGCCCCTCACTCGTAAGGCGGGAAAGTATGGGGTAGACAGTGCTTTCGGTGACCGTCAGCTCCTCGATATCTTGAAGGCGCTGTACGATCTCATAGCCGTAGTTTTCGCCGGCTGCCAGGATGTTCAGAACGGCCAGCTCGACCAGGCCCTTGCGCAGCTGAGTGATCCATCCGTTCATAACTGCTCCTATGCATTACATACTACGCGCTACATAGTAGTCCTTTTCCTGCCG
>SLPQ01000086.1 GCA_007131925.1 Candidatus Brocadiia bacterium | reverse complement strand
GCCGGGCGCAACCGCCGCCTCGAAAAGCTCCTTGGCGATGCGGCCGCAGGCTCCAACGGCGCTCTTGTGCCATTCGGCTACGTCGACAATATGCACGAGCTGATGGCGGTAAGTGACTTCATGGTCACCAAGAGCGGAGGCCTTACATCGAGCGAGTGCCTTGCTATGGGGCTGCCGATGGTCATCTGGAAGCCGATACCCGGCCAGGAAGAGCGAAACGCGACGTATCTTCTCGAAAACGGCGCCGCGATTCGGGCCAATTCGACGGCCAACCTCGTCTACAAAGTGAAGCGACTCGCCTCCGACCCCGACGCCCTGGCCGCGATGAGCCGGGCGGCGCGGGCGCTTGCCCGCCCGGATGCCGCCTTCGACGTCGCCCGAAAGGTCGCTGAGGACCTGCAGGGCGCCGCCGCCTTCTCAGCCGGACAGTGATGCGGCAGCCCTCATCGCCCGGATGTGCGCGGGAGTCGTGCCGCAGCACCCGCCGATTATACGCGCACCGGCGTCGGCTATCGGCCGGACGAAGGCAGCCATCTCTTCGGGTCCCATTGGGAAAACTGTCCGCCCCTTGCTGAGCCTCGGCACGCCGGCGTTAGGCTGAACCATAACAGGAAGCTGCACGGCCCCGACTAAAGCCGCGGTTATCTCAACGTAGTCAGCAGGCCCAGTGCCGCAGTTGGCGGCGATGACATCGGCGCCTGCCTCGACCAGCGCCGCTGCCGCCGCCGAGATCTCCTCGCCCATCATCGTGCGAAAGCCGCCCGAAGCGTCACGGCTGTAGGTCATGGAGGCTATCACGGGAAGGCCCGTCGACTTTGCCGCCTCGAGCGCGGCAAGGATCTCGTCGAGACTGCCGAAGGTCTCCAGGATTATCGCATCCGGGCCGGCACTGGCAAGCGCCTCGGCCTGCTCGCGAAAGACATCGACAAATGATTCGCGAGGATCGGCTCCGAGGGGCTCAACGAGCCTGCCGGTTGGTCCCATGTCGCCAAAAACCCATGCGGATCGGTCAGCAGCCTCGCGGGCGGCCTCCACAGCAGCGACGTTTATCTCGTGCACGCTTCTTTCAAGGCCTGAGAGCTTGAGCTTCCAACGGCTCCCGCCGAATGTATTGGCAATCAGCGCCTGAGCGCCGGCCTCCCTATAGGCGGCAAGTACCCCCACGACATCCGCCTTGCGCTCGATATTCCAGATCTCAGCGCATGAGCCTGCCGCGAGGCCGAGCTCCATCAGCTGTGTGCCCATTGCGCCATCGCCGATATACAGGCCCGACTGAAGGGCCTCAAGTATCGATTTCACATTCGCTCCCTTCATAGTCATCAATGACGCTGAGCACAAGCTCGATACTGCCTTGCTGCTGGATCAACTCGTCGATCCGTAAGCCTGTCACCTCCGGGTTGAGCAGTTCAAAGTCGCCCGGGTGCAAGAAGCGGCGCACCCAGCCTGCCGGCAGCGGTACGAGGCCGATTCTGGCGCTGCTAAGGGAGAAGTCAAGGCCTCCGTCACCCTGGTGCAAGAGCCTCCCACCGATAGTAACGTACAGTGCAAGGCGCCGCCTGAGCCTGAGGCATAGTAAGACCTCATCCGTGCCTATTGCGATCCCTTCAAGGGTCTCAACTTCAGGCGGCACTCCTGGATGCGACGACTGACCATTCGCACCAGCCAATGCCCGAGAAGCTACCAGAGCGGCCGAAGCAATGTCTGCAAGCTCCTGCTGGCCGATGGTAAACGCCGCCTGCCCGAAAAAGGTCAGCTCAATTGCAGCTCCGGCAAGTCCCGCGGAATGTATTGCGTCTGCAAGGTCAAGCCGGGAAGGCACCGAGCCGGGTGGTGCGGGCCGCCAAAGAAGCATTACACCAAGTGCTGACGCCGCAATAAGAAGGAAAGCCGCAGCATTCAGGAGATATGCGATGACGCGCTTTCTCGCTGTAGCTGGCGGCGGCCCAGAGCCGCTCTTTTCGTGGATCTTGGTCAAGCTGCCTGCAGCGCTCCCTTTAAGAGACATGCAACGTGCACGATTTTACCACCTTGGCAGTGGCAATGAAACTCGATTGTGCACCAGTCAGATGTACACAATGAGCCGTGCACCGAGGCATGTGAGATCTGTGCCATCCTGACCAGTGCAGCAGCTAAAGGTAAGCGGCTCTGCACCTTCAGACCATCGTAGATGCCAAAACGCGAAAGAGTTCTGCTGACTATTATCGAGCCTGAGACTGCCTGCCTCGAAATGCAGGCAATAAAGACCACTCAGGCGCTTGGGGTACTTCTACCTGTCGTCGCGGGCGTCAATCTCAATATCATCAGGAAAATAATCCATATTCTGAAGCCGCTTCAGTCGCGCACGGTCCTCCTTGTCGCCGAGCATTTCCGTGACGTCTGTATGCCTGAATGGGTGAGTGGCGGTTGCGTAGTAGGAGCGGTCTTCCAGAAGTGGCATGTCAGCGTCGAAATAGTGGCTGAAAATGACCCGGAATGTGTTTACGAGCGTCATCGAGTCGTAAAGATGCTCGCAGCCGCCATCAGGCAGGTGAAAGGCGCTCAGCACGCTGAGCCTGTCCTGCAGGTATGTGCCCTCGATTGATTCGTGATGGAGAAAGACGCCTGAGCCGTGATCTGACTGCAGTATTATCAGCGGAGGTACGGGTGAAGTCTCGATGATGCGGTCTATACAGTCGATGATTGCCTTTTCGATAAAACCCACCTGGCCGAGATATCCGGCGATATACTGATCGCGGGTCAGCTTGCCTTCGCGGATAAGATGATTTGCGCTTTCCAGGAAGAAATATCGATCGTCACCCGGATCGGTACCGTCACTGCGAAAGACGAAAGGCGGATGCGGCGGCAGGATGTGAGCGAGCACAAAAAGTGGCTTTTGAGACGCAGCAAGGTCGCCCAGCATTTCCAGGGCAAACAATGTGCGCTCTCGATCCCTGGCGCGCTGCCTGAAGGGGGATCCGGCAGGCGTGGTCCCGATAAGCCCGGTCTCAAATTCGCGCAAGCCGTCTGGTGACAGGTACATGTCTGCATCTTCAATCTGAGTGGCAAAGAATCGAGAGGACAGACACGCAAACCTGTAGCCGCGCTGTGCAAGAAAGCGCCGGGCATCGCTCTGAGCTATCATCCTCCTCAACGGGTCTTGGCTTCTCGTGTCGGTCCCTATTTCCTCGGCCACGCTATCAAGATACTTCATGTTCAGCGCAGAAGACAGGCTCAAAGTAGTGTGCGAGTAGTTGGCACGTGCGTTTTCTACTATGTAAAAGCCTCTCGACCGGAGTCCATCGATAAACTCGCTGTTGTCATAGCCGAAGAGCTCCTTGAGGTTGTCGCTGCGGGCATAGCCGTCAAGCACTATGTAAAAGATTCGTGGCAGTGCAGCCATCTCCTCCGATGTGAGGTTGGCTGCCACTTCGATCGGAGCGTCGTAGGTTCTATAGCGCATGGCGTCGCGCGCCGCGTAAAGCTGGCTGCCGATGCTGGCGAGAGATAGCGCAACGAGCAGGCCCGAGGCGACATTGAGAATTCGGGTCAGCTTTGAGAGGTCACTGCCCGTCATGATCGCAAAGTATGCCACAGTCGCAAATATGAGCGAGAAAACCGGTATTAAGATAGTATGCGGGCCCCAGGTAAAGCCGAGAGCCGATACGCCCGCAAAGTGCAGCATCGATAAGAAATGCCCGAAAGCTGCAATCAGTACTGCTGCTG
>SLPQ01000252.1 GCA_007131925.1 Candidatus Brocadiia bacterium | reverse complement strand
GAGGCGCGTACCTCTCTGATGGGCACGGTAAATCCTTTCGGAACACCCTTGAGGGCGGGGTCATGCGAGAGCGAAAGGTGCGTTTTCGCCATACACATCGGCAGATCGCCGAAGCCCGATTTCTCATAGTGCTGTATCTGTCGCTCGGCCAGTGGCTCGTAAGTGACACCGGCAGCCAGATAAACCTTCTTGCAGATGGTCTCTATCTTTTCCTTAATCGATATCTCCGATGGATAGAGAAGCTTGAAATCACTCGGCTTTTCGCACGCCGCTACGACCGCCTCGGCAAGTTCCACGGAGCCTTTGCCTCCCTCGGCCCAGTGGTTGGAGGGCACGGCGGCCTCGGCGCCGGCCTTTTCAGCCGCCTTCCTTACCAGCTCCACCTCGGCATCGGTGTCCGTGTGGAACTGATTTACCGCCACCACGACCGGCACGCCGAACATTCGCGCGATCTCGATGTTTCTTTCGAGATTGCACACGCCCTTTTCCAGAAGGGAGAGATTTTCCTCCACGTAGGCGGGGGGAAGAGGCTTGCCCGGCGTCACCTTGGGGCCACCGCCGTGCATCTTCAGGGCCCTTATGGTAGCCACGAGTACCACGCAGTTCGGGATGATGCCGGATGTACGGCACTTTATGTCGAAAAACTTCTCCATCCCGATGTCAGCGCCGAATCCCGACTCGGTGATAACATAATCCGCCAGCCGCACTGCGATCCTGTCGGCTATGATCGATGAGTTGCCATGAGCTATGTTCGCAAATGGCCCAGCGTGTACAAATGCGGGCTGCCCCTCAAGCGTCTGCATCAGGTTGGGCTTTATCGCATCCTTCATCAGAACGGCCATGGCGCCGGCGACGTTGAGGTCTTCGGCGGATACGGGATTGCCCTTCCTGTCAGTTCCTATGACAATCCTTCCGAGCCTCTCTCTCATATCGGCCATGTCAGTCGCAAGCGCAAGAATCGCCATGATCTCTGATGCGACCGATATGTCGAAGCCGGTCTGTCTCGGGCGGCCGTCTGTCTTTTCGCCAAGCCCCACTATTACATTGCGAAGCGCGGAGTCATTTACATCCATGACGCGTCGCCACGTCAGGCTGTAGGGGTCGATGTTGAGGCGCCTGGTGCCCAGCCTCTCAAGGGCCTTATCGGTGAGGGATTCCTCATGCATGATTCTGGCGTCTATAGCCGCTGAGAGGAGGTTGTGCGCGATGGATACGGCGTGAATGTCGCCTGTAAGGTGAAGGTTAAACTCCTCCATCGGTATTACCTGACTGTAGCCGCCGCCTGCAGCCCCACCCTTTATTCCGAAGGTAGGTCCCATAGATGGCTGACGAATGCACAACAGGACGTTTTTGTCGAGCAGCCCCATGGCCTGTGTAAGCCCTACGGAGGTTGTGGTCTTGCCCTCTCCCAGTGGCGTCGGGGTTATGGCTGTTACGTCAATGTACTTGCCCTGCGGATTTTTCGCGACACGATCGAGGATCTCAAGCTTGACCTTCGCCTTGACATCACCGTAAGGTTCGAGCTCCTGGGGCTGTATTCCAGCCTCCGCAGCTATCTCGGAAATCGGCCTGACCGTGGCCGCCCGGGATATCTCTATATCCGATCCCACCTTCCTCGACATCACACTCCTCCTCCCATAAAAAGGTTGTTCACATGTGCCCCAACTCCTGCCTTGCAAAAGCCATGCCGTCTGAGGACGCATGCCGAGCATGCCTGCCAACGTGTCAAAAGCAGCGGTTGTGCGCTTATTTGGAAGTAAATCAAGAGAATCAATGACATACACCTGCCGATAAATGGGCATACACTCTGGCCCCGGTGATGCCATCAGCCGTAACCTCCTGCTATAAGTAATCTTACGCTTCCCCGGACGCGGGTACATGCCGCCAGAAACGCACTGCCTTGCTGGCGACGGCCGAAATGTCGTCAACGCGCGGATATAAAAGGGCAGCGCCCGGGCAAAAACAGGTGTTTTCAGGCCTATTGAGCAGATTATCGGGCGCCAGGGCTTCTTGGCATGTTCTTTGCTATTATAAAGCGCGGTGGTGCGGGTGACCTGCTTTATCAGGTGCAGGCGGCTTTCAAGACATACGGCAATTGTCTGACTTCACAGCTTGTCTCGCCTGGCTCAGCATCGAAACTGCGCCGCAAGTGTTCTGAGGAGGAAACATCTGTATTAATGATCGAGCGCCATCTCAAGGAGCAGGGAATGCCAGAAATCGTTGAAATACCGGCGGTATGGCTTCAGGGGTCCGCCTGCAGTGGATGTGTAGTGACGCTGCTCAATTCCTTTTCCCCTGGCGCATCCAGCATAGTGTTGCGTGAACTGGCGGCCGGCAAGCACCTGTCGATCAGGTTTCTGGCCACAGCCATGGCCGGAAGCGGAGCAAAGGTACTCGATGTGCTTCATGACGAGACCGTAAAGGACAAGGGCAAGTATGTCCTTGTCATGGATGGCTCCCTGCCGGTCGCCGGCGACATGTTTGCTACGCTCGGCGAACAGGACGGGCAGGAAAGACCCGTTCGCGACGTCGCGGCAGAGCTCGCAAGGGACTCCGCGCTCGTCGTCGCTATGGGCACATGCAGCGCATATGGAGGGATACCTGCCGGCGCACCAAATCCCACAGGAGCCATTTCGATGCCTGAGCTGCTTGCTCGTGAAGGCATCAGCACTCCCATTGTGAACATCCCGGGCTGCCCGCCACATCCTGACTGGTTTGTCGGGACGCTGGTGGCCACAGCGATGCATGGCCTGGAGCATGTCGCATCGAGGCTTGATGAGATCAGCAGGCCGCTTGACTACTATGGCAAGCAGATCCATGAGACGTGCCCGCGCAGGGCGGATTTTGATGCGGCACGATTTGCCAGGAAATTTGGTGACGCGGGCTGTCTCTACGAGCTCGGCTGCAAGGGGCCCGTCACTTATGCCGACTGCCCGACCCGCATGTGGAACAGCGGCACCAACTGGTGCGTCGGCGCCGGCAGCCCCTGCCATGGCTGTGTCGAGCCTGGCTTCCCGGACGATCTGAGCCCCCTTTACAGGAAGATTGAAGAAGAGAGACTGGCCCGTTTCCAGGTACTCGGCGACCAGGGCGCCGAATAAGTAGCCGGAATGGCGAGGAAAGGACATTCATGAGCAGCAGAGCCCAATCACCTGGCAAGAGCGGCCAGGCTATAAGCATTGATCCGGTAACGCGTATCGAAGGCCACATGAAGGTAGAGGCGGTCATCGAGGACGGTATGATAAAGGACGCGCGCTGCATCGGGACGATGTTTCGCGGCCTTGAGAATATCCTGCTCGACAGGCATCCGCTTGACGCAGTGAGACTTACCCAGCGCGTATGTGGTGTGTGCCCCACCGCGCATGGAACAGCCGCCACCAGGTGCCTTGATGATGCGCTGGGCGTCGCTGACAAAATCCCGACCAACGGCAGGCTGGTCAGAAATCTGCTTCTGGGATCAAACTACCTGCAGTCGCACATCCTGCATTTCTTTACCCTTGCGGCGCTCGACTACGTGGATATAACCGCGCTTGCCGACTATGAGGGTTCCGACAGCGACCTAAAAGCGGTCAACTCGTTTATATTGCGCCAGGAGCTTGCACCCTTCTTTCCGCGTTACGAGGGAGACTACCGCTGCGACAAGGCCACGAATATTGAGCTGGTGCGCGGCTACCTGCAAGCCCTGCAGATTCGCCGGACATGTCATGAGATGCTCTCCAT
>SLPQ01000231.1 GCA_007131925.1 Candidatus Brocadiia bacterium | reverse complement strand
GCCCTTGCGCAGCTGAGTGATCCATCCGTTCATAACTGCTCCTATGCATTACATACTACGCGCTACATAGTAGTCCTTTTCCTGCCGCTGTAAAGAGAAAAATGCTCTCTCGAAAAAAAAGAGTTTCTTGACGATGCCGGTCACGCACGAGATACCGTAACTTCGGCGCTGATCTCGCCATTGCGCAGCATTTAGACCTGTTCACGTATAGAGAAAGTAAAAAATCTCAGAAAACTGTCATACAGGCTTGACATTACGTATTGTATGCCATACCATATGTCACAATGCAATTACATGCGGGCAGTACAGGAGGCTTTCAATGAACGCAGAACAGAAACGGGCATGGTTTGTATTAGGGGTGTTTGGGGTGGCATGCGTCGCGTTTGCGGCGTGGACCCTGGTGCTCGGGCTTCGAGGAGCATGGGGTGCGTTTGGCATCTTTGGTCTGGCCGCTTTCGCCCCCCTGATTAAAAGGCAGGAAAAGGCCGATGAACGAGACGCTGCTATCAACCGTCGCGCCACGTTGGCTGCCGCTGTGGCCTCATATGTAGCCTTTATCCTCGGGTGCATGGGAGTCTGGTTTGCGGCTTTCGCCTGGCTCAGGCAGGAGCAGGTATCTGTGCAGTTGTTCGCCGCCATTACAATTGCAGGGGCAATTGTCTTCTACCTTACGCACAGCGTGGCAATTCTGGTTTTCTACGGCCGTCATGTGGAGACTGGCGATGCCTGAGATTACCAACTGCATTCGTCGTTTGCGGTTTGACCACGGTGAGATGACCCAGGAAGAACTGGCGCGGCTCTCGGGCTGTACGCGCCAGACCATCATCGCACTGGAAGCCGGCAGGTATACACCGTCGCTTGCCCTGGCCTTTCGCATTGCCCGGAGTTTCGGCTGCCGGGTCGAGGATGTCTTCACCTTTGAAGAGCCCGAGACAAGCGAGTAGAGCCATTGCCGCGCTTGCCGTTGGCGGTCGGCTCCGGCCGCCCAGCATCCCCCTCGGCCATCACCGCGCCCCCTTTCGCCTGTGGTGCAGGGGCAAGACGACCGCATCGGCTGCCCTGACGGTAACGCCTCTGCCGGTCATCATTCACCCCCTCCTTTGAACCTCGGCGGCAAACACCCTTGCCTCACTCGCGCCGCAGCCCGCATGGGCAGCCAGCAGGGAGGCCCGCCGGTCGTTTCTTTCGCCATTGCAAATTCGCTGCGGCAGATACATAGTTTTCAAGATAGACCAGGCCTGCCTTCGACCACGACGAGCGCCGGCGCAAGCGCCAGCCCTTCCAGAAAACCGGCTGTGGTCAGCTCTGCAATCTCAACAGCCTCCTGCTCGTGTGTTGCATGATTTCCTCTATTCGCCCTCTACGTCACGCTGAGCCCTTATCGCGGCGATCCGCTGGGACATCCGTACCTTGGCGGCGACAAGTCCCGTATCTTCAAACGGCATGGCCCCGCCGACGGTCATTGTCCAGTATCCCGCTTCATTAAGCGCGCCGCCGCTCCCCGGGATCACATAAAAGGGTACCCGCGCATGGGCGTTCGGAATGGCGTGTTCCGTCGCCGCGTGCCAAACGGCATAGCGCACGCCGAGATCAAACACAGGTCGGTCGAGCTGATACGCGGTCTGGGCCTGCGTCAAGCGGCCGTGCCAGGCGACCTCCCTTTGCCAATTCTCAGAGAGCTGCCTGAAGGACTCCTCCATTCCACGGCGCACATAAAACGCCTGATACGGCCTCTTCTTTGCTTTGAAATACGGGCAGAATACGTTGTCCTTGATGGCATCATACGCTGCCAGAAACTCCGCAGCCCTCGCATCACCCTCCTGCGTGAGTTCGGGGTGGCTGAGCTCTTCATCAAACACACGTCTCATATCATCCGCAAAGGCAGCGATCTCCGCATCAATCATCATCCGCTCGACCTCATCCGGCGGCTCGCAGGTGATTGCAGCCCACAGATACCATCGAATCGTTTCAGCATAACAGTCAGGCCCCGATGGGGGATCCGGTGACGGCAGGAGCTTTTCAACGAAATCAGGCAAGTCTTTAATCATGCGGTCAAAATGATCATCCGGTATCTCCATCCATGCCAGCTGTGCAAACTCATAAGCGGCGGAAGCTGCAAATTCGTCCTTTCTGTCGCCGACCCACGCAACCGTCGGTGAGTCAGTTTCCAGCGCGGCTCGAAACGCCACGTGAAACTGTTCGCGCTGGAGCTTCTGCATCTCGCTTGGCCGAGTCGAAGATTCACGGTCGCGATCAATGGCGGCGCGAATGGCGTCCGAGATGTGGGCATTGTATACGCCGCCTGCGTATTGCCACCACTCAGAGCCCGTCCTTGCACGTTCGAATGCATCGGGAGCAGCGGCCATCGCCTCCTGATAAGTAATTGTGCAATGGCGGGCGAGATCGTCCACAAGAAGAAAATCGTCGTCAGTGAGCCGCCCGCCACCCATAAACACGTCGCCTATATGCGTCACGTAAGACTCACCATACGCGCGGGCCAGCAGGCGCAGCAGGCGGTATTCCGTGTGCCCCTGTTCTTTCAGCTCTTCTAGCGAGACAATCACCTCATCATACTTCCCGTCATGAAACGCCGCCCGCAAAGCAAGATATTCGGACTCATCCCCCAGGCACGCACTGCCGGCGGCAAGACAGATGCAGCAGAGGCACAATACGCTCAAAACACTCCATTTCCCACGCATGGTATCCTCCTGTCACATATATACTTGCGTACGCACACCTGCTTCAAGAAGGTTCCCGCTTTACAGAAAACAACGCTATCCTGTCTTCAAGGGCGCATGCGGCGTGTTACTTGTTCAAAAAATCCCGTTCAATGAATTCCCAAAACCCATCAGTGCCGCCCGGCATATTGCCCCACATGACATTGCGCCTGTCGGTACCCCTGAACTGGAGCCAGGCATCGATACGCTGCGGCGCGATGTTGTCGGCCAGTATGAATGCGCCCTGCGTCAACTTCCAGCGCTGGAGATCGTTCCAGGGATCTCCGCCGGTTTCTTCAATTACGGCTTTTAGAATCCGGTCACGCCTAATGAATATGTCGAAGAGGTCGTCGGCACGCTCAATCGAGCGCTCCCGCATCGGTTCGCTTGCCAGCAGCCTGTCGAGCGACTGCATGGCCCATGCGGCGCTAAATGCTGGGAAGTTTTCAGTGAGATCAGGGTATCGTAAACGAAACCACGGCCCAAAGTGCTCAATTGCCCGCTCGGGGTCGTGCATAACGGCCAGAGTCCTCTCGTAAGCGTCTATCGCACTCTCAACGGCGTCTGGGCGTTCCACAAAGGCGACCAGCTCGTCACATGCAGCTATCATTGCCGTCACCAGGCGATCAGGATCATGAAGATCCGCATTAATCATCTCGTTAAGTTTGCCACCTGTCCATATGGCCCTCACCTCCCACAGCTCGATCGTCTCTGCTGCGGCGATCTCCTCAGGCGTCATAAGTGGCTCCCACCGTGTCCTGAAGACCGGCGCGAACGACGACCCTTTGAAACGCGAAAAATCACTCCGCAGCACGTCCATGGGAGGTAACTCAGCACCGTCAAGAGACCCCTCCTCCTGCCGAGGCGGCAGAGACGCAGAACTCTCCTCCATCGTCTGCGCCGTCGCCGGCTGCGCCTGCAGCCGCGTCATCAGTACAAGAAGCATCACTGAAAAGACCGCAAGCAAGGCGCAGGCAAGCACAACGTGTCGCCACACCGGCACTGTCCGTG